>NZ_JBEZNU010000019.1:0-158269 GCF_040653375.1 Streptomyces sp. NPDC047974
GGCGGAGAACTGTCCGGTGACGCCGATGGCGGCGCGGACGCGGTGGGCGTCGGTGGTGAGGTCGTGTCCGGCGACGGTGGCGTGGCCGGCGTCGGTGGTGACGAGGGTGGAGAGGATCTTCACGGCGGTGGTCTTGCCCGCGCCGTTCGGACCGAGCAGGGCGAAGACGGAACCGGCCGGGATGTGGAGGTCGACTCCGTCGAGGACGACCTTGTCGCCGTACGACTTCCGGAGGCCGGCGGCGGTGATGGCGGGGGGTGCCGTGTGACCGTTCCCCTGGCTCGGGAGGGGCTGAGGGGTGGGCGTGGGCATGACAGAGGAAGGCATGAGGGCCTCCGATCGAAGGCTGAGGTGGGTGTGAGTGTGAGTGTGGGTGTGGGGCGGGGAGGGAGCCGGAGCGGCTGGGTCCGCGCTGCGCCGGGCCTCGGGGCGGCGCGTTGCCGGCGGGGCGGGACCGGGGGCCCGAGTGCGCCGGGCGGGATCCGGGCCGGAGCCGGATGACGGGTGCCTGTCCGGAGGGAGGCCGGGACGGTCCGGGGTGGGCGCGGCCCTGTGGGGAGGCGGACTCGGGGCCCGCCGGAGGGGGCAGGGCGGAGCTCGCGCCGCGTCGCGTGGGCGTGAGGCCGGGTGGTTCCGGGGGCCGGAGGGGGTCCGCCGGGCCGGAGCCCGGGCGGAGTGGGAGGGGAGGCCGTGCGGTGCCCGCTCGGGTGGGGCCGGAGGGGCCCGGGCGTTGCTGTGCCTTCACCCGGCCGGGCAGGAGGAGGGCAGGGGCGGTCTCGGGTGGGGGCCGGGGAGGGTCAGGGGCGGGCCCGGCGGATGTCGATGTTGCCGTGGCGGGTGCGGGCGCGGACCTTGACGGTTTCCTCCGTCGCCTCGGGGGCGTCCGAGGCCGTCAGACCGTTGCGTACCTGGCCGCTGCCGGAGACGGCGTCGAGCCATGCGGCGGTGCCTTCGCGGATGCCGACGTCGATGGCGCCGTAGCTCGTCTCCAGCTGCGCCGTCCCCCGGGCGATCTCGCCGATCCGGACCGTGCCGTGGGCCGTGGTCGCGGTGACCGAGTCCTCGGCGCGGTCGACGGTGATGTCGCCGTGCGCCCCGCTCACGCGGAGCTCGCCGGTGACGGCGCCGACCGTCGTGGTGCCGGACGAGTTCTTCAGGACGGCCGGGCCGTCGACGAAGCCGACGCGCATGCTGCCGGAGCTGGTGGTGATCTCGGCCGCTCCTTCGACGCGGTCGACGGTGATGGAGCCGTGCGAGGCGACGAGGTGCAGCGGGCCCGTGGTGTCGAGCCGGGCGTCGCCGGCGGAGGTCTTCACGCGGACCTCGCCGAACCTGCCCTCGCCGAGGATCTGGGTCCAGGCGCCGTCGACCTCGACCCGGGAACCGGTCGGCAGCTCCACAATCACGTCGACGACGCCGGTGCGGCCGAACAGGTTCGACTTGGGCGTCCGCACGGTCAGCGTGCCGTTGGCGTACGACACCTCGGTCTGCGAGGCCGTCCGCACGTCCAGGTCCTTCTTCGGATTGCGCGGAGCCACCTCGACCACCGTGTCCGTACGGTCGCCGGCGACGAACTGGATGGAACCGGCCTCCACACGGGCCAGGGCCGAGATCGCTGCGGGAGTGTCGAAAGAAGGCATGGCTGTCCCGTCCTCTTGGGTCTCTGGGGCGTCCCCGCTGGTGGGACGTGGTGGGAGTGGAGTGGAGTGGAGTGGGGTGATGGAGTGGAACGTCGGTGCCGGACGGGGTGGGCGGGCTAGCGCACCCAGCCCGTGATGCTCTGGCCGACGGACCGGGGTCCCTCCGCCGTGCGCGGGCGGGTCGCGGCGCCGCCGTCGAGCGCCGACGACACGGCCCGTACCAGCCAGGCGTTCACCGACAGTCCCTCGCGGCTCGCGGCCTCCTCGGCCCGCGCCTTGAGGTGGGCCGGCAGTCGCAGGTTCACCCGGGCGACCGCCCCCTCGTCCGTCTCGGGGGCCGCCGTGGCCGCCGGCGGTTCGGCGGGCTCCGAGGGCTCCACGGGCGCCGCGCCGCTGTCGGCCGGCGGCCGCGTCACCACGAAGTCCGGGTCGAGACCGCGGAGGCGTACGTCGACCGAACCGGGGGCGAGCTCGCGGGTGATCTCGTCCGTCGCGGCGGAGAGCACGTTGAGCATGGTCAGACGGGCCGCCGACTCCAGCGGAGCGGTGAGCCGCTCGGCCAGCTCGCGGGCCGCGTCGCCACCGGCTTCGGCGGCCACCGCGAGTTCGCGGCGGAGGGTGTCGACATACGGGGTGAGGTCCATGACGTCATCATGGCACCATCATGGCGCCATACGCAACCCCTCGTGGCGCCACATGGCGCCATGTGGCGCCGAATGGCGCCAGTGGGCGCCTTCGGTGTGCCGGTCGACGTGGGATGTGGCGCCATGTGGCGTCATGTGGCGCCACCTGGCACCGCACGGCGCCCCGGTGGGGCTGACGGGTCGAGTACCACCGTGCGCAGATCCGCGGGCATCCGGGCTTCCGTGAGTGCAGTGTCGCGGACGCGGACGCGGACAAGCTGACCGGCTGGCTCGCCGAACGCGTCGCGTGCAGGGAGCGGCGGCCGGAGCAGGTGCGGGTGGAGCTGCTGCTCGCGGTCCGCGCGATCGGGCTTCCGCCGGATCTGTTCACGGACGTCGCGCCGAAGGTGGTGGCCGGATGGCGGGCGCGGGCCGCAGCGGAGTCGCCCTCCCATCTGCGTACGCACCCGCTGCCGTTGCGGGTGACGCTGCCGGCCGCGCTGCTGCACGAGCGGGAGCGGGAGATCACGGACGCGCTGGTGGAGCCGCTGATCTTCACGGTGCACCGGATCGGGGCGCGGGCGGAGAAGAAGGTCACCGAGCAGCTCGTCAACGCGTTCAAGAAGGTGTCGGGCAAGGAGAACATCCTCTTCGAGCTCGCCGAGGCGTCGATCGGCGAGCCGGAGGGCACGGTCCGCGAGGTCGTCTACCCGGCCGTGCCGGGCAGTGAGCAGACGCTGCGGGAGCTGGTGCACGAGTTCAAGACCCGCGGCCCGGTCTACCGGCGCACGGTGCGGACCGCGTTGAAGGCGTCCTGCACCGACCACTACCGGCGCGGGCTGATCAAGCTGCTGGACGTGCTGGAGTTCCGTTCCTCCGACCACACGCACCAGCCGGTGATCGAGGCCCTGGGGCTGGTGGCCCGGTACGCGGCGGCGGGCAACACCACGTACGACCCGCTGGGCGAGACGGTGCCGGCGCACAAGGCGATGGGCGGGGACTGGGCGGAAGCCGTCCACCACACCGACAAGCGCGGCCGGCGCCGGGTGGTGCGCATGGTCTACGAGGTCGTCATGGGTGCCCGCCTCAACCTCACCGTGGCCGCGATGCCCGGCCCCCGTGCAGCGGGCGATGAGGCACCGGCCGACGAACGTATGGACACGTGAGCCGGTCCGGGCGCGTCACCGGCCGGCCGGCGATGCGGGCCTCGGCGGGTTGAGTTCGGCGCGTCGCAGCACGGGGAAAGAGAGGCCGAGCACTGCGGCAAGCAGGCAGATTGCACCGCACCCGATGAAGAACACCTCCGCTCCCCAGAGGGCCACCGTGATGCCGACAGCAGGGAAGAGCACGGGTGCAAGGCCCAGCGTGCACAGAGTCATGACCGAGGTGACTCGTCCGAGGTAGTGAGGGTCTGTCTCTGTTTGGACCAGCGCCTGGGTCACGGTCGTCGTGACCCCGCTGGTCAGTCCGATCAAGAAACCGAAGACGACGGCGATGGGCAGTGAGGGCGCATGCCCCAGGGCGACCGTTCCCGCAGCGGTGGCGACAACGTGCCACAGACCGCCAGCCCGGCGCGCGGTATCCGGGCCGCGACGGTGAGCAGCAACGCCGAAGCCGCGGCTCCGACACTGAATGCGCTCGCGATCCACCCCATGCCCGAGGCACCCCAGCCGCGTTCATCGGCGAGGAGCACCAAGCCGGTGGCGACCGGACCGCTGAAGCACATCTCGCTCAGCCCGATCACCGTGACCAGCGGGGCGAGCATCCGATGGCGGCGCACATATCGCAGACCGTCGCCCAGTTCACGCCAGGCGGAGCCGCGCTGAGGTTCCTCCGTCAGGGGAGCGACTCGCACGGTGAGCAGCGTGACGAGCGACAGCGCGAAGAGAGCGGCAGCCGCTGTGAATGCACCAGCCGCACCGCCGACCACCAGGACGGCTCCCGCCAGGAGCGGGCCGACAGCATTGCTCAGGCGGATCGACAACCCGCGCATCCCCTGAACCCGGGCGAGCTGCTCAGGTGCGGTAATGCGCGGCGGGAGCGCGCCCACCGCGGGCATGAACACCGCGTCCACCACACCGAAGATCAACGCAACCGTGACCAGCAGCCAGATACCCGGGGACGCCAGCATGAGTGCCCCGGCGACCGCGAGGACCACCGCACAGCGAACCGCGTCGCTGACGACAGCGACCCGGCGCGGCCCGAACCGGTCGGCCACCACACCACCGCCCAGCATGAGCACCGCACGGGGAAGAGCCCCGGCCGCGACCACCAGGCCCACCTGCGACGGCCCCCCAGCGCGTGCGGCCGCCCAGGACAGGGCGAGAAAGTACACAACGTCACCGGCAACCGAAGCCGTGTACGCGGCAAGCCAGCGCAGAACGTTGGCATCCCGGTAAGCCGGCCGCGCGACCGCGGCTATGCCGTGCGCGTTCACGCCTCACCGGCCGGCGGCAGCGCCGTGCCGGGAACCGGAAACGCATGCACGTGCACCGCTACGGGCGAAGCGCCTTCGGTCGCCTCGCGCTCCCCCTCTCGGTATCGCAAGATCACCTCGAAGATCTCGGCCCTCATCCTGTCCACGTCGCCCGGGGCCAGATGCAGAAGGAAGTCACTGTAGGTAGTGACGTCGAGCCACTTTTGAGGAAGCAGCGGCACCTCATGCGCAGCTCTGCGCAGACGATCTGCAGCGGCAAGGGCGACCGCGTGCGTGTACGCGCGTCCGGCCTCGCGCTGCTCCGCAGGAGAGGCCGCGGGATCGTGTATCGACTGGCGATGAGCAGATTTCCACCACCGCTCGCGCCCGGTACCGCGGTCCGGCTCCTCCGCGATGAGCCCTCCCGAGGCAAGGCGACGCAGGTGGTAGCTCGCCGCGCCAGGGTTGATGCCGAGCTCGTCGGAGATCCGGGTGGCAGTGGACGGACCACGCTCGCGCAGCAGGGTGAGCACGTTCAGACGCAACGGGTGAGCGAGCACGCGCAAGGCGGCGGTGTCGAGTTCGACGTCCCGTCCCGAGGACTCGCCGGACGAAGCAGAGGAAGCGGCCATGCGCAGAACGTAGATCTACAACAGTTGTTTCAAAAGAGTTGTTGTGAAGCGTTCCAAGTTCCGGCGCGGCCCCCCGCGTTCGGAAATCGACCGATGGATGAGCAAGATCGGCAAACGGCGACGCACGGCCGGATCGGCGCCGGATCATGCCCATGAAACGGTGTCAGGAAGTCGATGTGCTCAAGGAGAACCTGAGGGGCACCCTGTTGGGCGGCTGCTCGACCGGCAGATCCGCGCACTCACCGAAGCCGGGTGCATCCGGATCTTCGCCGACGAGAAGTCCGGCAAGAACGCCGAACGCGAGGAGCCGTGGAAGGCCCTGGACTGCCTCCGCAAGAGTGCCGCCCGGTGTCGACCAGTGCCGTCCGCCTCCGTCGGACTCGCTGTCGCGCCCCTTGCCCATATCGCCAACTCCCCTCTCCGCATGCATGGTTGACGGTAGGTCTGGACCAATCTACGGTCTCCTGGAGCGCGCGCCGCGCCCCGGACCGACCCCCCCCCACGTCCCAAGGAGCACACGCATGCCAGGCTCACGGATCGCCCGCGCCCTCGGGGCGGGCCTCGCCGCCCTGCTCGCCGCCGTCGCGGCCACCTCCTCCCAGGCCGCCGCCCGCCCCGCCACGACCACCGAGGCCGCCGCCGACACCTGCGCCCTCAAGCCCCGACCCGCCGGCAAGGTCCTCCAGGGCTACTGGGAGAACTGGGACGGCGCCGCGAACGGCGTCCATCCGCCCTTCGGGTGGGCCCCGATCGACGATCCCCGGTTCGCCGCCCACGGGTACAACGTCGTCAACGCCGCCTTCCCCGTGATCCGCTCCGACGGGACCGTGCTGTGGGAGGACGGCATGGACAACACCGTCAAGGTCTCCACCCCCGCCGAGATGTGCCGCGCCAAGGCCGCGGGTGCCACCCTCCTCATGTCCATCGGCGGTGCCGCCGCCGGCATCGACCTCGGCTCCGCGGCCGTCGCCGACCGCTTCGTCGAGACGATCGTGCCGATCCTGCAGCGGTACAACTTCGACGGCATCGACATCGACATCGAGACCGGCCTCGTCGGCAGCGGCAGCATCACCACCCTCTCCGCCTCCCAGGCCAACCTGATCCGGATCATCGACGGCGTCCTCGCCCGCATGCCCGCCGGCTTCGGGCTGACGATGGCGCCCGAGACCGCGTACGTCACCGGCGGCAGCGTCGCGTACGGCTCGATCTGGGGCGCGTACCTGCCCATCGTGAAGAAGTACGCCGACAACGGGCGCCTGTGGTGGCTGAACATGCAGTACTACAACGGCAGCATGTACGGCTGTTCCGGCGACTCCTACTCCGCCGGTACCGTCGCCGGCTTCACCGCGCAGACCGACTGCCTCGACCGCGGTCTCGTCATCCAGGGCACCACCATCCGCGTCCCGTACGACAAGCAGGTCCCGGGCCTGCCCGCGCAGCCCGGCGCGGGCGGCGGCTACATGACGCCCTCGCTCGTCGCCCAGGCGTGGAACCACTACGGCGGCAAGCTCAAGGGCCTGATGACCTGGTCGGCGAACTGGGACGGGTCGAAGAACTGGACCTTCGGCGACAACGTCAAGCGACTCCAGGGCCGTTAGCCCTCCGCCGTGCCGCCCTCCGCCGTGGCCTCCCTCGCCCTGCGCTCCGCCGCCCCGGCCCCTCGCGTGTTACCCGCGGGTACGCCATGATGGCGGCAGCAGGTGACCACGACCACCCCGGGGGCTGAGGCAGCGGTGAGCGACGACAAGCGGAACAGGGAGCACGCCTTCCGGGACGACTCCCTCGGGGAGCACGACGCCGTCGGACTCGCGGAGGCGATCCGGCGGCGGGAGGTGAGTCCCGCCGAGGCGGCCAGGGACGCGGCCGCCCGGCTCCGGGCGGTCGCCGGCCTGAACGCGGTGCAGACCCCGCTCGACCCTTCCCCGAGTTCTCGACTTCGTTCGGGCGAGGGGATGCCCCAAGCCCTCGGCGGCGGGAACGGCGGGGCCTTCGCCGGAGTCCCCACCCTCGTCAAGGACAACACCGACTTCGCGGGGCTGCCCACCGGCCACGGCAGCGCCGCCTTCACGCCCCGGCCCGCCCGCCGGCACGCGCCCTTCGTCCGGCAGTTCCTCAGCACCGGCGTCACGGTCCTCGGCAAGACCCGGCTGCCGGAGTTCGGCTTCAGCCCGACCACCGAGTACGAGCACGCCGAGCCGGTCCGCAACCCCTGGCACACCGGACACTCCTCCGGTGGCTCCTCCGGCGGCGCCGCGGCGCTCGTCGCCGCCGGGGCCGTACCCCTCGCCCACGCCAACGACGGCGGCGGCTCCATCCGGATCCCCGCCGCGGCCTGCGGACTCGTCGGCCTCAAGCCCACGAGGGGCCGCGTCGTCCCGAACGACCAGAGCCGCCACCTGCCGGTCGACCTGGTCGTCGACGGCGTCGTCACCCGCACCGTCCGCGACTCCGCCGCCTTCCTCGCCGCCGCCGAGCGCTACCGGCGCAACCCGAAGCTGCCGCCCGTCGGCCTCGTCGAGGGGCCCTCGGACCGCAGGCTGCGCATCGGCTTCCTGCTCGACTCGCCGAACGGCGTCGCCTGCGACGACGACACCCGCGCCGCCGTCACCGACACCGCCGCCACGCTCCGGGGCCTCGGCCACACCGTCGAACCCGTCACCATGGACATCGACCCCCGCTTCACCGAGGACTTCCTCACCTACTGGGGGCTGCTCTCCTTCCTCCTCGGCACCACCGGCCGCACCTTCGGCGCCGACTTCGACCGGCACCGCATGGACGGACTCAGCCGCGGGCTGCGCGAGGAGTACGTGCGGCGGTGGCGGGACACCCCGGGCGTGCTGCGCCGGCTGCGGCGCACCAAGGAGGCGTACGCGGCGGCCCTGCGCGGTCTCGATCTCGTCCTCACCCCGGTGCTCGCCCACACGACGCCCCCGATCGGGCACCTCAGCCCCACGGTGCCGTACGAGGTCCTCGTCGAGCGGATCCTGGCGTACGTCGCCTACACGCCGATCGACAACGTGGTGGGCACCCCGTCGATCTCGCTGCCCAGCGCCCGCACCACCGCCGACGGGCTGCCCGTCGGTGTCCTCCTCTCCGGCAGGCCCGGCAGCGAACGCACCCTCCTGGAGGCGGCGTTCGCCCTGGAGGCCGAGCGGCCCTTCCGGCGCATCCAGGACGCCTGAGGCCCCCGCCACCGAGCGGGTGACGGGCGGACGGCCCGCGGAGGTTCGGCCCGCGCGTCCGCGCCGGGCCCCGCAGAGTGGGGCGCATGGATGTCGATGTGGAGCGGGTCACCGACGAGCTGTACGGGTTGAGGCCGGCCGACTTCACGGCCGCCCGGGACGCGTACGTCGCCGAGGCGCGGCGGGCGAAGGACACGGCGGCCGCGAAGGCGATCGCGGCGCTGCGGCGCCCGCCGCTCGCCGTCTGGGCGGCGAACCTGCTGGCGCGTGAACGGCCCGGGGAGGCCGAGCGGTTCCTCGCCCTGGGCGAGGCGCTCCGCGAGGCCCACCGGACGCTCGACGGCGAGCGGCTGCGGGAGGCGAGCCGGCAGCAGCACCGGCTCGTCGGGGCGCTCGTCCGGACCACCGCGGGTCTCGCGGAGGAGGCCGGTCAGCCCGCGAGCGACGTGGTGCTCGGCGACGTCGAGCGGATCCTGCACGCCGTCCTCGCCCTCCCTGACGTCGCCGGGCCGTGGGCGAAGGGACGGCTCGCCGCGATGCCGGAGGCGGCCGTCGGCTTCCCCGCCGCCCCTCCCGACACCCTGGCGGCCCGGACCCCGGCCGCCCCGCCGGAACAGCCGGAGGGACACGACCGGAAGGCCGGGGAGAGGGCGGAGCACGCCAGAGCGGCGGAAGCGAAGGCGAAGGAGGCCCGGGCCGGCCTGGCCCGGCGGGAGCGGGACCTGGACTCCGCCCGGGAGGCGGAACGGGCCGCTGCGGCGGCGGCCGGGGAAGCCGCCGACCGGCTTCGCCGCGCCGAGTCGGAGCGGGAGGACGCCCGCACGGCGGCCGCCGCGGCCGAGGAGACCGCGCAGCGGGCCGGTACGGGCCTCCGGGCCGCCGAGCGCGCCGTGGAGGAGGCCAGGTCCGCCGTCGAGGCGGCCGAGGCGGCTTCCCGCCGCCACCGGCGGGACGCGTGACCGCCCCCGCCGCCACCGCACCTGAGTACGTACGGCCACCGTCCTGAGTACCGGCCCGGATCCCGGGCCGCTGCGGCCGTGGTGAGCTGGGGCCATGACGACGGCGACCGACACCGACACCCGCACCCACGTCCGCACCGACCCGACCTGGTGGAAGGCGCCCCTGGTGGCGACGCTCCCCGGACTCCCGCTCCTGGTCGGCGGGTTCGCGACCTTCTGGGCCGACGGGTACACCAGCGGCTTCGAGACCCTCCTCACCCTCGCGGGCGTCCTCCTCGCCATGGCCTGGCTGCTGCCGCACCGCCGCGCCCTCCGGTGGGTCCGTACCGCCGCCGCGTCCGCCGCCCTCCTCCTGCTCGCGGCGCCCTGGGCGCTGGCCCTGCTGATGGTCCTGGCGATGGCGTCCGGCTGACACCGCCGGCCCGTCAGCCCTCCTCGGGGAAGTGGCAGGCCACCTCCCGGGGTTCGCCCGCCGTGAGCACCCGCAGGGCCGGTGCCTCGGTGCGGCAGATGGCCTGTGCCTTCGGGCAGCGGGGGTGGAAGGTGCAGCCGGGCGGGGGAGCGGCGGGACTGGGCGGGTCGCCGAGGAGGGTGATCCGTTCGCGGGCGCGTTCGGCCGCCGGGTCCGGCAGCGGTACGGCGGAGAGCAGCGCCCGGGTGTAGGGGTGGGCGGGGGTCTCGTACACCTGCCGTTTGGCGCCGATCTCGACGATCCGGCCGAGGTACATGACCGCGACCCGGTCGCAGACCCGTTTCACCACCGACAGGTCGTGGGCGATGAAGAGGTAGGCGAGGCCGAGTTCGTCCTGGAGCCGTTCCATCAGGTTGACGATCTGCGCCTGGACGGACACGTCGAGGGCGGAGACCGGCTCGTCGGCGACGACGAGCCGGGGGCCCGTCGCGAGCGCCCGCGCGATGCCGATGCGCTGGGCCTGTCCGCCGGAGAACTCGTGCGGGCGCCGGTCGGCGTGTTCGGGGATGAGGCCGACCAGCTCCATCAGCTCCAGCGCCCGTCTGCGCGCCTCGTCGGCCGAACTCCCCTGGACGAGCAGGGGGTCGGCGATGATCCGGGCCACGGACTGGCGGGGGTTGAGGGAGGAGTGGGGGTCCTGGAAGACCATCTGGATCTCGCGGCGGAGCGGCTTCAGGGCCCGCTGCGAGAGGTGGGCGATCGGACGGCCGCCGTACTCGACGGAGCCGGCGGTCGGTTCCAGGAGCCGGACGATCATCCGGCCGGTGGTCGACTTTCCGCAGCCGGACTCGCCGACCAGGCCCAGGGTCTCCCCGGCCGCCAGGTCGAATCCGACGCCGTCGACGGCCCGCACGGGCGCGGAGCCGCGCCGGCCCGGGAAGGTCATCGCCAGGTCCCGGACCCGCAGCAGCGGCGGCTCACCGGGAGGGGTCGGCGTGCTCACGGGGCGATCCCTTCGTAGGAGGCGGCGGCCGGGAGGGCCGCGAAGTGGCAGGCCGCGGTGTGGCCGTCGGGTCCGGTCAGGGCCGGCCGGTCGTGGTCGCACCGGGCCCTTTCCTCCGGCGTGCCCGCCGCCGCGCGGGCGCAGCGGGGGGCGAAGGCGCAGCCGGGGGAGGGGGCGAGGAGGGACGGCGGGGTGCCGGGGATGGCGCGGAGCGGTACGTCGTCGGGGTCGTCGAGCCGGGGGAGCGAGTCGAGGAGCCCGCGGGTGTACGGGTGCGCGGGGGCGGCGAACAGGGCGTCCACCGGGGCCTGTTCGGCGGCCCGGCCGCCGTACATGACGAGGACCTCGTGGGCGACGCGGGCCACCACGCCCAGGTCGTGGGTGATCATGACGACGGACAGCCGGCGTTCCTGCTGGAGGCGGGCGAGCAGGTCGAGGATCTGCGCCTGGACGGTGACGTCGAGCGCGGTGGTCGGTTCGTCGGCGATGAGGAGGTCGGGTTCGCAGACCAGCGCCATGGCGATCATGACGCGTTGGCGCATGCCGCCGGAGAACTGGTGCGGGTACTCGCCGGCCCGCCGCTTCGGTTCCGGGATGCCGACCTCGGCGAGCGCCTCGATCGCGCGGGCGCGGGCGGCGGCCCTGCGGGTGCCGAAGTGGACGCGGTGGTGCTCGGCGATCTGCTCGCCGACCGTGTAGTACGGGTGGAGGCTGGAGAGCGGGTCCTGGAAGATCATCGCCATCCGCCGGCCGCGCAGCCGGTTGAGCTCCTGGTCGCGCAGGCCGACGAGTTCGCGGCCGTCGAGGGCGACCGAGCCGGTGACCTCGGCGCCGGTGTGGAGGCCCATGACGGCGAGCGAGGTCACGGACTTGCCGGAGCCGGACTCGCCGACGATGCCGAGGGTGCGGCCGTGCGGGACGTCGAAGGAGAGGGAGTCCACGGCGCGGACGGGGCCGCGCGGGGTCCGGAAGGTGACGCTGAGGTCCCGGACGGACAACAGGGCGGTCATCAGTACCTCACTCGCGGGTCGACGACGGCGTACAGCAGGTCCACGGCGAGGTTGGCGACGACGATGAAGGTGGCGGCGAGCAGCGTCACGCCGAGGATGACGGGCTGGTCGCCGGTGGTGAGGGCGCCGTAGAAGAGGCGTCCGATGCCGGGGAGTCCGAAGAGGGACTCGGTGATGACGGCGCCGGCGAGGAGGCCGCCGAGGTCCATGCCGAAGAGGGTGAGGACGGGGGTCATGCCGGCGCGCAGGCCGTGCTTGACGACCACCGTGCGGCGCGGCAGGCCCTTGGCGCGGGCGGTGCGGATGTACGGCTCCGCCATGGACTCGATCATGGCGGAGCGGCTCTGCCGGGCGTACATGGCGGCGTACAGGATCGCGAGGGCCAGCCAGGGCAGGAGCAGATTGGACGCCCAGGACAGCGGGTCGGAGGTGAAGGGGACGTAACTCGGGTAGGGCAGCAGCCCGGTGAGCCGGATCAGTCCGTAGATGAGGAGGACGGAGGTGAAGTAGACGGGCAGCGAGGCGGCGGCGACGGCGCCGACCATGAGGGCCCGGTCGGTCAGGCTGTCCTTGCGGAGGGCGGCGGTGACGCCGGCCGTCAGGCCGAGGGCGAGCCAGAGGACGGCGGCGCCGACCGCGAGCGAGGCGGAGACGGGCAGCCGGTCGACGAGCAGGTCCCAGACGCCCTCGCTGTTCTCGTACGAGTAGCCGAGGCAGGGGAAGTCGCAGTGCAGGGCGTACTGGCCGGTGCCCATGGTGCGGCCGGTGAAGATGCCGGTGACGAAGTCGGCGAACTGCCGCCAGACGGGGGCGTCCAGGCCCATGTTCGCGCGGATCGCCTCCAGGCGTTCGTCGCTGCACGCCTTGCCGCAGGCGGCTGCGGCCGGGTCGGAGGGGAGGACGTAGAAGATGGTGAAGGTGACGGCGGCGATGGCGAGGAGGACGCCGAGCATCCCGAGGAGCCGGCGGCCGAGGTAGAGGATCACGTACGGCTCCCCCGGGGGTCGAGGACGTCGCGCAGCGCGTCGCCGAGGAGGGTGAAGGCGAGCACGGTGAGGAAGAGGCAGAGGCTGGGGACGAGGAAGTACATGGGGTCCGTGTCGTAGTAGGCGACGCTCTCGGCGATCATCTGGCCCCAGGACGGGGTCGGCGGGCGGACCCCGACGCCGAGGTAGCTCAGCGCCGCCTCGGTGGCGATCATGCCGGGGACCATCAGCGTGGTGTACGCGATGACCGGTCCGGCGACGCCCGGGAGGATGTCGCGGGCGAGGATCCGCCAGGGCCCGGAGCCTGCGACGCGGGCGGCGTCGACGTACTCGCGGTGCTTGAGGGAGAGGGTCTGGCCGCGGACGACCCGGGCGACGCCGGGCCAGCCGAAGAGGCCGATGACGAGGGTCATGAGCAGGATCCGGTCGACGTCCCTGGCCACCGACATCATCGCGATCATGAAGATGAGGGATGGGAAGGACATGGTGAGGTCCATCAGCCGGGAGAGGACCGTGTCGGTGCGGCCGCCGAAGTAGCCGGCGGCGATGCCGGCGGTGGTGCCGGCGAGGACGACGATCGCGGTGGCGGCGAAGGCGATGAGCAGGGAGACCTGGGCGCCGTGCACGACGCGGGCGAACAGGTCGCGGCCGGTGACGGGCTCGACGCCGAGCCAGTGCTCGGCGGAGACGCCGCCGAGCGGCCCGATCGGCAGTCCGCCGAGGTACGGGTCGACGGCGGACTTGTCGAACTCCTCCGGGCCCCAGCCGCCCAGCGCACTGATCAGCGGGGCGGCGGCGGTCATCACCGCGAAGAGGGCGACGACGGCGAGGGAGACCTTGAGCGAGGCGCGGCGGCCGAGCTCCGCGCGGACGAGCCGCCAGGCGCCGTCGGCCGGGTGGACCGGAGCGGCGGCGGCCGGCGCGGAGGTGGCCGCCGGATCGGGGCGGGGCCCGGGCTTGGGTGTGGTGGTGGTCATCGGGGCGTCGTTCCTCAGTCCGTGCTCTTCGACGGGTCCTTGAGACCGACGGTCGCGTAGTCGATCTGGCCGCCCCACGAGGTGTGGCCGTAGGCGCCGGCGACGTTGGTCCCGACGAGGAGGGAGCGGCGCTTCGTCGCGCCGGGGGCGACCGGGGCCTTGGCGAGGATCTGCCCGTCGAGCTCCTGCCAGGCCTTGTTGGCGGCGGCGCCGTCGGTCATGGCGGCGATCTCGTCCATCCGCTTCATGGTGGCGTCGTCCTTGAAGAGGGAGTGGTTGCCGGAATTGCCCTTCTCCTTGATGGAGCGGCCGTCGAAGACGAAGGGGAGGAAGGTGGTGCCGGAGGGGAAGTCGGGGCACCAGCCGGTGTAGACGAGGTCGGTGCGGTTCCTGGTGTCGCCGATGGTGTCGTAGAAGGCGGACGGGTCGACGGTGTCGATGGTGACCTCGATGCCGGCCTTGCCGAGGGCCTGCTGGACGGCCTCGCCGATGGCCTTGTCGTTGGTGGAGACGGTCAGGCGGGTGGCGAAGCCGTCGGGCTTCCCGGCCTCCTTGAGCAGCTCCTTGGCCTTCCCGGGGTCGCCGGCGAGCGGGATCCCGAGGGTGTCGGGCTGCTTGCCCCCGGTGAACAGGGCGCCGGGCATGGCGGCGCCGGCGGCCTCGGCGACGGCGGGGCCGCCGGCGGCGGTGACGATCGCCTCCCGGTCGAGGGCCCACTGGACGGCCTGGCGGACCTTCGGGTCGTCGAAGGGGGCGCGGCCGGTGTGCATCTGGAGCATCTCGGTGCAGCTGCTGGACTCGGCGAGCAGCCGGGCCTTCACGTCGGCCTTGGTGAGGACCTTGGAGAGGGACTCCGGGCGGAGCTGGGCCCAGGAGATCGCGGAGGCGTCGGCGCCGGAGGAGGCGATGAGGCGGTCGTCGACCTGGTTGCCCTTGAGGCCCATGGTGACGACGATCCGGTCCGGGTAGGCCTTGCGGACGGAATCGCTCTTCGGATCCCAGTGGGTGTTGCGGACGAGGACCATCCGCTTGTCGCGGGCGTAGCTCTCGATCCTGTACGGCCCCGAGGAGAACGGGCGGTTGTCGTACTGGGGGCCCTTGTCCTGCTTCGGCGGCACCGGGGCGAAGGTCGGCAGGGTGGCCGCGAAGGGGAACTCGGCGAAGGGCTTGCGGAGTTCGAAGACGATCGTGCGGGCGTCGGGGGTCTTCACCGAGTCGAGGTGCCCGCCCTGGGCGGGGCCCTGGTAGCCCTCGGCGCCCGCCAGGTAGCGGGCCGCGTAGTCGGGGCCGCCGGGCAGGTCGGGGGAGAAGGACCGCTCGACGTTGTGCTTGATGTCCTGGGCGGTGATCGGAGTGCCGTCCTCGTACTTCAGGCCGGGCTTGAGGCGGAAGGTCCAGGTCTTGGCACCGTCGGACGGGGTGCCGAGGTCCTCGGCGAGGTCGGGGACCAGCTCGCTGCCCTGCGCGCCGGGCGCCGCCCGGTAGGTGACGAGGGTGCGGTAGAGCAGCCGGGTGCCGAAGTCCATGTCGGGCATGACCCAGTTGCGGGCCGGGTCGAGGTGGGAGAAGTCCTGGTTGGACAGGACGGTGAGGGTGCCGCCCCGCTGCGGGGTGCCGCCGAGGACCGCACCGGCGTTGGCGGCGGCGGGGTTCTTCCGCTCGGTGCCGCCGGTCCCGCCGGACGAGCCGCCGGAGCAGGCCGCGAGGCCGAGGGTCAGGGTCGACACCAGGGCGATGGCCAGGGTGCGGGTGCGCTTGGTCATGGGTCACTCCGAGGAGGGCGGAAGAGCGGTCGGACAGCCAGAGCGGCCGGAATGTGACCCGTAACATAGTAATGTGAAATTGCACTGACAAGGTGTGGGATCCCGCTCGGCCCGTCCGTTACCCATCCGTGTCCCTTTCGGGGTCCTGCGGAAAGACCCTCGCCGGCGCGTTTGCGCGGAGACTGCAACGGATCGTCATTCTCTTGCGGGGCTTGCGCTAGCCTTGCGCTCATGACGCGACGACTTGCTCAAGTGGCGAAGAAGGTGGGGGTCAGCGAGGCGACGGTCAGCCGCGTCCTCAACGGCAAGCCCGGGGTGTCCGAGGCGACCCGGCAGTCCGTGCTCACCGCCCTGGACGTGCTCGGCTACGAGCGGCCCACCCAGCTCAGGGGCGAGCGCGCCCGGCTGGTCGGACTCGTCCTGCCCGAGCTGCAGAACCCGATCTTCCCGGCCTTCGCCGAGGTCATCGGAGGGGCGCTCGCCCAGCAGGGGCTCACCCCCGTGCTCTGCACCCAGACCAAGGGCGGTGTCTCCGAGGCCGACTACGTGGACCTCCTCCTCCAGCAGCACGTCTCCGGCGTGGTCTTCGCCGGCGGACTGTTCGCGCAGGCCGACGCCCCGCACGAGCACTACCACCGGCTCGCCGAGCGCAACATCCCGGTCGTCCTCGTCAACGCCTCCATCGAAGGGCTCGACTTCCCCTGCGTGGCCTGCGACGACGCCGTCGCCGTCGAACAGGCCTGGCGCCACCTCTCCTCCCTCGGGCACGAGCGGATCGGGCTCCTCCTCGGCCCCGCCGACCACGTGCCCTCCCGCCGGAAGCTCCAGGCCGCCCGGGCCGCCGCCGAGGCACTCGGCACCCCGCTCCCCGACGAGCGCGTCGTCCGCTCGATCTTCTCCCTCGAAGGCGGCCAGGCCGCCGCCAACCAGCTGCTCGAACAGGGCGTCACCGGCATCGTCTGCGCCAGCGACCCGCTCGCCCTCGGCGCCATCCGGGCCGCCCGCCGACGCGGACTCGCCGTCCCCGCGGACGTGTCGGTGGTCGGCTTCGACGACTCCGCCTTCATGAACTGCACCGAGCCCCCGCTCTCCACCGTCCGTCAGCCCATCGAGGCGATGGGCCGGGCCGCCGTCGAACTGCTCTGCGCCCAGATCCAGGGAGTCCACTCGCACCCCGGCGAGCTGCTCTACGAGCCCGAGCTCGTGGTGCGCGGCTCGACCGCGCCGCCGCCGGCCCGCGCGTAGCGGAGCCCGTACCGCTCCCGTCCGGGAGAGGTCTACGCCCGCACCGGCCGCAAGAAATCGACCGGCCTACTCAAAATCCCCGGGGTCACCAGCCGAAGCGGCGGTCCACGACGGCGGCGAACTCCTCGTAGCTGAGGACCCGGTCGCCGTTCTGGTCCGCCGCGTCGAACAGCGCGGCGGACTCGTCGTCGCCGCCCACGCCCCAGAACGGGATCACTCCGCGCGCCGCGAGTGTGGGGCCCTTCTCGCGCAGGGCCCGGATGACCTCCGTACGGGTCAGCGTGCCGTCCTGGTCGAGGTCGAGCGCGTCGAAGAGGACGCGGGCCTTGTCACTCATGACATGTCCTTGGCTCGGTCGTGGGTTTCCTGCCCGGGAGGACGCCCCGGACGCCCGCCGGGTTGCCTCGGCCGTCTCTTCCGGATCATGCCGGGCTCGCGTCTCCCCCGGCTACCGCCGGGAGGTGCCCCCATGCGCACGCGCGCTCGCCGCGTTGTCGTCGGTCGCCGATGTCCCCGGCTACCGCTGGGAGGTGCCCCCACCGCATGGACTCCCTCCTCCGCCTTGCGACCGCACGCACCGGACGCCGCTCCCTGATCCGGCCCGACCCGAAAGAGACGGCCTAGGCTCTCTCCATGGCGACGCCCTCGATCCCCTCCGCTCCCGAGCTCCTCGTCCTGCACGCCGTACGGCTGCGGGGCATGACCACCGAGGAGGAGGCGGCGGCGCGCTACGGGCTCGATCCCGAGGCCGTGGGCGAGCTGCTGCTCGACCTCCAGGCGTACGGGCGGGTCAGCAGGGCCGCCTTCGCCGGCACCTCGGGCTGGAGCCTGACCGACCGGGGGCGGGCCGAGGGGGAGCGGCTGCTGGCCGAGGAGCTGGCCGGGGCCGGGCACGAGGCGGCGGTACGGGAGCGGTACGCGACCTTCCTGGCCTACAACGCCCGCTGCCTGACGGCCTGTACTGACTGGCAGCTACGGCCCGACGACGGCGGACGCCTCGCCGTCAACACCCACGGGGACCCGGTCTGGGACCGGCGCGTCCTCGACGAGCTGACCGTGCTCGGCGGGGTCATCGACACCCTCTCGGCCGACCTTGCCACCCTGCTGCCGCGCTTCGGCGGCTACGGGGAGCGCTTCACCGGCGCGCTCGCCCGGGTGCGGCGCGGCGAGCTGTCCTGGGTGGACCGCCCGCGCGCCGACTCCTGCCACACGGTCTGGATGGAGCTTCACGAGGACCTGCTGGCCACGCTCGGGATCCGCCGGGGCGAGGAGCCCGTCCCGTAGACCAGGACGAAGGTGACCGAGATGAGGAGCGCCCAGGCGCCGAACTTGGCGACGGAGACGGGCTGCCAGCCGTCGAGCTGGTCGGGGTAGCTCCAGGCGCCGGCGTAGGTCGCGGCGTTCTCGGCGATCCAGAGGAAGAAGCCGATGAGGACGAAGGAGAGGGCCAGCGGCATCCGGTGGTCCTCCTCGCCGACGCGGAAGCGGACCCAGGTGCCGGCGGTGGCGAGGAGCAGTAGTCCGGCGAGGACCCAGCGGGCGTCGGGCAGCCAGTGGTGGCTGAAGAAGTTGAGGTAGACCGCGCCGGCGAGGACCGCCATGATCCGGGGCCGGTAGCCGGTGATCCGCAGGTCGAACAGGCGCCAGGCGCGGCAGACGTAGCTGCCGACGGCCGCGTACAGGAAGCCGCCGTAGAGGGGGACGCCGCCGAACTTGGTGACCGCGTCCTCAGGGTAGCTCCAGGAGCCCATGCGGACCTTGACCAGCTCGAAGACCAGGCCGATCAGGTGGCAGACGGCGATGACCGCGACGTCCCGCCCGCTGTCCCAGCCGAGCCGCCAGGCCAGCACGGTGAGCAGGATCCCGTAGCCGAGCAGCAGGTCGTAGCGGGCGACGGGCAGGTCGGGCAGGAGCGAGGAGACGGCGATGCCGCCGACGAGCGCGACGGCGAAGGCGCAGCAGCGCGCCTCCAGCAGGGCGAAGCGCAGGAGCTGGCGGAATCCGTGCCTGATCTGGTCCATGCGGGAGGGGACGCGCCCGCGCGTGTGTGCGGTTTCCGCCGCGGGGGTCCGGTCAGTGGTGGTCGTGGTGGTGGGCGCAGCGCGGGGCGGTGAGCAGCCGGCGGACCATGTCGCCGGCCTCGGCGGCGTCGCGGGCATCGCCGGGGAAGAGGAGGCGGAGGTCGCAGTGGCCCTCGCCGTACTCGCAGCGCAGCGAGACGGCGTGCCGGTCGATGGCGAGGGGGAGGGTGCGGACGACGCCGTGCGGGAGGCGGGCGCCGGCGAGGACGACGAGGTCGGAGACGAGGTCGGCGTGGGCGTCGGCGAGGTGGGTGAGGAGGGCGGCCTCTTCGAGGGCGAGCGGGTCGGGGGCGGCGAGGGTGTACGCGCCGGGGGCGACCTCCTGGGTCCCGGTGCCGGTGCGCAGGACGACGCGGGCGAGGTCGAGGCGGAGCGAGCCGAGGTCGCCGGGGGTGGCGGGGGCGAGCCGCCCGGTGAGGGTGACGCGGGCCCGGACCCGGTCGCGCAGCGCGGTCGGGGCGATGTCGGTGAGCTCGATCCGGGCGTCGACGCCGTGGTGCGGGGAGCGGGCGAGGTGGTCGGAGAGGGGGGTGTCGGCCGGCGGGTGGAGGGTGATCCGGCCGCGGGCTCCGACGGTGTGCGCGCCGAGGAGGTCGTAGGTCTCGCCGTCGAGGGTGAGGGAGAGGGAGATGGCCCGGGCCAGCACGGAGCGGACCTGTTCCGCGGCGGTCTGCTGGGGCAGGGCGGGGGAGGGGGCGACGCGCACGAGGACTCCTCGATCGACTTTTAGGTAAGGCTAACCTAACTATCCCCTCCCGATGGTGTCCAGAAGCCGGCCGGGCCTGTTGGTCCCCCGAGTCGGACCCCTCGTGTGGTACTGCCTTACGGGGACATAAAGCGTTTGTTCCGTTTGGTGGGGAAAGGGGTTGTAGATGGCGAAAGACGGACAGGATCCGGGCGCGGGTGACGACGGAGGCGGCCAGGACGGGAGCGGGAGGGGCGCGCTGCCGGTGACGGCGGACCTGCCCGATCTCGCCCACCGTCACCCCGCCCGCACCGACCCGGTCGTCTTCGGCGTCACGGCTGTCCTCACCCTCGCGTTCGTCGTCTGGGGCGCGACGGCCACGGACGGTCTGGAGTCGGTCTCCAGCAGCCTGCTCGACGGCCTGATCCGGGACGGCGGCTGGGCGTTCATGCTGGCGGCCTCCGGCTTCGTCGTCTTCGCGCTCTGGCTGGCGATCAGCCGGTACGGCCGGATCACGCTCGGACAGGAGGGCGAGGGGCCGGAGTTCCGCACGGTCTCCTGGATCGCCATGATGTTCAGCGCCGGCATGGGCATCGGCCTGATGTTCTACGGGGTGAGCGAGCCGCTCGCCCACTACGGCACCCCGCCGCCCGGCACCTCCCCGGCCGACTCGGCCGAGCGGATGGAGACGGCGATGGCCACCACGCTCTTCCACTGGACGCTCCATCCGTGGGCGATCTACGCGGTCGTCGGCCTCGCCATCGCCTACTCGACCTTCCGCCGCCGGCGCCGGCAGACGATCAGCGCCGTCTTCGTGCCGCTGATGGGCAAGCGCCGGGCGCTCGGCGGGCCGGGCCGGGTCATCGACATCCTCGCCATCTTCGCCACCCTCTTCGGCTCCGCCGCCTCGCTGGGCCTCGGCGCGCTCCAGATCGGCAGCGGCGTGGAGGAGCTGGGCTGGATGGCGAAGACCGGCACGGGCCTGCTGGTCGGCATCATCGCCGTGCTCACCGTCGCCTTCGTGCTCTCCGCCGTCTCCGGCGTGGAGAAGGGCATCCAGTGGCTCTCCAACATCAACATGGTGCTCGCGCTCCTGCTCGCGGTGTTCGTCTTCGTCGCCGGACCCACGATCATCGTCCTCGACCTGCTGCCGACCTCGATCGCCGCGTACATCGGCGACCTGCCGCAGCTGGCCGGCCGCACCGAGGCCACCAGCGGCGAGAACATCCACGACTGGCTGGGCAGTTGGACCGTTTTTTACTGGGCGTGGTGGATCTCGTGGACGCCCTTCGTCGGCATGTTCATCGCCCGGATCAGCCGGGGCCGGACGATCCGTCAGTTCATCGGCGGCGTCATCCTGGTGCCGAGCGCGGTCAGCCTGGTCTGGTTCGCGATCTTCGGCGGCACCGCGATGCGGCTGGCCGAGCAGGGCGAGCTCGCGGGCGAGACGACGCCGGAGGGCCAGCTCTTCGGGCTGCTCCAGGAGTTCCCGCTGACGGGCGTGATGAGCCTGCTCGTGATGATCCTCGTCGGGATCTTCTTCGTCTCCGGCGCGGACGCCGCCTCCATCGTCATGGGCACCCTGTCGCAGCGCGGCGCGATGGAGCCGACCCGCCCGGTGGTGATCTTCTGGGGGGTGGTCACCGGCGCCGTCGCCGCGATCATGCTGCTCATCGGCGACGGGCAGGGCGACGCCCTGGCGGGCCTGCAGAACCTGACGATCCTGGTCGCCGCCCCGTTCGTGCTCGTCATGATCGGCATGTGCGTGGCCCTCATGCGGGACCTGCGGGAGGATCCGCTGATCGTGCGCGGCCAGGTCGGCGAGGAGGTCGTCGGGGTCGCGGTGATCGCCGGACACGAGCGGTACGACGGCGACTTCGAGCTCCGCATCGGCCCGGGCACCTCGGACGGCGCGTCCCCGGCGCCGCCGGCCCCGCCCACCGGGGGCGGACCCCGCTGACCCCGGGGCCGGCCGCCGTCAGGGGCCGACCGAGCGCCAGATCCGGTCGGGGAGGATCCGGCTCGCCTCTTCGAGGTCGACGTCGCCGAGGGTGAGCCAGCGGCGCGCCATGGCGACGACCGGCCCCAGGACGAGGCCCTCGATGACGGGGGTCGGGAGGTCGGCCAGCTCGCCCGCCTTGCGGTGGGCGTCGAGCCAGAGCTCGATGGGGGTGAGCCGGGCCTCCTGGCTGTCGCGGATCTCGGCGGCGTGGGCCGTGCCCTCCTGGTCCGCGAAGGGGGAGTGCAGGAGGCGGGAGGCGGCCGGTTCGGTGCGGACGAAGCCCAGATAGGCGTGGACGACCGCCTCGATACCGGAACGGGCGTCCTGGTGGGAGAGCAGGGCGGTGCCGAGCTCGCCGAGGAGGCGGTCGAGCCAGCGGAGGGCGAGCGCGGAGACCACTCCGTGGAGGTTGCCGAAGTGGTGGTAGACGCTGCCGGTGCTGACACCGCTCTCCCGGGTGAGGGCGGCGACGGTGAGGCCCGCCTCGCCCTCGCGCGCGTAGAGGTCCAGCGCGGCGTCGAGGACGCGCTCGACGGTGACTTCTCCGCGCTGCTGCTTCCGGCTCATCGAGCGGGGTGCCCCTTTGTTCGTGCGCCATGTCTGGCCTGGTGATTCCGTACCTGGTCAGCATAGGAGGCGCGGAGACCGCCCGACCCCGTCGCGCGGGTGTCCGATGGGCGGCGGCGGGGCCGGGGGCTGCGCCGGGGCGCTAGGCCAGGGCGAGGAAGAGCTTCTCCAGCTCCGCCTCCGTCATCGGCGGGCCGCCCGCCGGCTCCTCCGCCAGGCACTGGCGCATCCCGCTCGCCACGATCTTGAACCCGGCCCGGTCGAGGGCCCGGGAGACGGCGGCCAGTTGGGTCACGACGTCCTTGCAGTCGCGGCCCGCCTCGACCATCGCGATCACTCCGGCCAGCTGTCCCTGCGCCCGCCGCAGACGGTTGAGCACGGGCGCCATGGCCTCTTCGTCGACCTGCACGGCCGCCTCCTTCGCGTCGTCACCCCCTCCATCAGGATACCCCCCAGGGTATTAAATCGGTCGGTTCCTGCTGGTGCCGGTCACTCGCGGACGGTCGCGGTACGGGTCCGGGCCCGCCGGACGACCGCCCCGGCCGCCGCCGCGAGTCCGGCGGCGCCCAGGACCGCCCAGGTGGCCGGATGGGTTCGGACGACCGGACCGAGCTGCTGCGCGAGCACGAAGGACCCCATCGCCACGACGAACCAGCCGAAGGCCCTGCGGAGGGCGGCCTGCGGGATCCGGTCGGCCAGCCGCGCCCCGACGAGGCTGCCGAGGACGGCCATGGCGGTGACCGCGAGCGCGAGACCCCAGTCGACGGTGGCGCCGGAGAGGTGCCCGGCCAGACCCGCGAAGGAGTTCAGGGCGATCACCAGCAGCGAGGTGCCGACGGCGAGTCCCATCGACAGCCCGCCGAGCAGGACGAGGGCCGGGACGACGAGGAAGCCGCCCCCGGAGCCCACGAACCCGCTCACCGCGCCCACCAGGAGCCCCTCGACCCCGATGCGCCGCACGGACGGCCCGCCGTCGCCCGGCTCGGGCGCGCGGGCGGTGCGGGGCGTGCGGAGCATGGCGACGGCGGTGGCGAGCATCATCAGGGCGAAGGCGACGAGCAGCGCGGTCCCCGGGACGTACTCCGCGAGCCGCCCGCCGCCGTACGCGCCCGCCATGCCGAAGGCGCCGAAGAGCAGACCGGTCCGCCACCGCACCCGTCGTGCCCGCGCGTGCGGCACGAGGGCGGCGAGGCTGGTCACGCCGACGACGAACAGCGAGGTCGCGATCGCCTCCTTCGCGTCCTGCCCGGCCAGGTGGACCAGGATCGGCACGGTGAGGATCGAGCCCCCGCCGCCGAGGACGCCGAGGGCGACGCCCACCAGCAGCGAGGCCGCGACGGCGAGCACCGTCACCGGGTGCTCCGCAGCTCCGCGAGGACGGTGCGCAGGTCGGTGCGGGGCCCGCGGTTGTAGGGCAGCTTCGAGAGGAGGACGCCCAGGGCGCAGGTGTTGCTGAGCGCGGCGTAGGTGAGCCCGGCGCCGATCGCGGTCCCGACGAGGTGGGCACCGGGGACCGCGATGCCGATCAGGCCGGTGACGAGGACGACGGAGCCGGCGACGAGCCGGACCTGACGCTCCATGTCCCACCGCTCCGGGCCGCGCTCGACGGGCGCGCCCGACCCCTCCCAGGCGACGATCCCGCCCTCCAGCACCCGAAGGTTCGGCAGCCCGGCGTCGGCGAGGGCCCGCTCCGCCTCCCGCGCCCGCTGCCCGGACCGGCAGACGAGGACGACCTCCTCGTCCAGGTGGGCGAGCAGCTCGGCGCGGTGCTCGCGCAGGGTGTTCAGCGGCACGTTGTACGAGCCCGCTATGTGCGTCGTACGGAACTCGCCGGGCGTGCGGACGTCGAGGAGGCGCGGCGCGCGGCCCTCCCGGACGAGGCGGTGCAGCACGGCGGGGGAGAGGGAGGAGGGGGTGGTCATGGCGGGGTGGCTCCGTTCGTGGGGATGGATGCGGCGGGTCGGGCGGGGGTTCAGGCGGCAGGGCCCTCCGTCGCCGTCAGGGCCCAGGCCGCGTAGCCGCCGAGGAGGTCGGAGACGTCCTCGAAGCCACGCCGGCGCAGCAGGCTCGCGGCGATGGAGGAGCGGTGGCCGCCCGCGCAGTGCAGGACGAGCGGCCGGCCGGCGGGGAGTTCGCCGGCCCGGTCCGGGAGTTCGTTGAGCGGCAGGTGCAGGGCCGCGTCGATGACGCCGTGCGTGCCGCGCTCGCCGCAGGTGCGCACGTCCACGACGAGCGGCGGCCGCTCGCCCGCGAGGGCGGTCCGCAGCCGCGCCGCCGTGACGCGGCTCGCCGGGGCGACCTCGTCGGCGAGCGCCTCCAGCGCCGTCTCCGGCTCGGGGAGGTACCCCTCGACCCGGTCGAAGCCCACGCGGGCGAGGCGGGTGACGATCTCCTCCTCGCGCCCCGCGGGGGCGAGGACGACGAGCCGGTCGGCGGGGTCGAGGACGGTCCCGGCCTGCTCGGCGAACCGCCCGTCGGCCGGTACGTTCACCGCGCCGCGCAGGTGCCCGGCGGCGAACTCCCCCGGGTCGCGGGCGTCGACGACGACGGCCCCGGCGGCCCGCAGCCCCGCGAACCCGTCGAGCGTCAGGGCCCGGGCGGCGGTGGCGGAGTCGTAGCGGGCGCGGTCCTTGCGGTTGAGGTCGGCGTCGTAGGCGAAGTAGCCGGGCGCGGGGGGCTGTCCGGCCGTGACGAGCGCGACGAAGGCGTCCCGGTCCATGGGCGCGCAGGCGTAGTTGGTGGCCCGCTGCTCCCCGATGGTGGAGGACTTCTCGGTGGAGAGGTTCCTGCCGCAGGACGAGCCGGCGCCGTGGGCCGGGAAGACCCGGACCTCGTCCGGCAGGCCCATCAGCTTGTGCTGGACGCTGTGGTGGAGCATCCGGCCGAGCTCCTCGGCGGTCACGCCGGCCGAGGCGAGCAGGTCGGGCCGGCCGACGTCGCCGATGAACAGCGCGTCACCGGTCAGGACGCCGTAGGGGACGGCGTCGTCGGCGTGCTCGTACACGAGGACGCTGATCGACTCCGGGGTGTGGCCCGGGGTCTCCATGACCTGGAGGACGACCTCGCCGAGCACGATCCGCTCGCCTTCGGCGAGCGCGCGGATGGGGTACTCGGTCTCCGCGCGCCGGCCGTAGCCGATCCAGGCGCCGGTGTCGTCCGCCAGTTCCAGGTGGCCGGCGACGAAGTCGGCGTGGAAGTGGGTGTTGACCACCCCGATGACGGTGAAGCCGTGCGCGGCGGCGTCCGCGAGGTACTCGGAGACGTCCCGGCGCGGGTCGACGACCACCGCGTGGCCCGTGCCCTCGTCCGCGATCAGGTACGAGGCGTGGGACAGGCAGTCGAGGTAGTACTGGGCGAAGAACACGGCGGAACCTCCCGCAAGCGACTGAATACCCCCCCGGGTATGAACAGGTACGACCGTACGGGTCGGTGTCGCGCCACGTCAAATACCCCCCTGGGTATCGACCACCGCAGGTGGAGGACGCGTGGGGAACCGGCGGGCAGCGGAAAGGGGCACCGCCGGCGCCCCGGCGATGCCCCTTTCCGTCCCCCTCCCGGCCCGATCGCCCGCCCCGAGGGTCGACGGGTCAAGGCTCGTGACCGGCGGCGGCGACCGCGAAGGTCTGCGCGATCAGCACCTGCTCCGCCCGCTTCTGGAGCCGGTCCGCGAGCCCGCGCAGCCGCGCCCCCTCGGCGGCCGGGATCGACAGCGCCACCGCGGCCGTCTCCGCGCCCACGGTGATCGGCACCGCCGCGCAGGCGGTCCCCAGCGCGTACTCCTGGTGCTCCAGGACCGCCAGCCGCCGCGGGGCCGCCGCGAGGCGCCGCTCGAAGGCGCCGCGCGTCGCGACGGTGTGCGGGGTGAGCGCCGTCACCCGGTGGCGGCTCAGGTGGTCGTCGCGCTGCTCCGGCTCCAGCTGGAGCAGCAGGCTCTGGCCGGCGGCGTGGGCGTGGGCGGTGGCCCGGAAGTCGGCCCACTCCTCGACGGGCGGCCGCGCCGGATTGCCGGAGACGGCGCCGAGCCGCACCTCGCCGTCCAGGTACTGCACGAAGTACACGGCGGCGTCGAGCTCCCGGCTGAGCGAGTCCACCCAGGCCTGGACGCCGAGCGCCGGAGCGTGGACGGCGGCGTCCGTGCTCCGGCGCAGCGGCGAGACGAGCCGGTAGGCGCCGTTGTCGTTGCGGACCAGGCCCTCGTGGACCAGGGTCCGCAGCAGGTGGTACGCGGTCGGCAGCGGCAGCATCGCGTCGCGGGCCAGCTGCTTGGCACTCCCCGTGCCCCCGCGCCGCTCCAGCTCGTCCAGCAGCCGTACGGCCCGGCGTACCGACTGGATCAGGGTCGGTGCCGTGCCGCTTTCCCCCTCGCGATATGGCATGCGTGTCCTTTCGCACTGCGCGGAGCACTGTGCTCCGGGACCATGATCGGACAGTGAAGCCGGAATCACATACCGTCAGGTAACCCGGGGTGTCGGAACCGACCCCGCCCGCCCTGCGTGGTGCACTGCGGAATCGATCACCAGCGATCGCCGACGATCGCCTGCGAAGGGACGTCCGTGCACCCGCAGAATCCCGGCGCCTCCCGCCGGACCGCGCTCAGTCTCGGCGCCGCGACGGCGCTCACCACCCTCGGCCTCACCGGCGCGGGCACCGCCCACGCCGCGGCCCGGCCGTCCGGCCGCGCCGAGGACCGGATCGCCGCCCGCCTGCGCGCCCTCGAGGAGCGGTACGACGCCCGCCTCGGCGTCCACGCCCACGACGTGCGCACCGGCCGCACGATCGCCCACCGGGACCGCGAACGCTTCCCGATGTGCTCGCTCTTCAAGACCCTCGCCGCCGCGGCCGTCCTGCGCGACCTCGACCACGACGGCACCTTCCTGGCCCGCCGCCTCCACTACACCGCGGACTACGTCGAGAAGTCCGGCTGGTCCCCGGTGACCGAGCGGCCGGCGAACATCGCGGACGGCCTGACCGTCTCCGAACTCTGCGACGCCGCCATCCGCTTCAGCGACAACACCGCCGCCAACCTGCTGCTGCGCGAGCTCGGCGGCCCCACCGCGATCACCCGCTTCGCCCGCTCGCTCGGCGACCCGGTCACCCGGCTCGACCGCTGGGAGCCCGAGCTGAACTCCGGCGAGCCCTGGCGGACCACCGACACCACCACCCCGCGCGCCATCGCCCGCACCTACGGCAGGCTCGTCCTCGGCCGCGCCCTCGACCCCGCCGACCGGGGCCTCCTCACCGACTGGCTGCTCCGCAACACCACCAGCCCCACCCGTTTCCGCAAGGGCCTGCCGGCGGACTGGACGGTCGCGGACAAGACCGGCGGCGGCTCGTACGGCGGCAACAACGACGCAGGCGTGACCTGGCCGCCGGACGGCGGCCCGATCCTCCTCGCCGTCCTCACCACCCGCTTCGAGCAGGCGGCCCCGGGCGTGGACGAACTGGTGGCCGCCGCCGCGGCGATCGTCGCCGAGGAGCTGCGCTAGGCGCCGTCGACGCCGCGAGCCCGGCATCCTCCGGAAGGGGCGTTCCAGGGCCTGTCTGACCATTCCCGCCGGGTCCGGCCCGACCGGCACGCACGCTCGCCGCACGGCAGAAGCGCCCGAGTAGTTCCGCTACGAGGGCGCCCCTGCCGCACGCCGATCGCACGCACCGGTCGACCCGGCCCGATCCGGCGCGAATTGATCAGACAGGCCCTAGCGGTCCTGGGCCTCGGGGGTCATGTCGTACGTGACCCACATCGTGCGCGTGGCCACCTGGTCGTACTTGGAGCGGGCGCGGTGGTTGTCGTCGGCCGTGATCCAGCGGACGACGCTCCAGCCGCGCTCCGCGCCGATCCCGCGCAGCGCGGCGAGCAGCCGGTCGGCGGCGCCGGTGCCGCGGCTCGCCGGGTCCACGAACAGGTCGTCGAGCCAGCCGCCCACCGACGCGGACAGCGGCCGGGCGAAGGCCCGGAAGTGCGCGAGTCCCACGAGCCGCCCGTCGGCCCCCTCGGCCACCAGCCCCTCCACTTCGTGGCCGGGGTCGTGGAGCCACGACCAGACGAGCGCGGCCGCCTCCTCGCTCTGCTCGACCCGGTAGAACGCGGCGTAGCCCCGGTACAGGGCGCGCCACTGCTCGAAGTCGTCCTCCCGGACCGGACGGACCCGGACGGCGTCGTCGGCGACCGACATGAACGTTCACTCTCCTCGTGCTGCGTGCTGTGGTGCGGGACCAGTGGATCACGCCGCCGGACGGGGCGGGGCGGGGGGCGCGTCGAGGCGCGGACAGAGTGGCGCGGGAGCGCCCGGGGCACGCTTCCGGTGCCGACGGGAGGGGCCGTGCCCCGACCGTCCGGGCACCAGGCAGCATCCGAGGAACCGAGGTGAGGATCCGCGTTGGCGACCGACCGCTACGGCAACACCCTGTACGCCTGCACCCCCGAGGGGGCCGCCCATCTGGACCGGGCCGTGGAGGCCCTGCTCTTCTTCCGGCCCGAGGTGACCCCGGCCGTCGCGGACGCCCTCGCGGCGAGCCCCGGTTCGCCCGACGCCCAGGCCCTCGCCGCCTATCTGGGGGTGCTCGGCACCGAGCACACCGGCGCCGCGGAGGCCCGGGCCCGCTTCGCGGGCTTCCTCGCCGGCCGCGACACCTCCGCGCTGCCCGCGCGCGAGCGGCTGCACCTGGCCGCCGCCGGCGCCTGCCTCGCCGGGGACCTGCACGGGGCGGGCGACCTCCTGGAGGAGCTGTCCCTCGCGTACCCGAGGGACGTCCTCGCGCTCTTCGCCGGGCACCAGCTGGACTTCCTCACCGGGGACGCCGTCCGGTTGCGGGACCGGATCGGCGGCGCCCTGTCGGCGTGGGGGAGGGCCGACGAGCACCGGGGGCCGCTGCTCGGCATGTACGCCTTCGGCCTGGAGGAGTCGGGCCACTACCGGCGCGCGGAGGAGACGGGGCTCGCGGCGGTCGAGCGGCATCCCAGGGACGTGTGGGCGGTGCACGCGGTGACCCACGTGTACGAGATGCAGGGCAGGGTCGCCGAGGGCGTCGCCTTCCTCGACGGCCGCGCGGACGACTGGGCGCACGGCAACTACCTGACGGTGCACAACTGGTGGCACTACGCGCTGTACGCCCTGGAGGCGGGCGCGGAGGAGACCGCGCTGCGCGTCTACGACGCGGCCGTCCACCACGAGGAGTCGGCGGGGCTCGCCATGGAACTCCTCGACGCCGCAGCGCTGTTGTGGCGGCTGCGGCTCGCGGGCCGGGAGGAGCCGGCGCGCTGGGCGCGGCTCGCCGACGCCTGGGCCGCGCGGGCCGATCCGCCGTTCTACGCCTTCAACGACGCCCACGCGGTGATGGCGTACGTGGGGGCGGGCCGGATCGCGGAGGCGGAGGCGCTGGTGGCCGACCGCCGCCGGTGGCTGGCGGACGGAGAGGGCGACGGGGACCGGCGTGCCCTCGCCAACCACGCCATGACGGCCGAGGTCGGACTCCCGGTCTGCGAGGCGCTGGTGGCGTACGGGCGAGGGGACCACGCCGCCGTGGTGGAGCTGCTGTGGCCGCTGCGGCGCCGGATCCAGCTCTTCGGAGGCAGCCACGCCCAGCGCGACGCCGTCCAGCGGACGCTCCTCGAATCGGCGCTCGCCGCCGGGGAGCACGACCGGGCGCGGCTGCTCCTGAGCGAGCGGGACGGGCTGCGCCCGGACAGCCCGTACAACTGGCTGGGCAGGGCCCGGCTGGCCGACGCGATCGGTGACGCGGCGCTCGCGGCGGTGGCGCGCGAGCGGGCGGAGGGCGCGGCGAAGGGGCTGAGGCCGGCGGCGCCCGGGCTTGGAGCCGTACCGAACACACCGCGCTGACCTGCGGGTTCGGCCCCGGATGAGGGGCCGGGCGGCCGCCTCCCCCCGTTCCCTCGCGGAGGCGGTCGCCCGGCCGTCGCAACTGACCCGTGCACAGGGGTTGTCAGTGCAATTTCACATTACTATGTTACACCTCGTGCGGCGGACGGCTGTCTCTTCGTCAACTCGCGTTCAGGTTCCGCCGATCGGCCGCGCGACCCCCCTCATCCCCACCCTCATCCAGGAGACCTCGTGTCCCAGCACAGAGTCGTGCGCTCCTCCCTCCTCGCCACCGCGATCGCGGTGACCCTCGTGGCCTCCGCCGGCCAGGCCGCGACCCAGGCCGCCGAGACGCCCGCCCCCCGCGCCGCCGCCGCGCCGTCCGCCGCGCCCGGCGCCTTCGCTCCCGCCGCCGCCGAGCCCAACCCCTTCGACGAGGTGGAACGATTCGCCAAGGCCCGTACGGCCACGCCCGCCCCGGCGCCCGCCCCCGGCGGCACCGGCGACACCGAGGCCCGCGTCCCCGGCCAGGCGAAGAAGGACACCAAGGCCACGGCAGGGAAGAGCAAGGCGCAGGCCGCGCCCGCCCTGGTCGCCGCCGGTGTGCCCTGCACCCTCGACGGCATCACCGGCCTCTCCCCGGCGGCCTTCGCCGACTTCCTCGCCGACCCCGCCGTCACCGCCGACGGCTGTCTGAGCGGCCTCATCTGGACCTGGGACGCCCGCCTCGTCCCGGTCATGTCCGACGCCCACGTCCAGGCCGTCGCGAACCGGATATCCGGCCTGGCCGCCGCCCACGACGGCCGCAACTCCTCCCACCTGGAGGAGATGTTCACCTATCTCCACGCCGTCGCCTACCACGACTTCTCGCGCGACGAGATCGACATCACCGACGCCCCGACCGTCGACGCCGTCCGCCGAGCCATCGCCGCCTTCGGCTCCGCCGCCCGCACCTTCGACGTCACCGCGTCCAACGCCCGCACCCTGCGCGAGGCCCTCTACATCGGCAGCGCCCCCGGCCTGCGCCAGCACCAGCTCGGCCTCATCGCCAAGGTGCTCGCCACCATGGACCCGTCGCACCCCGCGACGAACCTCGACCCGACCTGGGCGGGCGCCGCCCTCGCCGGACTCTCCGTCAACTACCTGGGCATCTACTCCGGCAACCAGGACGCGGCCTTCCACGCCGCCGTCGCCGCCGACCCGGCCTACCGCGCCGTCTTCAAGGCCTTCGCCGGCTACACCCACCTCAAGGGCACCGCCAACGCCTGGGTCGCCCGTGACGCCCTCAGCGAGTACGGCCGCTTCGGCGAGGTCGCGGGCCTGCGGGACGGCATCGTCGCCGACCTCGGCGCGATGATCGGCCCCGTCGAGTCCGCCTGGGGCTCCGGCAGCCAGCCCTGGGCCAAGATCGTCTCCTGGCTGAACTTCTACGACGCCTGCGCCCCGTACAACGTCTGCAAGGCCGACATCGAGGCCCGGATCTTCCCGTACACCTACACCTACGACACCGGGACCGGCGCCGCCCTCAAGGTCCGCACCGGCCTCGACCGCGCCACCGTCGACCAGCTGTACTACGCGAGCAAGCAGGTCAAGGCGCAGTTCCACCGGGTGGTCGGCAGCGAGCAGCCGCTGGCCGGCGACCCCAACACCACCCTGAACATCGTGCTGTACGGCTCCCGGGCCGACTACGAGAACTACCACCCGATCCTGACCGGGTACGACACGAACAACGGCGGCATCTACATCGAGAACGGCGCCACCTTCTACACGTACCAGCGCCGCGTCCCGCAGGACTCCTCCCTCACCCTGGAGGAGCTGTTCCGCCACGAGTACGCCCACTACCTCAACGGGCGCTTCGCCGTCCCCGGCTTCTTCGGCCAGGGCCCCTGGTACCAGGGCGACCGGACCACCTTCATGGACGAGGGCACCGCCGAGTTCTTCGACGGCGCCACCCGTGACAACGGCATCGCCGTCCGCAAGTCCCTGGTCCGGGGCATCATCAACGACACGGCCGGCGGCGGCCCGCGGATGAACCTCCGCCAGATCCTGCACGCCACCTACGACGGCGACGGCTTCCGCTTCTACAACTACGCGGGCACCTTCTTCGAGTTCCTGTGGACCGAGCGCCCCTCCCTGATCCGCGAGATGTACACCCACCTGCGCGGTGACGACGTGGCCGGCTACGACGCCTGGCGCGAGCGGCTCAGCTCCGACCCCGGTCTCCAGCAGGCGTACGACCGCTTCCTGGACGCGCAGATCGCCAAGGTCGACGAGCTCTTCGTGCCGAACACGACCTACACCGCCAACGGCTCCCTGAAGGACTGGGACGTCGCCGCGGTCCGCTCCGCCTTCGCCACCGCCACCTACAACAACCCCGACTGCGTGGAGGCGGGCGAGGCGGGCAAGCGGCGCTTCGTCTGCACCGGCCGGATCACCGCCAACCTGGCGGACGCCGGCAGTCCCGACCGGGTCTTCAAGGACATGTCGGAGACGGTCGACTACTTCATCCTCGACCGGGCGGGCGCCGCCTCCAACAACCTGGCCGACATGAACTGCTCCTTCGGCCCGGTGGACATCTGGAGCAACCGCGCGGCCGGCACGTCCGACTTCCGCTGCGAGGGCCCGCTGCGCAGCTGATCGCACACCCGTCCTGCCCAGGGGCCGCCGGCCCCTGGGCAACGTCTGAAGAATGTGACATATTACTGCCGTGCCCAACAGACACTCCCCGGACGTCGTGATCATCGGCGCCGGCGTCGTCGGAGCCGCCTGCGCGTACTACGCGGCTCGCTCCGGACTCACCGTCGCCGTGGTCGACCGCGGTCCCGTCGCGGGCGGCACCACCGGCGCCGGGGAAGGCAATCTGCTCGTCTCCGACAAGGAGGCGGGCCCCGAGCTCGACCTCGCGCTGCTGTCCACGAGACTCTGGCGCGAACTCTCCGCGGCACTCCCGCCGGAGACCGAGTACGAGCCCAAGGGCGGGCTCGTCGTGGCGCCCGACGAGCCCGCTCTCAAGGCCCTCCGCGCCTTCGCGGAGGGCCAGCGCAAGGCCGGCGTCACCGCCACCGAGATCCCCGCCGACCGGCTCGCCGAACTCGAACCCCACCTCGCCCCCGGCCTCGCCGGCGGCTTCCACTACCCGCAGGACGCCCAGGTCCAGCCCGCGCAGGCCGCCGCCCGGCTGCTCGCCGCCTCCGGCGCCGCGCTCCACCTCGGCGAGGAGGTCACCGCGATCCTCCGCGGCCCGGCCGGCGCCGTCCGGGGCGTGCGCACCACGCGCCGTGAACTCCTCGCCCCCGCCGTCGTCAACGCCGCCGGCACCTGGGGCGGCGAGGCCGCCCGGCTCGCCGGCGTCCACCTCCCCGTCCTGCCCCGCCGGGGCTTCGTCCTCGTCACCGAACCCCTCCCGAGGGTCGTCCGCCACAAGGTCTACGCCGCCGACTACATCGCCGACGTGGCCAGCGGCTCCGCCGCCCTCCAGTCCTCCGCCGTCGTCGAGGGCACCCCCGGCGGCCCCGTCCTCATCGGCGCCACCCGCGAACGCGTCGGCTTCGACCGCTCGCTCTCCACCGAGGCCCTGCGCCGGCTCGCCGCCCAGGCCGCCGCGCTCTTCCCGGTGCTCGCCGGCGTCCAGGTGCTCCGCGCCTACCACGGCTTCCGCCCCTACCTCCCCGACCACCTCCCGGCGATCGGCCCCGACCCGCGCGTCCCCGGCCTCCACCACGCCTGCGGCCACGAAGGGGCCGGCATCGGCCTCGCCCCCGCCACCGGCGCGCTCGTCGCCGCCGCCCTCACCGGCGCCGAACCCCCGCTCGACCCGGCGCCCTTCCGTCCCGAGCGCGACTTCGGCCCCGCCGACGCCCCGACCCAGGAGCAGCAGAGTTGAGCCGCCGTACCCCGCGCGCCCTCGTCGGCGGCGCACCGCAGGAGAACTTCACCTTCCGCTTCGACGGCCGGGACATCCCGGCCGCGGCCGGGCAGACCGTCGCCGCCGCCCTGTGGGGCGCGGGCGTCCTCGCCTGGCGCACCACCCGCGGCGCCGGCGAACCCCGGGGCGCCTTCTGCGGGATCGGCCAGTGCTTCGACTGCCTCGTCACCGTCGACGGCACCCCCAACCGCCGCGCCTGCCTCGTCCCCGCCCGTCCCGGCGGCCTCGTCACCAGCCAGGAGGGAACCGGCCATGACGACCTCGCCGTCTGACACCACCGCGGGCGCCGACCCCACCGCGGGCGCCGACCTCGCCGTCGTCGGCGCCGGTCCCGCCGGACTCGCCGCCGCGGTCACCGCCGCCGCCCTCGGCCGCACCGTCACCCTCCTGGACGCGGGCGCCCGGCCCGGCGGCCAGTACTACCGCCACCCCGACCCGGCCCTCGGGGCCACCCGCCCCCAGGCCCTGCACCACGACTGGGCCGCCTTCGCCGGTCGCGAGGCCGAGCTGCGCGCGTACGAACGGGCGGGCCGCATCCGGTATGTGGCGAACCATCAGGTCTGGAGCGTCACCGGTTCCGGCAGCGACTGGACCCTCCACTCCCGCACCGACGACCGGGCCGGGAAGCCCGTACGCGCCCGCGCCGTGCTGCTCGCCACCGGGGCGTACGAGCGCCAGCTCCCCTTCCCCGGCTGGACCCTGCCCGGCGTCGTCGGCGCCGGGGGAGCGCAGGCCATGCTCAAGAGCGGGCTCGTGCTGCCGGGGCGCCGGGTGGTCGTCGCGGGCAGCGGGCCGCTGCTGCTCGCCGTCGCCGCCTCGCTGGCCGCCGCGGGCGCCCGGGTGCCCGCCGTCGTCGAGGCCGCCGGGTACGGGGCGTACGCCCGCCACACCGGAACCCTGCTGCGCAACCCGGCCAAGCTCGCCGAAGGCGCCCTCTACGGCGGTGCGTTGCTCCGCCACCAGGTCCGCCCGCTGCTCCGGCACGCCGTCGTCGAGGCGCACGGCACCGACCGCGTCGAGGCGGTGACCGTCGCCCGGCTCGACCGCGACTGGCGTCCCGTGCCCGGCACCGGCCGTCGCGTCCCCTGCGACGCGCTCGCCGTCGGCCACGGCCTGGTCCCCGAACTCTCCCTCGCCACCGCCCTCGGTTGCGCGACCCGCACCGCCGCCGACGGCACCGCCGCCCTCGTCCTCACCCCCGCGCTGCGCACTTCGGTGCCCGGCGTGTGGGCGGCGGGCGAGACCGGCGGGATCGGCGGCGCCCGACTCGCCCTCGCGGAGGGCGAGATCGCCGCCCTCTCGATCGCCGGACGGGCCGTCCCCGCGGCCCTCGCCCGGCGCCGCGCCCGACTGCGGGCCTTCGCCGACGCGATGGGCGCCGCGCACCGGCCCGGCGCCGGGTGGACCGGCTGGCTCCGCGAGGAGACCGCCGTCTGCCGCTGCGAGGAGGTGCCGGCCGGGCGGGTCCGCGAGGCGGTGGAGGAGCTGGGTGCCACCGACGCCCGCGCGGTCAAGCTGCTGACCCGCGCCGGGATGGGCTGGTGCCAGGGCCGCATGTGCGGTCCGGCGGTGGCCGCGCTCGCGGGCGGCGAACCCGCTGCCGACCGGCGCCCGCTGGCCTGCCCGGTACGCCTCGGGGAGCTCGCCGAGCTCCCCGCCGACTAGCCGCTTTCCGTGGTGGTCACACTCTTGTGGCCGCCGCACACCCCTTAGTAAAATGTCACACACTACAAAGGAGTACGTCACCATGACCGACACCCGCATCCGCCCCTGGCACGGCATCATGGTCGCCACCACGCTGCCGCTGCGCGAGGACCTCTCCATCGACCTCGACGCCTACGCCGAGCACGTCCAGTGGCTGATCGCCCACGGCTGCGACGGCGTCGTGCCCAACGGCTCCCTCGGCGAGTACCAGACCCTCACCGACGCCGAGCGCGCCGCCGTCGTCCACACCGCCGTCGCCGCCGCGGGCGACGGAGCCCGCGTGATGCCCGGCGTCGCCGCCTACGGCTCCGCCGAGTCCCGCCGCTGGGCCGAGCAGGCCGCCGAGGCCGGGGCGGGATCCGTCCTGCTCCTGCCGCCCAACGCCTACCGCGCCGACGAGGCCTCCGTCCGCGCCCACTACGCCGAGGTCGCCCAGGCCGGGGTGCCGATCGTCGCCTACAACAACCCCATCGACACCAAGGTCGACCTCACCCCCGCCCTCCTCGCCAAGCTCCACGCCGACGGCACCATCGTCGCCGTCAAGGAGTTCAGCGGCGACGTCCGCCGCGCCTACGAGATCGCCGAACTCGCCCCCGGACTCGACCTCCTGGCCGGCGCCGACGACGTCCTCCTGGAGCTGGCCGTCGCCGGCGCCGTCGGCTGGATCGGCGGCTACCCCAACGCCCTGCCCGAGTCCGCCACCGCCCTCTACCGCGCCGCCGTCGCCGGCGACCTCACCACCGCGCTCCCGCTCTACAAGGCGCTGCACAGCCTCTACCGCTGGGACTCCAAGATCGAGTTCGTCCAGGCCATCAAGCTCTCCATGGACATCGCGGGGCGTCCCGGCGGGCCCACCCGCGCCCCGCGCCTGCCGCTCACCGGCGCCGTCGAGACCGCCGTCCGCGCCGCCACCGAGAAGGTCCTCGCCGAAGGCCTCCGCTGACCCGAGGGAGAGACACACAGCCCATGCGCACCCGACACGTCTACCACGCGGTGGACTCCCACACCGAGGGCATGCCCACCCGGGTCGTCACCGGCGGAGTGGGGGTGATCCCCGGCGCCACCATGGCGGAGAAGCGGCTCCACTTCATCGAGCACCGCGACTCCCTGCGCACCCTGCTCATGTACGAACCGCGCGGCCACGCCGCCATGAGCGGCGCCATCCTCCAGCCCCCGACCCGGCCCGACGCCGACTACGGCGTCCTCTTCGTCGAGGTCTCCGGCCTGCTCCCGATGTGCGGCCACGGCACCATCGGCGTCGCCACCGTCCTCGTCGAGACCGGCATGGTCCCGGTCGTCGAACCCGTCACCACCGTCCGCCTCGACACCCCGGCCGGCCTGGTCTCCGTCGACGTCCGCGTCGAGGACGGCGCCGCCCGCTCCGTCACCCTCACCAACGTCCCCGCCTTCAGCGTCGGACTCGACCTCAAGACCGAGGTCCCCGGGTACGGCACCGTCACCTACGACCTCGCCTACGGCGGCAACTTCTACGCCTTCGTGGAACTCGACGCCCTCGGCCTCCCCTTCGACCGCGCCCGCAAGCAGGACCTGCTGACCGCGGGACTGGCGATCATGGACGCGATCAACGCGGGCGAGGACCGGCCCGTCCACCCCGAGGACCCGGCCGTCGCGGGCGTCAAGCACGTCTACCTCGCCGCCCCCGGCTCCGACGCCACCCGCTCCCGGCACGCCATGGCCATCCACCCCGGCTGGTTCGACCGCTCCCCGTGCGGCACCGGCACCAGCGCCCGCATGGCCCAGCTGCACGCCCGCGGACTCCTCCCGCTCGACACGGACTTCGTCAACGAGTCCTTCATCGGCACCGAGTTCACCGGGCGGCTCGTCGCCGAGACCACCGTCGGCGGCCGGCCCGCCGTCGTCCCGACGGTCACCGGACGGGCCTGGATCACCGGCACCGCCCAGTACTTCCTCGACCCCACCGACCCCTTCCCCGCCGGATTCCTGCTGTGACCGCCCTCCCCGCGGACGGGATCCGCGTCATCGACTACCACACCGCCGGCGAACCCTTCCGGATCGTCGCCGAAGGGCTGCCGCCCGCCCCCGGCGACACCGTCGCCGAGCGGTGCGCCACCGCCATCGGCTCCGGCGGCTCCGGCACCGCCCCCCGCCCCGGCCCCCTGGACGCGCTGCGCCGCCTCCTCGTCCAGGAGCCGCGCGGCCACGCCGGCATGTACGGCGGCTTCGTCGTCCCGCCCGACGACGACGGCGCCCACCTCGGCGTCCTCTTCTGGCACAAGGACGGCTTCTCCACCGCCTGCGGCCACGGCACCATGGCACTCGCCGCCTGGGCCGTCGACAGCGGACTCGTCCCGTCCGGCGACGGCGACCGCGACGTCCCGGTCCGCGTCGACGTGCCCTCCGGGCGGGTCACCGCCACCGTCCACCGGGCCGCGGGCCGCACCACCGGCGTCACCTTCCGGAACGTGCCCGCCCGGGTCACCGCCCGCAAGGTCCCCGTCGCCACCGGCCTCGGCATCGTCGAGGCCGACCTCGCCCACGCCGGAGCCTGCTACGCCTCCGTCCGCGCCCGGGACCTCGGCCTCACCGTGGACGGGGCGTCCCTGCCCGCACTCACCCGGGTGGGACGGGAGATCCGCACCGCGCTCGCCGGCCACCCCGCCACCTGGCATCCCGACGGGCCGCTGCTCTCCGGCGTCTACGGCGTCATCCTGTACGAGGACCTGCCCGACACCGCCCAGGGGCCGCGCCAGCGGAACGTCACCGTCTTCGCCGACGGCCAGATCGACCGCTCCCCGTGCGGCTCCGGCACCTCCGCCCGGCTCGCCCTCCTCGCCGACGAGGGCCGCCTGGCGGAGGGCGAGGTCCTCACCCACGAGTCCCTCGCGGGCACGGTCTTCACCGGCCGCGCCGTCCCCGGCGGCGACCCCGCCGGCGGACTCGTCACCGAGGTCACCGGCACCGCCCACCGCACCGGCACGGCGCACTTCACGCTCGACCCGGACGACGCGCTCGGCGCGGGGTTCCTGCTGTGAGCACCCCGCCGGTGCCCTACCTCGACGGCGGCGCCGTCACCCGGGCGCTCGCCCCGGCCGCCGCCGTCGAGGCGCTCGCCCAGGTCCTGCGGGACGGCCTCGACCCCGAGACCTGCCCGCCGCGCTCCGCCGTCCCCGTCCCGGCCGGCGAACTGCTGCTCATGCCGGCCGCCGCCGGGGGCTGGGCCGGAGTGAAGATCGCCGGGGTGGCGCCCGGCAACACCGCCCTCGGGCTGCCCCGGATCACCGGGAGCTACCTCCTCCTCGACGGGGCCACCCTCAGGCCCCGCGCCCTCCTCGACGGCGCCGCGCTCACCGCGCTGCGCACCCCGGCCGTCTCCGCCCTGGCGGTCCGTCACCTCACCTCGGGGGACGGGCCGTTGCGGGTGGTCGTGTTCGGGTCGGGACCGCAGGCGTACGGTCACGTCGACGCGCTCCTCGCGGTGCGGAAGCTCGCCTCCGTCACCGTCGTCGCCCGCGACCCCCGGCGCGCCGAGGGGCTCGCCGCGTACGCCCGGGGGATCGGTGTCCCGGAGGGCCGTACCGGCACCGCCGGCGAGGTGGCCGAGGCCGACCTGGTGGTCTGCTGCACCACCGCGCGCGAACCCCTCTTCGACGGACGGCGGGTGGCGCCGGGCACGGTGGTCGTCGCGGTCGGCTCGCACGAGCCGGACGCCCGGGAGACCGACACCGCGCTCGTGCGCCGCTCCGTGGTCTGGGTCGAGGCCCGCTCGGCGGCCCTCCGCGAGGCCGGCGACCTGCTGATCCCCGAGGCGGAGGGGGCGATCGGACCCGGACACCTCACCGGCACGCTCGCCGATCTCGTCCGGGGACCGGCCCTGCCGGCGCCGGGACCCGCTCCCCGCCTCTTCAAGAGCGTGGGGATGGCCTGGCAGGATCTCGCCGTGGCCGTCGCGGTCCACCGGGCGGCCACCGGCTGAGCAACGTGACATTGTACGCTGGTCGTCTGCGGATTCTCGGAGGAACGGCGTGGGTGACCTGAAGCAGCACAGTCTCATCAAGGCCCAGGAGCGGCTTCGCGACCAGGTGGGCCACGCGCTGCGCGCGGCGCTCACCGCCGGGGAGCTGAAGCCGGGCACCGTCTACTCGGCGCCCGGTCTCGCGGCCGAACTCGGCGTCTCCGCGACCCCGGTCCGCGAGGCCATGCTCGACCTGGCCCGCGAGGGCCTCGTCGAGCCGGTCCGCAACAAGGGCTTCCGGATCACCGAGGTCAGCGAGCGCGAGCTCGACCAGTGCACCGAGCTGCGGATGCTCATCGAGGTGCCCACGGTCGGCCGGGTCACCGAGACCGCGACGGCCGAGGAGCTGGAGGCGCTGCGCCCGCTGGCCGAGGAGATCGTGGCCAACGCCCGCGCGCACAACCTCATCGGTTACCTGGAGGCCGACCGGCAGTTCCACCTCACCCTGCTCGGCCTGTCCGGAAACGACCGGCTGGTGGAGACCGTGGGCGACCTGCGCAAGCGGTCCCGGCTGTACGGCCTGACGGGGCTCGACGAGGCGGGCAAGCTGATCAGCTCCGCCGAGGAGCACGTCGAACTCCTCGATCTCATGATCGCCCGGGACCGCGCGGGCGCCGAGGCGTGCATGATGCGCCACCTCGGCCACGTCCGCTCGCTCTGGGCCGAGGCCCGGGACGAGCCGGTCGAACCGGCGGCCGGCGCGCTGCGCTCCGTGCGCAGGAACTGACGCCCCGGCCACACGCGAACGGCGCGCCGCCCTCCCCTCGGGGAGCGCGGCGCGCCGTTCGCGTGTGGCGCGGGCGGGATCAGGCCGCCGGGGCCGGGAAGGTCGGGTACTCGACGCCCGAGACGTGCTGGACGACGCGGATGACCTGGCAGGAGTAGCCGAACTCGTTGTCGTACCACAGGTACAGGATCGCGTTGTCGCCGTCGACCTTGGTCGCGCCGGCGTCCACGATGGAGGCGTGGCGCGAGCCGACGAAGTCCATCGAGACGGCGTCGGGAGCCGTGGTGAAGTCGATCTGGCGCTTCAGCGGCGAGTGCAGCGAGACGTCGCGGAGGTACTCCAGGACCTCGTCGCGGGTGGTCTCGCGGCCCAGGCGCAGGCTGAGGATGGCGATCGAGACGTCCGGGACGGGGACGCGGATCGAGCTGCCCGTGATCGGGGCCTTCAGCTCCGGCAGCGCCTTGGCGACGGCCGAGGCGGCACCGGTCTCGGTGATCACCATGTTGAGCGGCGCGGAACGGCCGCGGCGGTCGGCCTTGTGGTAGTTGTCCAGCAGGTTCTGGTCGTTCGTGAACGAGTGGACGGTCTCCACGTGACCGCGCAGCACGCCGTACTCGTCGTCCATCGCCTTGAGCGGCGGGACGATGGCGTTGGTGGTGCAGGAGGCGCAGGAGAGGATCTGCTCGTCCGGCTTGATCGTGTCGTGGTTGACACCGTGCACGATGTTCGGCACGTCGCCCTTGCCGGGCGCGGTGAGGACGACCTTGTCGATGCCCGGACGCAGGTGCTTCGACAGACCCTCGCGGTCGCGCCACTTGCCGGTGTTGTCGATCAGGATGGCGTTCTCGATGCCGTACGCCGTGTAGTCGACCTCGGAGGGGTCGTTGGCGTAGATGACCTTGATCGTGTTGCCGTTGGCGACGATGGTGCTGTTCGCCTCGTCGACCGTGATCGTGCCCTGGAACTGGCCGTGGATCGAGTCCCGGCGCAGCAGGGAGGCGCGCTTGACGAGGTCGGACTCGCCGCCGCCGCGCACGACGATGGCGCGCAGCCGCAGGCCGTTGCCCGAACCGGCCTTCTCGATGAGGAGGCGGGCGACGAGGCGGCCGATGCGGCCGAAGCCGTAGAGGACGACGTCCCGGCCGTCACGGCGCTCGATCTTGTTCGCACCCGTGGCGCCGGCGACGGCCTCCGCGGTGAACTCCTCGACCGTCAGGCCGCGCGAGTCGGCCTTGTACTCGGCGGCGAGCATGCCGATGTCGATCTGCGAGGGACCGAGGTCGAGCGTGGTGAGCGTCTGCAGGAAAGGCAGCGTCTCGGTGACCGAGAGCTCCTCGCCGGCGATCTGGCGGGCGAAGCGGTGCGTCTTGAGGATGCTGACGACCGACTTGTTCACCAGGGAGCGGCTGTGAACGAGGACGGTGACGTCCTGCTCACGGTGCAGCTTCCCGATGATCGGGATCATCGACTCCGCGATCTCCTCACGGTTCTTCCAGCTGGTGAACGAGTCATCATTGACAGTCACAAGATTTATCTTTCGAGCTAGACGGCGCTCATATGGTAACCCCCAGGTCCTCGGCCCCGACAGGGGGGCCCGAACGTCTGTCCGCGAGCTCACACTTCCGGCCCCTGGAACCGGTCGGCGACCAGCTGCCGCAGCTCCGCCGCCGACCCGGGGGCCAGCCGGTAGATGCCGTAGAGGCTGTTCGCCCGCAGCAGCCTGCCGTCCTCCACGTACTTCAGCGTCCGTTCGCCCCGCCGGGAGGTGTAGGTCAGCCGGCCGAGCAGGTCGCCGGGGACCACCGTGTCGAAGGAGAGCGGTGAGCCCGGCGGGCCGAGCAGCACCTCCGTCACGAAGCCGGTCTTGAGCCGCCGCCAGTACATGAGCTTCGCGTAGTCGTCGTGGAGCTCGGCGCCCGCCTCCTCGTGGGTGAGGACGCGGGACACCTCCATCGACCCCAGCACATGGAGCCGGGTGCGGTGCGCCCGCACCGGATAGACGGTGTCGCCGGGCCGCACCCCGGCCCGCCGGAAGCTGGGCTGCGAGGCGAAGGGCCCGCCGAAGAGGATCGTCGGCCGCAGGCCCTCCTCCCCGGAGCGCTTCAGCTCCCGGCAGAGTTCGTTGGTCCAGAGCGTCGTATAGGAGTTCGCCACGGCAGCACCGTAGGGGCGGCCACCGACAACGCCTGCCGCCGGCGCCTGCCCGCGGCGCCCGCCCGTGGCGCCCGCCGACGGCGCCCGCCGCTCAGGCGAAGGCGTGCGCCCGGAAGGCCTCGCGGACCCGGGCCAGCGGAGCCGGGTCCCGCGTCACGTACAGCCGGTTGGTGAGGAGCACCGCCCAGCGGGACCGGGCGGGGGAGACCCACATCGCGGTGCCGGTGAAGCCGAAGTGCGCCCACACGTCGTCCGCGGGCCCGGTGCCGGGCGCCGGATGCCACAGGAGGCCGCGCGGCGGGTCGAGGGCGCCCGTGCCGACGCGCAGGGAGGCGGCCGTCCAGGCGGCGGAGAAGGTGCCGGACGGCGGGGACAGCACCCCGCGCAGGAAGCGGCCGGTGTCCCCGGCCGTGGTGAACACCCCGGCGATCCCGCACACCCCGCCCAGGAGCCGGGCGGAGAAGTCGTGGACCGTGCCCCGCAGCCGGCGGCCGGACTCCTCGTCGTACTCGGTGGACGCGCAGCGGGCCGCCTCCGCCGGCGTCAGCGGGCCCCAGCGGGTCTCCCGCATGCCCAGCGGCGTCCAGACCCGCTCGCGCGCCAGCTCGGCCAGCGGGCGGCCGGTCAGGTGCTCGGCCAGCCAGCCGAGGACCAGCGCCGCCCGGTCGGTGTACGCGACGGCCGCGCCGGGCGGGTGCCGCAGCGGCTCCGAGAGCACCCCGTCCCTGATGTCCTGCGGATCGGAGCCGTACAGGAAGCGCAGATTGGCCCGCAGCGGCATCCCGGCGGTGTGGGTGAGCAGGTGGTGCGCGGTGACCCGGCCCACCGGCCGGCCGGCGGCCGCCGGCCAGAACGAGCCGAGCGGCGCCGCCGGGTCCAGCTTCCCCGCGTCGACCAGGGTCCCGGTCACCGCCCAGACCGTGAGGATCTTGGTGAGGCTGGCCACATCGAAGAGGGTGTCCGGGCGGACCGGCTCCCCGGGCAGCTCCGGGTCGAGCACGCCGACCGCGCCGGCCGAGCGGGTGCCGGACGCGTCGCCGACCGCCCACACGGCCCCCGGGCACACGCCGTCCTGGACCGCCCCGGCCAGCAGCCGGGCGTAGGGGGGAACTTCGCTGCGCTCCGCCACGGACGCCTCCGGCAGGGCTCGGAGCGGCCACGGTCCGGCCGCACCCCGGATGCATGCCCGCCCGTGACGGGGAGGACACCGTTCCGGCCTGGACGGCGTCAGTCCGTGGCCGGCTTGCAGACGACCTCGTCGCGCGGGGTGTAGTGCGTCTTGAAGGTCTGCCGCTTGACCTCCTCGCCGCCGTTCCCGAAGACCCGGTCGACGGCGATGTCGAAGCCCTCCAGGGGCTCCTGCGGCACGCACGTCTTGCCGGTGGCCTCGCGCTTCTCCGGCTTCGTGATGTTCGTGCGCGGGCCGGCCACCGCCTCCACGGAGTCGTACTTCTTGGTGCCGTAGAAGGTGATGGTCACCGAGGAGTCCGTGGCGCTCGCGGCGATGTAGATCGGCTTGCCGGAGTCGTTGCGGAACTTCTGGTCCAGGCTGCCCCAGGCGACGGTCGCCTCCCGGCCGGCCGGGTAGCGCTCGATGTAGAAGGAGTGGGCGCCGTACTCGACCGGCTGCACGCCGGCGAAGAAGACCGCGTTGAAGACGGTGGTCGCCACCGCCGACACACCGCCGCCGGGCGCCTCCTGGTAGCGGCCGTCGAGGATCATCGTCCCGTCGACGAAGCCGTTCTCCTCGGTGCGCTCGCCGACCGTCTCGTTGAAACTCCACACCTCGCCCGGCTGCACCAGCGAGCCGTTGATCAGCTCGGCGGCCCGGCCGATGTTGATCGTCCGGTAGGGCGCGGTGGGGAAGTTCACGGTGAAGGTCGACATCTGCTCCTTCACGCCGAGCGAGTCGAGGGTGGCGGAGCTCACCTGCGGCTGGGTGACCTTGGTGGCCACGGCGGCGGTACGGGCCGCGTCGCCGGTACGGGTGAGCAGCGGGTCCACGGCGGCGGCCAGCGACTTCTCGGTCACCTCACGGCCCGGCTTGCCCTCCTTCACCACGACGACCTTGCCGTCCCGCACGCCGAGGGTGCCCTCCACCGGCGCGCCCGTCATGGCGGCGAGAGGCCGGGCCACGTCCGGGTCGCGCAGCAGTGCGGCGGAGTCGAGGGAGCCGGTCAGCCGGCCGCCCTCGTCCTTCACGGTCAGGTGGTCGCCGAGGGTCTCGGGGGAGATCCGCAGCCGCTCCTCGCCCACGGTGAGCGTCACCGGCCCCGAGACGGCCGGCCGGGCGTACGCGTCGAGGAAGCGGGTCAGCTCGGCGGCGGGCAGCTTCGGCTCGGTCAGCGACACCGGCAGGGCGACGGCGGCGGCGCCGGGGGCGGCCGGATAGGCGGCCCGCAGGGCCTCGGCGGCCTTCGCGGTGTCCAGCTTCTGCCCGGTGACGGGCCGGGCGGCGACGGCCTCGCCGTCCCGGAAGGAGACCGCGCCCTCCTTGACGGCCCGGTCGTTCCGCTTCGCCAGCGCGGCGACGGCGGCGTCGGTCTTCGCCGTGTCCTGGGCGAGGACCGGTTCGATCTCGCGGTCGCCGGAGGAGAAGAGGCGGCCGATGACGGTGAAGGGGTCCTTGGACGGGTCGGCGGCCCGCTCGGCCGTCGCGTCCGCGTCGACCGTGAGCCCGGCGACGGCCGGGGAGACGCTCTCCGTGCGCTCGCCGACCTGCACCGCGATCGGCGCCGTCCACGCCGCCGGCGCCTGCGCCCGCAGCCGCTCGGCGGCCTCGGCCTTGCTCAGGCCGCCTATGTCGATGCCCCCGGCCCGGGTGCCGGCGGATATGTCGTCGCCGGTGGCCACAAGGCCGGCCACGTAGAGACCGCCCGCCGCGACGGCGACGACGCCCGTGGCGATCGCGGCCGTCCGCCACCGTGGGCGGTTCGCGGCGGCGGGCGTCGGGGCATGGTCGGTCCTGGGGCGGGGCACACGCTCTCCCGGTGCGTCGGGGACAAGGGGATCCTCACGACGGTACGTCGAAAGAGTGTCAAATGCACATAAAGCCCTGCTGACCTGCACCGATACCCCCTGCGACACCCCCACCACAGAGGGTGCGCCGCCCGCCCGCCCGCCCGCCCGCCCGCCCGAACGAGCCGAACCGGCCCCCGCCCGGTGCGCGGAGCCCGGAGCCCGGTGCGCGAGTCGCCTCCGTCCCCGGGCCCGGGCCCGCCGGAGTCCGTCGCACGGGCCGCCCCGGGGGCGGGCGGGGGCCTGGCGCCCCGGGCCTGTCGGGAGCCCGCCCCGTGCCGGCCGCCGCCGGGGCCCGCACCGGACCCGTCCCGCTGGCTACCCTGGTCCGATGCCCGCCGACGCCCCGCTTCCGCACCCGCACCTCCCCGCCGAGCCGCCGCGGGGCTCCGTCGGACCGCGGTCGGTGGAGCGGGCGCTGGAGCTGTTGGACCTGGTGGCCGACGCCGGACGGGCCGTGGGGGCCAAGGCGCTCGCGCGGAGCCTCGGCTGCTCGCTCTCGACCGTCTACCACCTGGCCGGGCCGCTGCTGGCGCGCGGCCACCTCGTCCGTACCGCCGAGGGGTACGCGCCCGGGCCCCGCGTCCCGGCCCTGCACCGCGCGCACCTCCGTCACCACGGCCTCGGCGCGTCCACGGGCGAACTGCTCGGGCGGCTGCGCCGGGCGACCGGCGCGGAGGCGTACCACACCGCCTACCGCGACGGCCTGATCACCGTCGTCGACACCACCGCCCCGGTCACCGACACCGCCCACCCCTTCACCCCCGGCCCGGAGGCCCGCGCGCACGCCACCGCGCACGGCAAGGCGCTCCTCGCCGCCCTGCCGCGCGCCCGCCGCCGCCGCTACCTCGCCGAGCACGGCATGGCCCGCTTCACCGAGCGGACCATCACCGGCGCCGAACGCTTCGAGGCCGAGATGGCCGCCGTCCGCGGCCAGGGCTACGCCGTCTCCGTCGGCGAGGCGGACCTCGCGTACACCTGCCTCGCGGTGGCCGTGCCCGACCGCGGCGACGGCATCGTGCACGCCCTCTCCGTCTCCCTGCCCACCGCCGACTTCGCCCGCCGCCAGGGCGCCGTCCGCGCCGCGCTGGCCCGCGCGGTGCCGGACTTTCCGGCCCTGCCGGAATCCTGACCGGCCGGCCTGGCCCGCACCGGGCCGCCCGGAGCAGCCTGACGGCATGATCTTCATCGCCGTGCGCTTCACCGTCCGTCCCGACCTCGCCGACCGCTGGCTCGACCTGGTCGCCGACTTCACCGCCGCCACCCGCGCCGAACCGGGCAACCTCTTCTTCGACTGGTCCCGCGGCGTCGACGACCCGAACGTCTTCACCCTCCTGGAGGGGTTCGCCGACGACGAGGCCGGCGCCGTCCACGTCGCCTCCGACCACTTCGCCGCCGGTCTCGCCGCCATGGCGGGGGCCGTCGCCGCCACCCCCGAGATCATCAACGTGAAGACGGAACAGCGGGGCTGGGGCCCGATGGCGGAGCTCGCGCCCGCCGACGTCTGATCCCGCCGGGGCCCGCCCGCCCGCCTGATAGGTTCGCCGCACAGTACGGGCGGTCGAGCGGGCGGCGGGCCCGGGCCGAGGGGAGAAGCGGCACATGGCGGTGAGCGGGCGACAGACCGGCAGGCCCACCCTGGAGGAGGTCGCGGCCCGGGCCGGAGTCGGCCGCGGCACCGTCTCCCGGGTCATCAACGGCTCCCCGAAGGTGAGCGAACAGGCCAAGGCGGCCGTCGAGCAGGCCGTCGCCGAACTCGGCTACGTGCCCAACCGCGCCGCCCGCGCCCTCGCCGGCAGCCGCACCGACGCCGTCGCCCTCGTCGTCCCCGAGACCGAGGCCCGGCTCTTCGCCGAACCGTACTTCCTCGACATCATCCGCGGAGTCAGCGGCGAACTCGCCGCCGCCGACAAGCAGTTGCTGCTCACCCTGATCCGCAGCGACCAGGAGCGCCAGCGCTTCGAGCAGTACCTCGCCGCCCAGCGCGTCGACGGCGTCCTGCTCGTCTCGGTGCACGCCGACGACCCGCTCCCCGACCAGGTCCGCGGCCTCGGCATGCCCGCCGTCCTCAACGGCCGCCGCCGCGAGGACGAGCCCGTCGCCTTCGTCGACTCCGACAACACCGGCGCCGGCCGCACCGCCGTCGCCCACCTGGCCGCCGGCGGCCGCCGCCGCATCGCGACCGTCACCGGCCCCCTCGACATGTACGGCGCCCGCTGCCGCCTCGACGGCTACCGCGAGGGCCTCGCCGAGGCCGGGCTCCCCGCCGACGACGCCCTCGTCGCCACCGGTGACTTCACCGAGGAGGGCGGCCGCCGCGCCATGCGCGAACTCCTCGACCGCGCCCCGGACCTCGACGCCGTCTTCGCCGCCTCCGACGTGATGGCGGCCGGCGCCCGGGCCGTGCTGCGCGAGGCCGGCCGCCGCGTCCCGGAGGACGTCGCGCTCGTCGGCGTCGACGACTCCGCCGTCGCCCGCCTCATGGACCCGCCGCTCACCAGCGTCCGCCAGCCCATCGAGGAGATGGGCCGCACCATGGCCCGCATGCTCCTCGCCGAGATCGCCGCCCCGAGCGAACCCGACGACCAGCCCCGCCGGATGCTCCCCACCGAACTCGTCGTCCGCGCGTCCTCCTGAGCCCCGAGGGGCCCACCGCCGTCCATGGCATGATCGCGTCAGCTCCGGCGCTGGGCCGGAGACGACCTGGGGCTGTCATGGACTGGTACCTGATACCCGGAGCGTCCGCGCTCCTCCTCGCCGTGAGCGGTGTCGCCGCCCTCCGCACCGGCTTCGTCCTGCCGTGGCTGCGCCGCAGGGTCAGGCGGGTCGCCCTCCACGGCTGGGGCCAGCTGGTCATGGGTGGATCCTTCGCCCTCCAGAGCGTCAGCGGATTCGTCGGCGAGTCCGCCGTCGGCACCGCCGAGGGCCTCGTTGCCGCAGTCTCCATGGTCGCCGCCCTGATCCTGCTCCTCGTCGCCCAACTCGGCTCCGGCCGCGACTGAATCCACGCCCCGGCGTGTCGTTCGGGTGATCCCAGCAGGCGGCCCGGGCGCGCGTGGGTTCGAATCGGGGCATGGCTTCCTACGACAGGCGCATAGGCGGCTCCCCGAGGCCGCCGAAGGCCGGTGACACCTGGTGGTACGCCGCCGTGGCCGGCGAGGCCGCGGACTCCTTCAGCACCCGCGTCCGCACCCGGACCCGGCGTGCCTGCCTCGGGGCCGTCCTGCTCCTCACGCTCGTCTACGCCGGGCTCGTGCTCACCGCCACCGGCCGCCGCTGGGGCGACGCCGCCGTCACCGGCCGGCGCGCCGACACCCGCGTCGCCGCCTTCGTCCGCGACCACCCCTCGCTCGCCGGGGCCGCCACCCTCTCCCTCGTCCTCGCCTGCGTCCTCCTCGTCGGCCTCGGCGCGCTGCGCAAGCGGTACGCCCTCACCGGCGCCGCCGCCGGGGCCGTCGCCGTCTCCCTCGCCGTCACCGGACTCCTCCAGCGGTACGCCCCCCGCCCGCGGCTCCCCGACGGCGCCGGGGCGCTCGTGCCCAGCGGCTTCCCCAGCGCCACCGCCACCCTCGCCTTCGCGGTCGCCCTCGCCCTCCCCCTGGTCGTGCCCCGGCGCGCCCGGGGCCTCGTCACCGGCGCCGCGACCCTGTGGGCCGTCCTCCTCGGCGCGTACTCGATCGCCGCCGGCGACCACCGGCCGGGCGACGTGATGGCCGCCGCCCTGCTCGCCCTCGCCGTCCAGTGCGGGCTGATCGCCCTGCTCGCCCGGCGCGGCAAGGTCCGCCCCGGCCCCCGGCGCGGCATCGCCCTGCGCGGCCTCCCCGCGACCGTGCCGCTCGCGCTCGTCGCCGCCGGTGGCCTCGTGGCCGGATTCCTGCTCCTCGGCGACACCCTCGGACTGCCCGCCGCCGCCCCGTACGACCCCGACGAGCTCGCCCTCGCCCACCGCTGCGGCCAGGCCCTCGCCGCCGGGGTCGGAGCCGCCGCCGGACTGACCCTGCTCGCCCTCGTCCGCCACGTCGACCTGGACGGCGGGCCCGCCTCGTACCGGCTCGGAGGCCCCTTCGTGGAGGACTCCGGAGCCCCCGACCAAGGTGAGCTCGTGGGGCCCTTTACGGAGAACCACGATCACGAGATATCTTGATGTCGAGCAATCTCGCATACGCAGACGTGGAGCGGAGCACCTGGTGACTGACTCGACCATCATCTACACCCACACCGACGAGGCGCCGGCACTGGCGACGTACTCGTTCCTGCCCGTGATCCAGGCGTACGCCTCCACGGCAGGTGTCACGGTCGAGACGCGTGACATCTCGCTCGCGGGCCGCATCATCGCGAGCTTCCCCGAGTTCCTCCAGGAGGAGCAGCGCATCGGCGACGCCCTCGCCGAGCTCGGCGAGCTGGCCAAGACGCCCGCGGCCAACATCATCAAGCTGCCGAACGTCTCGGCCTCGATCCCGCAGCTGAAGGCCGCGGTCGCCGAGCTCCAGGCCCAGGGCTACGCCCTCCCGGACTACCCGGACGACCCGAAGACGGAGCAGGACCAGGACGTCCGCGCCCGCTACGACAAGATCAAGGGTTCGGCCGTCAACCCGGTCCTGCGCGAGGGCAACTCCGACCGCCGCGCCCCCGGCTCGGTCAAGAACTACGCGAAGAACCACCCGCACCGCATGGGTGCCTGGACCCCCGAGTCCAAGACCAACGTCGCCACCATGAGCGAGAACGACTTCGCCTCCTCGGAGAAGTCGGTCGTCATCGCCGCGGACGACACCCTGCGCTTCGAGTTCACCGCCGCCGACGGCACCACCACCGAGCTGCGCGCGCCGCTCAAGGTGATCGCCGGCGAGGTCGTCGACGCCGCCGTCATGCGCGCCGCCGCCCTGCGCACCTTCCTCAGCGAGCAGGTCGCCCGCGCCAAGGCCGAGGGCGTGCTCTTCTCCGTGCACCTCAAGGCCACGATGATGAAGGTCTCCGACCCGATCATCTTCGGCCACGTCGTGCGCGCCTTCTTCCCGAAGACCTTCGCCCAGTACGGCGAGGCGCTCGCCGCCGCCGGCCTCTCCGCCAACGACGGTCTCGGCACCGTCCTCGGCGGCCTCGACGCCCTCCCGAACGGCGCCGAGATCAAGGCCTCCTTCGACGCCGAGCTCGCCGAGGGCCCGGCCCTCGCCATGGTCGACTCCGACAAGGGCATCACCAACCTGCACGTGCCGTCCGACGTCATCGTCGACGCCTCGATGCCGGCCATGATCCGCACCTCCGGCCACATGTGGGGCGCGGACGGCCAGGAGGCCGACACCCTCGCCGTCCTCCCGGACCACAGCTACTCCGGCGTCTACCAGGCCGTCATCGAGGACTGCCGTGCCCACGGCGCCTTCGACCCGGCCACCATGGGCTCCGTCCCGAACGTCGGCCTCATGGCGCAGAAGGCCGAGGAGTACGGCTCCCACGACAAGACCTTCGAGCTGGCCGAGGCGGGCACCGTCCGCATCGTCGACTCCGCGGGCACCGTCCTCCTGGAGCAGGAGGTCGCCGAGGGCGACATCTTCCGCGCCTGCCAGACCAAGGACCTCCCGATCCAGGACTGGGTCAAGCTCGCCGTCACCCGCGCCCGCGCCACCGGCGCCCCGGCCGTCTTCTGGCTCGACGAGAACCGCGGCCACGACGCGCAGATCATCGCCAAGGTGAAGCAGTACCTGCCGGAGCACGACACCGAGGGCCTGGAGATCAAGATCCTGTCCCCGGTCGAGGCGACGAAGTTCTCCCTGGAGCGCATCCGCCGCGGAGAGGACACCATCTCCGTCACCGGCAACGTGCTGCGCGACTACCTGACCGACCTCTTCCCCATCCTGGAGCTGGGCACCAGCGCCAAGATGCTGTCGGTCGTCCCGCTGATGGCGGGCGGCGGCCTCTTCGAGACCGGCGCCGGCGGCTCCGCCCCGAAGCACGTCCAGCAGCTCGTCAAGGAGAACTACCTCCGCTGGGACTCCCTCGGCGAGTTCTTCGCGCTGGCCGCCTCCTTCGAGCACCTGGCCACCACCACCGGCAACGCCCGCGCCCAGGTCCTCGCGGACACCCTGGACCGCGCCACCGGCACCTTCCTCAACGAGGACAAGTCGCCGACCCGTCGCGTCGGCGGCATCGACAACCGCGGCAGCCACTTCTACCTGGCCCTGTACTGGGCCCAGGAGCTGGCCAAGCAGACCGAGGACGCCGAGCTCGCCAAGGCCTTCGCCCCGCTCGCCGAGACGCTCACGGCCGACGAGCAGAAGATCGTCGACGAGCTGAACGCCGTCCAGGGCTCCCCGGCCGAGATCGGCGGCTACTACCAGCCCGCCCCGGCCAAGGCCGCGGCCGTGATGCGCCCGTCCGCCACGTTCAACGCGGCCGTCGCGTCCCTCGCCTGATCCCGCACCCGGCGCACGCCGCCCCGGCCGGAGCGATTCCGGCCGGGGCGGTCGCGTCGGTGGCGCGTACGCCATCCGGGTGTGACCCTGGAGGGCATGAGCTGGGCATCTTGGACGACCGCCGGTGTCTACACCGGGCGTGGTGGGGTGCTGACCGTCGAAGGCGGAATCGTCACGGGCGACCTGACCGTGCACACGACCTTCGCCGACGGTGAGGCACGCGTGGCCGTGCAGTACAGCGGCGCCTCCGACTGGTTCACCATGTCGGGAAGTCCTGTCCCCTGTTCCTCGGAGGAGGAGAGCCGCGAGCTCCACGACGCGGTCGTGGAGGCGGTGAGGGCGGGCGCCGGGGCCACCGTCCCGCGCCTGCCGCATCCGACCGGCTAGAAAAAGTGTTATCCCCACCCGGCACCGTGCGTCTCCAGCAGGACGGGGACAGGACCGGGCACGAGGGAGCACCATCCATGCACAGCGACGAGCAGCGCACCACCGCCCTGGTGGAGGCGGCGCGCGCGGGCGATCCGCACGCCAGGGAGGAACTGGTACGCGCCTTCCTGCCGCTCGTCCACAACATCGTGGGGCGCGCCCTCGACGGCCACGCCGACACCGACGACATCGTGCAGGAGACCCTGGTCAGGGCCCTCGACGGGCTTCCCGGGCTGCGCGACCCCGAGCGCTTCCGGTCCTGGCTCGTCGCCATCGCCATGAACGGGGTGCGCCGCCGCTGGCGGGAACGCAGCCAGGCGCCCGTGCCCGGCCTCGACCGGGCCGTCGACCTCGCCGACCCGGCGGGCGACTTCACCGACCTCACCATCCTCCGTCTGGGCCTCACCGGACAGCGCCGCGACGTCGCCCGCGCCACCCGCTGGCTCGACGAGGACGACCGCGAACTGCTCTCCCTGTGGTGGCTGGAGGCCGCCGGGGAACTGACCCGCGCGGAACTCGCCGAGGCCCTCGGGCTGCCCCCGGCCCACACCGCCGTCCGCGTCCAGCGGATGAAGGAGCGCCTGGAGACCGGCCGGGCCGTCGTCGGCGCCCTCGACGCCGACCCCCGCTGCCCCGACCTCGCCGCCGCCCTCGCCCCCTGGGACGGCCGCCCCTCCCCGCTGTGGCGCAAACGCATAGCCCGCCACCTGCGCGACTGCCGCACCTGCGCGACCGGCAACGCCCGGCGGGGCCTCGCCCCCGTCGAGGGCCTCCTCGTCGGCATCGGCCTGGTCCCGCCCGTCGCCGGCGCCCTCCTCGACGCCGGTATGACCCCGGCCTTCGCGGCGGAACCGGCCGGAGCGGCGGGAGCGACCGCAGCGGCGGAACCTTCGGCGGGCACCGAACCGGCCGCCCTCGGAGAGTCCACGGGCGCGCCGGACCCGGCGGGCACGGCGGGGTCCGCCGGCGCCCATGCCGCGCCGTACGCGGCGACCGGGCGCCGCGCCGGAGCCGTGGGAGCGGCCGGTGTCGCGGCCGTCGCCGTGCTCGGCGTGTTCGTCCTCACCCTGCCCGAGGCCACCGAGCCCCCGCCCGCACCCCGGCCCGCCGCCGCACCGCCCGCCACCACCCCGGCGGCGACGCCCCCGCCGACCCCCACGCCGAGCACCGCCGCCGTCACCACCCGCCCGGCGCCGCCCACGCCCACGCCCACGACCGCCCCGCCCACCCCGGCCCGCACCACCCCACCGCCCCCGGCCGACCCGGGCGACGAGGTCACCGAGCTGGTCAACCGGCTCCGCGCGGACGCCGGTTGCGCACCGCTGCGCACCGACCCCCGGCTGACCGCCGCCGCCCGCGCCTACGCCCGGGACATGACGGCCCGCGGATACTACGGACACGCCAGCCCCGAGGGCGAGTTCGCGGACACCCGGATGACCGAGGCCGGCTACCGCTGGTCGGCCTGGGCGGAGAACCTCGCCGAGGGACAGAAGGACCCGGCCTCCGTCGTCGCCGGCTGGCGGGACGACGCCGGGCACGCGCGCAACATGCTCGACTGCGCCTACCGCGACACCGGCGTGGCCGCCGCGCCCGGCCCGCGCGGCACGGTCTGGGTGCAGAAACTGGCCGCGCCCGCGAACTGACCCCCGCGCCCGGTCACTCCCTCGTGCCGAAGTCCTGTACCCACCAGGGCCCGTCGGCCGTCAGGGCCACGCCGACCCCGACGTCGCGGAACGAGCAGTTGACGATGTTCGCCCGGTGCGCCGGGCTCTCCATCCAGTCGTCCATCGCCCGCTGCGGGGTCTTCGGCCCCTTGTGGATGTTCTCGCCCCACGCGGACCAGCTGTAGCCCGCCCGCGTCATCCGGTCGCCGCCGTCGCGCCCCTCGGGGCTGTCGTGGGCGTAGTAGTCGCGCGCCGCCATGTCGTCGGCGTGCCCCTGGGCGGCCTTGGCGAGCCGGGCCTCCGACCGCAGCGGGTCACAACCCGCCCGCTCCCGTTCGGCGTTGGCGAGGGCGATGACGTCCTGGACGTAGCCGGAGGCGCGCGCCGGCACCGTCACCGGAGAGGCGGGCACCGCCCCCGTCTGGGGCGCGAGCCCGTCGGAGGCCGTCCCGTCCTGCGCCCCGGCGCGGGCCGGGGGCGAGGCGGGGGCCCGGGTGGGGTGGGACGGGGGTGGGGCCTCGGGGGCGGGGGGCCTGGCCGCGCGGGGAGCGGGAGCCGAGGGCGGGTGGGCCGCGTACAGACCGAGGAGGACGGTGGCGACGGTGGCGGCCGTGCCCGCGGCGAGCACCGACGCGGCGAAGCCCGGCCGGGGGAGCCCGCGGCGCCGGACCGGACCGCCGCGGCGATGGCGGCCGGAGGCGGGGGAGCCGGGGCCGGGGCGGTGGGGGTGTTCGTGGGGGTCGGAGGGGTCGGGACCGGGGGGACCTTCGTACCGCATGGGGCTCCGCTCTCTCGCCTGCGCCGCCGTCCGGTCCGGGGCCGGTGGGTCCCGGGGCGACGGGGTCAAGGCTTTCCGCCCGCCCGCGCCCCGACACCCGACGTCAACCCGGCGGGTCAACTCCGCGCGTCAACCCGCCGTGCCGGCTTGACACGGCGGCCGCGCGGGTGCGGCGCGCCGTCCCGCTCTCAGCCCTGGGGGACCACGGCCACCGGGCAGGGGGCGAGGTGCAGGGCGGCGTGGGCCACCGAGCCGATCCGCCCGCCCAGCGCGCCGCGCTTGGCGCGGCGGCCGACGACGAGGAGCTGCGCGGCCCCGGAGGTGGTGAGGAGGACCTGGCCGGCGCTGCCGAGTTCGACGTGCTCGGTCACCGGCACGTGCGGGTAGCGCTCGCGCCAGGGCGCGAGCGCCTCGCGGAGCGCCTTCTCCTCGAAGGGCACCAGGCCGCCGGAGTCGTCGGCCAGCCGCAGCGAGGCCGGGCTGAACGCGTACAGCGACGGCAGGCTCCAGGCGCGCACCGCGCGGATCGCGGCGCCCCGCGCGTCGGCGGTCTCGAAGGCGAAGCGCAGCACCCCCTCGCTGTCCTCCGGGGTGCCCTGCTGGCCCACCAGGATCTCGCCCGTGGGCGGTTCGGCGGCCCGGTCGTCGCGGGCGCGCACGGCGACCACCGGCCGGGTCGCGGCGGCGATGATCTGCTGCCCGTACGAGCCGAGCAGGAACCCGGCCACCGCCCCGTGCCCGCGCGAGCCGATGACCAGCATCCCGGCGCTCTCCTGCGCGGCGAGCAGCGCCGCGACCGGAGTGTCCTTCAGTACCTCGGCCGTGACGGGGAGGCCCGGGTGGCGTTGCGTGATCTCCCGCTCGGCCTCCCGCAGCACGGCCTCGGCCGCCTGCTCCTGCGCGCCCTCGTCCTGGACCAGAGGCAGGTCGAGCAGCTCCCAGCGCCAGGCGTGCGCGAGCCGCAGCGCCACCCCCCGGTGCCCGGCCTCCCGCGCCGCCCACTCCGCGGCGGCGAGACTCTCCGGCGATCCGTCCACCCCGGCCACGATCTCCGTCCCGGCCACGATCTCCGTTCCGGTACGGAACTCCTGGGCCTCGCGACTCATCCGACGTCCTCCCTCGCAGCGCGCGTCGGGTCCGGCCCGGCGGCCGGTCCCCTTCCACCCCCAGCTTGGGCCCATCGGCCGTCGGACGTGAGGGACGGAGGTCCCGACATGCCGGACCGTCCGTCCCCGGGGTCAGGCGCTGCGGGCCAGCCGGGTGTGGCCGTTGTGGAGGTAGTGGTCGCCGATGTCGCGGAGCCGGTGGGCGGGGCGCGTACGGGCCGTGAGGGCGCGGGCGTTGCGCCAGAAGCGGTCGAAGCCGGGGCCGCCGCCCCCGGCGCCCGGCGCGGCGGGCGGGGCGCCCTCGACGAGTTCCAGGATGCGGGTGGTCAGCTGGACGGCCGCCCGGCCGGTGACGGTCTCGGCGGCGGCGACCAGGACGGCGAGGTCGGCCCGCTCCTCGAAACCGAGTGTCCAGCCCGCCCGCAGGCCGCCCGCGAGGGCGTCGGCGGCGCGCTCGGCGACGGCGGCGGCGGTGTGGGCGGCGGTGGCGAGTTCGCCGTAGGAGAGCAGCAGGTACGGGTCGACGGGCTGGTCCTGCGCGGGGGTGGAGGCGCGGGGGGCCGGTTCCGGCGGTGGGGCCGTCCGGTTGACGTCCCGGGCCTCGGCGAGCGCGCCCTCCGCGATGCCGAGCGCCACGTGCACGAGGAGCAGCCGGAGCACCAGCGGGGCGAGCGTGGTGAAGGGGGCGACGGCGTGCTCGTCGGCGGGCAGGGTGCCGAGGACCCGGGACCGGGGGACCGGCACGTGCTCGAAGACGACCGTGCCGGCGCCGGCGAGCCGCTGCCCGACCCGGTCCGCCGCCGGTTCCGTGAACACGCCCGGCCGGGCCGGGTCCACCAGCACGACCACCAGGTCGCCGGTGCCCGCCGGGCGGGCGGCGACCACCAGGCGGTCGGCGACGGTCACGGCCGAGTCGAAGGCGCGGCGGCCGTCGAGGAGCCAGCCGCCGCGGTCGGCGCGGGTGAGGGTCAGGGCGACGTCGGGGGAGCCCACGGGCGGCGTCGGTTCGGTCGAGCCGGCGAGCAGCCAGCCCTCGGCCGCCGTGCGGGCGTCGAGGCGAGGGAAGGTTTCGCCTGACCGGCCGGAGGGCCCTGCGGATCCGGAGGGCCCTGCGGATCCGGCGAGCCCTGCGGATCCGGCGAGCCCTGCGGATCCGGCGAGCCCCGCGGGCGTCGCGAGGAAGCGGCTCGTCCAGGACAGGGCGTAGTGGTGGGCGAGGAGTTCGCCGACCGAGCTGTCGGCGGCGGACAGCTCCCGCACGGCGGAACACGCGGTCCGCAGGTCGGCGCCGTGGCCGCCCCCGCCGAGCGCCGGGTCGGGGTCCGCCGCCGTCAGGAAGGCGGGGAGCCCCGCCTCCTGGAGCCGTCCGACCTCGTCGCCGGGGTCCTTGCCCGCCCGGTCGCGGGCCTGCGCGTCGACGGCCAGGTCGTCGGCGAGTTCCCGGACGATCCGCCGCCAGAGCGTGTCGTCCCTCGGCGTCGTCTGCTGTGTGCTCATCCCACCCCTCCTGCCCTCCCATTAATCCCACTGGATTAGTAGGGATAGTGGCAGAGCGGGGTCCCGGGCCCCAAGGGGCGTCCAGCATGCGGCCGCGAGGGTTTCGAGGTGTGAGACCGCGTCAGGTCGTCGCAGGTGGGGGTGGGTCGGGGGGCCGGACGTCCGTCAGGGGTTGGTCCAGGCCTCCGGGTCGTCCGCCCGTTCCGTGATCCCGGCCGGCAGCCGCGCCGACGCCACCTCCGCGAGCGAGACGCCCAGCACCTCGCGGACGCTGGCCCGCAGCGCGATCCACAGCGGCAGCAGGGACTCGGCGGGGCCCGTGTAGGTGAGCGCGGGCGGGCGCTCGCCCCGGACCGAGACCAGCGGGCCGTCCACGCAACGGATCACGTCGGCGACGGAGATCTCCTCCGCCGGTCGCGCCAGCCAGTAACCGCCCCGCCCGCCGCGCTGGCTCTCCACGAGTCCGCCCTTGCGCATGTCGCCCAGGATCCCCTCCAGGAACTTGTGCGAGATGCCCTGCCCCTCGGCGATCGCCTCGGCCTTCAACGGCCCCGAGTCCCGGGCGGCCGCGAGCTGGAGGGCGGCCCGCACGGCGTAGTCGGCCCTGGCTGAAATGCGCATGCGGCGCATTATTCCGTACGACTCCGAGGGGCGTCGGACGGCCGGGCCGAGGGCGCGACTCCGCCGGCGCGGGGTGCGACGGGGTGCCGTCCGAGGGGTCGGCGGAGCGGTCCGGCGGCCGGGGAGGGAGCGGCCGGCCGTCGTGTTCGCGCCCTTGACGGCGTCCTCGGACCGCCCGAGACTCGGGGCAGGAATCCGAGTGGACGGGTAGGGAATGATGCGACGGGTCGGCGGGGGTGACGGGGCCGGGATTCGGCCGGTCCGTCCGGACCGCCTCGCCCGTCCGGTCCGCCTCGCCCGTGCGGTCCGTGTGGCCCGTGTCGACCGTGCGGACCGTGCGGACCGTGCGGCGGGTGTGGCCCGTCCGGTCCGGGCCGGCCGTCCGGTCCCTGCCGTGCGTCCGGTCCGGACGCCGCCGTTTCCGCCGGCGCGGGTGCTGCCGCGCCCGCTCGGGCTCACCTCACGGCGCCACATCGACCTGCTGCGGGTGTGCAGCGCGGGCTGACCGCGCCCCGGGCCGGTTCCCTCGTACCGGCTTCCCGTCACTCAGTCGTCGCCGCCGCCGTGCGGGCGTTCCAACACCAGGGAGCACCATGTCCGTCGTCGTCCCGTCCTCGCTGCTGCCCGCCTCCGCCACGCCCGTCTTCCGGGGGCGTATCGGCCGCGTCGCGGCCAGCGGCCACTACGCCGTGCCGTACCGCTACCGCCTCCACGTCGCCCCGGCCGACCCCGACTGTCTGGGGATCGCCGTCACCCACGGACTCCTGGGCCTCGACGCCACGCTGCCGCTGCGTCCGCTGCCCGAACTGCCCGACGACCCGGACGGTTCCTACGACGTGCTCCGGCCGCTGTACGAGGCCAGCGCCCACCTCTACGCCGGTCCCGCCGCCGCGCCCGTCCTCGGCGACGACTGGACCGGGCGGATCGTCAGCACCCATGTCCCCGACATCCTCCGCGACCTGGCCCTCCGCTTCCGGGGCGACGGGCCCGATCTGCTGCCGGAGGAGCACCGCCGGGAGATCGACGCGCTCGCGGCGCTCTGCGCGGACGGGATCCACCGGGCCGCGCAGCGCGCCGGTGAGCTCGGGCTCGACCCGGCACCCGGCGCCCGCAGGGACGCGGACGAGGCGCTCGGGGCGCTCCTCGCGGCGCTCGGCGGGCTCGACGCGCGGCTCGCGGGGCGGTCGTACCTCCTCGGGGACGCGCCGACCCTCGCCGACGTGCACGTGTGGTGCGCCCTGGTCCGGCTCGACACCGTGCACCGCTGGCACCTCGACGCCGAGGCGGTGCGGCGTGTCGCCGGTCACCGCGCCCTCTGGGCGTACGCCCAACGGCTCGCCTCCCGGCCGGAGTTCGCCCGCCACCTCGACGTGGCCGCCGTCCTGCGCCGGCACCGCGCGCACTGCGCGGGCCGGGAGGCGGCCGGCGCGGCCATCGGGATCGTCGACTGGAGTGCGGGCGGCACCGGCCGCTGAGGGAACGGGAGTTCAGGCGGCGCGGCGCCCGGCCAGGGGTGCCGTGTCGTCGCCCGCGCCGGCGCGCACGCCGCGCAGGAAGGCCTCCAGGGCCTCCACGGAACTCGCCGCCGGCGCCCAGTCGAGCTCTTCGCGCGCCCGGTCCGTGGACATGACGGGAAGGTGGCGCAGGAGGTCGAAGAGGCCGGGGGAGGCGGGCGCGAGGCGCAGGTGCCAGGCCGTCGCGAGGGCGCCGCGCACGGCGCCCGCCGGGACCTTCACCGGCCGTGCGCCGAACATGTCGCCGAGCAGCGCCGCGTCGACCACCGGGTCCGCCGCCAGGTTGAACGCGCCGCGCACGTCCCGCAGCACGGCCCGCACGTAGGCGTCGGCGGCGTCGTCGGTGTGCAGGACCTGGAAGCGGAGCCCGGACGGTTCCGGCAGCAGCGGCAGCAGGTCGGGGCGGATGAGCCGGCCCGGGACGAACCGGCCGGCGAAGATCCGGCGCTGCTCGCTCGCCGACTCCTCCTTGAACAGGAACGCGGGCCGCATCCGCACCACCCGGGTCTGCGGGTGATCGCGCTCGAAGGTGTCCAGGACCCGTTCCAGATAGGCCTTCTCGCGGCTGTAGGCGGCGCCCGGCCAGCCGTGCGTCGGCCAGGCCTCGGAGACCGGCGCGCCGCTCTCCGGCCCGGGGGAGTAGGCCCCCACCGACGAGGCGCACACCAGCGCGGGGACGTGGGCGGCCGCGACCGCGTCCCCGACGCGCAGCGCGCCGAGGACGTTGGTCCGCCAGGTCGTCACGGGGTCGTGCGTCGGCCCGAAGCGCCAGGCCAGGTGCACGACGGCGTCGGCGTCGGCGACGTACTGGGCGAGCCGGGGCTCGTCGCCGTCGAGGGACAGGTCGACGGCGGCCCACTCGACGCCCGGGAGGTCGAGCTCCGGCAGCCGGCGCGCCAGGCCCAGGACGGAACCGACGTCCGGTTCGGCGGCCAGGGCCCGCACGACGCTGGTGCCCACGTTCCCGGTGGCGCCGGTGACGACCACCCTCAGCCCGGTACTCGTGTTCATGTCTCCGACCCTCCGCCATCCGGGCGAGCCCCGCACCTCGGCCCGCCACGGCGTCACGGAGGGTGACCGTGCGGGTCGCGCGGGTGGCCGGTCGCGAGCACCATGGAGCGACGCACGACAGGGGGGCTGTCACGGAGGAACCCATGCTGCTGCCCGACCGGAACACCGTCGAACGGCTCCTCCGGCACTACCGCGCCCAGGAGCAGTGCGTCCTGGCCGGTCCCTGCGACCTCTCCGTCCGCCGCCGCTTCGAGGACACCGGGTACACGCTCTGCGTGCTCATGGGCGTCCGCTCGACCGCCGAGGCGCTCCGGGCCGCCGAGCGGTACGTCGCGCCCCGCGCGTCCCTGTGACGCTCGGCCGGTTCCGGGGCCCCGCGTAGGGGAGCGCCGAGGCGGCGCAGAGCACCGCCGCGAGCAGCAGGGCCGCAGGGAGGGACCGGGCCGCGACCGGGCCCGCGGCCGCCGCGCCCAGCGCGAAGCCGGTGATCTTCAAGCCGGCGCCGGTGGCGAACACCCGGCCCCGCAGCCGCTCCGGCGTCTCCTCGTGCCGGACCGCGAACAGCGCGGTGAGCTGCGGGCCCTCCGCCGCCCCCGCGACCGCGAACGCCACCACCAGGGCGGCCGGCCCGCCCGGCGCCCCCGACGCGGCCACCGCCCACGCGCCCGCCTGCGCCAGCGCCGCGCCCCACAGCACCCGCGCCGCCGGCACCGTGCGGGCGAGCCGGGCGTGCAGTGCCGTCGCGACGAGGGAGGCCGCCGCCGTGACCGAGAGCAGCAGCGCCCCCTGGCCCGGCGCGCCGAGCGCCCGCGCCCCGAGCGCCGGGAGGCAGGCCGCGACCACGCCCTGCGCGGTGGCGCAGCCCACCGAGGTGACCGTGGCCCGCAGCAGCGGCCCCCGGCCCAGCACCGCCCGCACCCGGCCGCCCCGGGCGCTGCCCCCGGACCGCGGGGCGGCCGGGGGCAGCGCCCAGGCGACGGGCACCGCCGCCGCGACCAGCGCCGCCGCGAGGACCACCGCCGCCGGCGCGCCGAGGAGCAGCGCGGCGCCACCGGCGAGCGCGGGCCCGGCCAGCGCGGCGACGGAGAAGGTGAGCGAGTCCAGGCCGTGCAGGCGCGGCATCCGGTCGGCGGGCGCGAGCCGCGGCAGCTGCGCCGTCCAGCCGCCCGCGAGCGCCGGGCCCGTCAGGCCCGTGACCACCGCGAGCAGCGCCGTCACCGCGAACGGCAGCCGGCCGAGCCCGAGGAGCACGGCTCCGAGCCCGGCCGCGTAGAGGGCGAGGGCGCCGGCGAGGAGCCGTCCCGGCCGGGGCGAGCGGTCGAGGAGCGCCCCGAGCGCGGGGCCGCCGACGGCCGCCGCGACCGTGGCGCAGGCGAGGAGCGCGGCCGCCCCGGAGGTCGAGCCGGCGGCGGCGAAGCCGGCGAGCGCCAGGGCCGGGCCGGCGGCCTCGTCACCGGTCCGGGCGGCGAGCGCACCCGTCAGATGTGCGGCGGCGGAGGGGCGGGAGAAGGGGCGGAACGAAGGGCTGCGCATGGCGGCAGAGGCTACGGAGGTAACTCAAAAGCTCGCAATATGCGTTACATTCGGCCGATGCCCGTGCTCCCCGACCGGTCCACCCGGCACTCCACCGTCGCCATGGCCCTGCGCACCGCCGCTCTCCTCAACGCCCTGGCCGACCCGTCGGCCGGGCCCCGGGAGGTCGCCGCCGTGCTCCTCGCCCACGGCGAACCCGCGCCGGTCGAGGTGACCGCCGAGGACGTCATGGGGCTGCGGGCCGCCGCCGTGCACCTGCGGGAGGTGTTCGCCGCCGGCTCCGCCGACGAGGCCGCCGCCCTCCTCAACTCCCTGCTCGCCGCGCACACCGGCCCCCTCCGGCTCACCTCGCACGGCGGCACGGCCCCCTGGCACCCCCACGCGGACGCCGACGACGACGCGCCCTGGACGGCGTGGTTCCGCGCCTCCGGCTGTCTGGCCCTGACCGTCCTCCTCTGGGAGCGGCAGGCCCCACCCGGCCGCACCTGCGCCTCCGCGAGCTGCGGGAACGTCTTCGTCGCCCACGGCAGCGGGCCCGAGCGCCGCTACTGCTCCCGCCGCTGCGCCACCCGGGAGCGGGTCGCCGCGCACCGTCGCGCGCGCACGGCGACGGCCCCCGGCGCGGACTGAACGTCCGGCCGGGGGCCGCCGCCGTGGTGGCGCCGTCCGCGCGGGTCAGGAGCGCGGGACCCGGCGCCGCCACGCCCACAGGACGAGGGCCGCCGCGCAGGCCGAGCCCACGAGGGAGAGCGGCAGCGCCACGGACGGGCCCGCGCCCGCGGAGTCCTCGGCGGCGGCGCCGGGCCCGGCCGCCGAGGCGCCGAGGGCGGCGGCCGGGGCACCGGCTCCACCGCGCACGGAGACGCCCCGGGCGTCGGTCCGCCGCTCGCTCCCGGCCCCCGCGGCCCCCGCGGCCTCCCGGGACTCCTCGGACTTCGGGGGAAGCAGGGAGCCGACCGGCTCGACCTTGCCCGCCGCCGCGAAACCCCAGTCGAGGAGGGAGCGGGCCTCCTCGTAGACGGCGAGCCCGCCGCCCGCCTGCGGGTTCATCACCGACACCACCAGGGTGCGGTCGCCGCGGCGGGCGGCGGCGACGAGGGTGTTGCCCGCGTTGCTGGTGTAGCCGTTCTTGACGCCGATGATCCCCGGGTAGCGGCCCACCCCGTCCGCCCCGGTGACGAGACGGTTGGTGTTGGCGATGCCGTACGACCACGAGCCGGCCGGGAAGTCGGCGTAGGCGGTCGAGCAGTAGCGGGTGAACTCCGGATCCCGCACCCCCGCCCGGCCGAAGACCGCCAGGTCGTACGCGGACGACACCTGGCCCGGCGCGTCGTACCCGTCCGGGGAGACGACGCGGGTGTCCACCGCCCCCAGCTCCCTGGCCTTCTCCTGCATCCGGCGGGCCGTCGACTCCCAGCCGCCGCTCATCGCCGCGAGGACGTGGACGGCGTCGTTGCCCGAGCTGAGGAAGACGCCGTTCCACAGGTCGGAGACCCGGTACGTGTACCCCTCCTTCACCCCGACGAGGCTGCTGCCCTCGCCGATCCCCGTCAGCTCCTCGTCGGCCACCGTGTGCCGCTCGGACGCCGCGTGGTGCGGGAGCAGCGTCAGCGCGAAGAGGGTCTTCAGCGTGCTGGCCGGCGGCAGCTTGCGGTGCGCGGCGCGGGCGGCGAGCACCTCGCCCGTGCCGGCGTCGGCCACCACCCAGGAGAGCGCCGAGGGCGTCGGCACGGCCGGCGCGCCGGAGAGCGGCTGCACCTGCGTCCCGTTCCGGTCGAGCCGCGCCCGGTCCATGAACCGCCGTGCGGGAGGGGTCGGTTCGGTGGGGGAGCCGGGTCCGAGGGAGGGGAGGGCGGCGGGGGCGGCCACCGGGGCGCGGGGCGGGGTCGCGGCGCCGGCGACGGGGGCGGAGAGCACGAGCAGCATCGCGGCGGAGCCCGCGGCGGCATGGCGAACAGCTGACGTGACGATCATTCAGCCACCGTAGGAAGGGGGTGCGCGGAGCGCAGGAGGAAGTGCGCCACCCGGCCTAGAGAACGCGACGGCGGGCGGCGCGTCGTGCCGCCGGGCGGGTGGTCGCGCTCCGCCGGGCGGGTGAGCACCGCCGCCCCCGGCATCCGACGACGGCAACTCCGCGCGCACACGTGCGCGTTGACTCTAGGATGCGGCCGACCCGCCCCGCCCGCCCGGCAGCCCACCCGTCGTCAGGAGCGCACATGGACGCACAGCCCGAAGCCACCGAAGCCCTCACCCCGACGCCGGAGCCGAAGCGGCCCGCCGGAGCGCCGGAGGCGTACCGGCTCGATCCGGCCGGCGGCTGTCCGCACGCGGTGAACGCGCGGCTGCGGGCCCAGGGCGCCGTCGCCCCGGTGCTCCTGCCCGGGGACATCGAGGGCATGGTCGTCCTCGGGCACCACGCCCTGCGGGACTTCCTGGCCGACCCCGACGTCGCCAAGGGGCCGCGGCACTTCACCGCGCTCGCCGAGGGACGCATACCGGAGGGCTGGCCGCTGCGCACCTTCGCGACCGTGCCCGGCATGACCACCGCCGACGGCGCCGACCACCGCCGGCTGCGGACCCTCGTCAGCAGCGCCTTCACCGCCCGCCGCGTCGAGGAGCTCCGCCCGCGCGTGGCGGCGGTGACGGAGGGTCTGCTCGACGGCCTCGCCGAGGCCGCCGCGGCCGGCGACGGAGTCGCCGACCTGCGCCGTCACTTCGCGCTCCCGCTGCCCCTCGGCGTCATCTGCGAACTCCTCGGCGTCGACCCCGCCCACCAGGACCGGCTGCACCGCCTGTCCAGCCTCGTCGTCGCCACCGACACCGAGCCCGCGCAGGCCGTCGCCGCCAACCGCGAACTCCTCGGACTGCTCGCCGCGATCGCCGAGGCCAAGGCGGCCCGGCCCGGCGACGACCTGACCAGCGCCCTGATCGCCGCCCGCGACGAGGGCGGCGACCGGCTGGCCCAGCAGGAGCTCATCGGCACCCTGCTGCTGATGATCATCGCGGGCCACGAGACCACCCTCAACCTCGTCACCAACGCCGTCCGCGCCCTGTGCGCCCACCGCGACCAGCTCGCCCTCGTCACCGGGGGACGCGCGAGCTGGGCCGACGCCGTCGAGGAGACCCTGCGCTGGGACAGCCCCGTCAGCTACTTCCCCTTCCGCTACCCCACCCGCGACCTGACCGTCGACGGGACCCTGATCCCGCGCGGCACCCCCGTGCTCGCCGGATACTCGGCGGCGGGCCGCGATCCGGAGGCGCACGGACCCGACGCCGACCGCTTCGACCTCACGCGGGCCGGCGCGGCCAAGCACCTGTCCCTCGGCCACGGCCCCCACTACTGCCTGGGCGCCCCCCTCGCCCGCATGGAGGCGGCCGTCGCCCTCGAAGCGCTCTTCACCCGCTTCCCGGACCTCGACCTCGCCGTCCCGGAGGCGGGACTGACCCGCCACGCGGGCTTCGTCGGCAACAGCGTCCGCGCCCTGCCCGTCCGGCTCGGGCCCGCCGCGCGGTAACCGCTCCCCGCTCAGCCGCGCCGGCCCCGGCCCAGGTCCCTGGCGGGGGCCGGCACACCGGGAGGTGGTGTGGGGGAGGCCCGCAGCGTGGAGACGAGCCGCAGCAGCCGGTCCTCGTTCCCCGCGAGGCCCGCCGCGCGCAGCGCCTCGTCGGCCTCCGCCATCGGGCTCGTCAGCATCACCCCCGCGTACGGGGCGAGGCGCGGATCCGTCATGACGGCCTGGGTGGATTCGAGGAGGCGCAGGTACGCCTGGGCCGCGGCGCGCTCGGTGGCGGTGATGGTGGTCATGTCGGGCTCCCTCTCGACGGCTTGACGCACCCCACCCTCTCGCACGGGTCTGACAACGCCCCTCAGGCCCGCCCGCGCACCCGCGTGACAAGCCGTTCCAGGAACTCCCGCTGCCCCGCGACCAGCAGCGGAGCCGCCTCTTCCACGGTGAACCACCCCACCCGGTCCAGCTCCGGAAACTCCGCCAGGACCCCGGAGCGCGGCGGCCACTCCATCGAGAACGTCCCCGGCACGACCGCCGCGGGGTCGAGGTCGCCCTCCACCGCCCACACGGTGACGGTCTTTCCGCCGGACTGCCGCACCTCCCCGAGGGCGAGCCACTCGCCCCCCGGCACCGGCAGCCCCAGCTCCTCCCGGAACTCCCGCCGGGCCGCGTCCTCCGGCGCCTCCTCCGGCCCGTACTCCCCCTTCGGCACCGACCAGGCGGCCTGCTCCCGGCGCGCCCAGAACGGCCCGCCCATGTGCCCGATGAGCACCTCGACCGCGCCGTCCTCCGCCCCGGTGCGACGGAAGACGAGCAGGCCCGCGCTGCGCCTGACCACCATGCGGCCAGTCTCGCCGACCCGCCCGGGACGCGCACGGCCACGCGCCCCGCCGCGTCAGCCGGGGGACACCGACCCGCCCGCGGCACCCGCCGCCAGGTACGCCCGTACGGCCTCGGCGGCCCTCCGGCCCTCCGCCGCCGCCCGGACCGCGGGCGTGCCGCCGGCCAGCAGGCCACCCGCCGCGAACACGCCCGGGACGGCGGTGCACAGGGTCGCGTCCACCAGGGGCGCGCGGGTGCCGGGCGCGAGGGGGAGGCCGCCCGCGCGGGCCAGTTCGTGCTCCGGGATCCAGTCGCCGGTGAGGACGAGCGTGTCGCAGCGGATCGACCGGGTGTGCCCGTGCCGGTTCCGGACGGTCACTCCGGCGAGCCGCCCCCGGCCGGTCAGCTCCGTCACCACCGTCTCCGCCGCCACCGGGACCCCGAGGGCGGCCGCGTACCGCTCCTCGCGCACGACGGCCGCCACCGTGACGCCGGCGCGGCGCAGCAGGCTGACGGCGTGTCCGGCCGTCGGGCCGCCGCCGACGACCACGGCGCGCCGGCCGATCCGCTCCGGGCGCGGGCCGAAGAGGGCGACGGTCCGGTGGAGCTCACCGGCCGTCAGGACCCCCTCGGTGCGGGTGCCGGGGATCAGCCGGGCCGGGCGGGACCGTTCGCGGGCGCCGGTCGCCAGGACCACCGCCCGCGCCACGAGGGTCTCCGGCCCGGCCGGCGCGGCCGTCTCCAGGGCGAGCGGGCCCGCCCAGCCGACGACCGACACTCCGGTGCGCAGCACGGCCCCGGCCCGCACCGCCGCCCGCACGGCGCGCCGCGCGAACCCGGGGCCGTCCAGGGCGCGCCCGCGCGGGTCCGGGCCGAAGCCCGGGTGGGCGCAGAAGCGGGGCACGCCCCCGCCCTCGGGCTCCCGCTCCAGGACCTCGACGCGCCCGGTCCCGAGCGCCGCGAGCCGCGCCGCCGCGGCGAGCCCGGCCGGGCCCGCCCCGACGACCAGCACGTCGACGGCCCGTGCCTCCCGTGACCACGCGTTCACCGGGCCCCGGCCCCCTTCCCGTACTCCTCGAGGAGGGCGCGCAGCGTCGGCCGGCAGTGGCCGCCCTGGCAGCGTCCCGCGCCGGCGCGGGTGCGGCGGCGCAGGCCGGCGAGGCCGGCGGGCGGGACGGGCGAGGCGAGCGCGGCGCGCACCTCGCCGCGGGTGACGTGCTCGCAGTGGCAGACGACCGTGCCGGGTCCGGGGTCGCGGGCGACGGCCGCCGCGTCCCGGTGGGGGCGGGGGAAGGCCTCGCCGAGGTGCGGCACCCGGACGGGCGCGAGCGGCCGCTCGGGGCCGGTCCGCAGCCCGCACTCGGCGAGCAGGCCGAGGACGTGCTCGGCGAGGGCCAGGGAGGCGGACAGGCCGGTGGAGCGGATCCCGCCGACCGTGACGTACCGCAGCCCGGGGTGGGCGGCGCACCGGTAGTCCTCCCGTCCGGTGGCGGCCCGCAGGCCCGCGTACGCGGCCGTCACCTCCTCCTCCGCCAGGGCGGGCACGATCCGCGCGCCCTGCTCCCGCAGTCCGGCGAGCCCTTCGGCGGTCGTGCCGGTGGCGGTGCGGTCGTCGAGGTCCTCGGCGGTGGGGCCGACCAGCACGTTGCCGTACACGGTGGGCGTGACGAGGACGCCCTTGCCGAGCGGGCCGGGCACGGGCAGCAGGATGTGCCGCACGAGCGGGCGGGCGTACGTGTCGAGGACGAGCAGCTGGCCCCGGCGGGGCGTGACCGTGAAGTCCCGTACGCCGAGCAGCGCGTCGAAGCCGTCGGCGTGCAGGCCGCAGGCGTTGACCAGGAACCTCGCGGTGAGGGGGCCCCGTGTGGTGGCCAGCCGGTGCGGCGCGTCGGCGCGGGAGCCGGGGGCGACGTCCGTCACCCGGCAGCCGAGCAGCAGGTCCACGCCGGACAGGACGGCCTGGGTGGCGTAGGCGAGGGTGGTGCTCCAGGGGCAGACGATCGACTCGCCGGGCACGGCCAGCGCGCCGAGCGCGCCGGGTCCGAGGTGCGGCTCGCGGCGGCGGAGTTCGTCCGCGCCGACGATCCGGGTGGCGTGGTGGCCGTTGCGGGCGGCCTTCGCGGCGAGGCCGGGCAGGGCGGCCCGCTGCTCCTCGTCCCAGGCGACGAGGAGCGCGCCGAGGGGCTCGACGGCGATCCCCGTCTCGGCGGCGTAGGCGGTGAGCAGCCGGTGGCCCGCCCGGACGAGCCCGGCCTCCAGGGTGCCGGGGGCGGCGTCGAAGCCGGTGTGGAGGATCGCGGTGTTGGCCTTGGAGGTGCCCTCTCCGACGTCGTCCGCCGCGTCGACCAGCGCGACCCGCAGCCGGTGGCGCGCCAGGGCGCGGGCGATCGCGCAGCCGACGACCCCGGCCCCGACCACGACGACGTCGTACGCCTCCGCCGCCGCGCCGGGCAAGGGACCGCGCCGGCTGACGTGCCCGCCGCCCTCGGCCGGGCCGGCCGAGGCCGGCGCACGCCGCCCGTTCGCGCCGGGCCGCGGTCCCCGCCCGTTCGCGGCCGCGGCCCGGGCGAGGTCGCCGTCGCCGGGCCGGCGGTGCCCGAGGCGGGTCACGCGGACGCCTCCGACGCCCCCGGGCGGTGGTGCTCGGGCGCCGCGGGGCGGTCGACGAGTGCCGCGACCTCCGCCCGGAAGCGGCCGAGCCGGTCCGCCGCCTCGTCCGCCGAGATCGAGGGCTCGTACACGGCGGACGGCTTCCACGCCGGGACGGCCTCCGCGACGGTGAGGCGCGGGTCGTGGCCGAGGCGGGCCATCGCGCCGACGCCGAGGGCGGTCGCGTCGGGGAGCGCGGCGACCTCCACCGGGAGCTGGAGCAGGTCCGCCTGGGTCTGCATCAGCAGCGCGGAGCGGGTGAGGCCGCCGTCGGCCCGCAGGGTGTCGAGCGGGGCGCCCCGGTCCGTGGCCGCCGCCTCGGCGAGGTCGACCACCTGCGCGGCGATGCCCTCGACGAGGGCCCGCACCAGGTGCCCGCGGCCGGTGTCGAGGCCCAGGCCGGTGACGCTGCCGCGGGCGTCGGCGCGCCACCAGGGGGCGGCGAGCCCGGCGAGCGCGGGCACGAAGGTGACGCCGCCGGTGTCGGGCACCGAGCCGCCGACGGCGTCCAGGTCCCGGGCGCCGGAGACGACCCCGAGGTCGGTGAGCCAGCGGACGGCGGAGGCGACGGTGTACACCTGCCCGTCGAGGCAGTGTTCGGTGCGGCCCCGCAGCCGCCAGGCCACGCAGCCGACGAGGCCGGTCGTGGTGCGGCGGGGGAGCGGTCCGGTGCGGGCGAGGAGGAACGCCCCGGTGCCGTAGGTGCACTTGGCGGCGGCGGGCGCGCCGGCGCTCTGCGCGAGGAGCGCGGCCTGCTGGTCCACGACGAGCCCGGTGAGCGGCAGAGGCGGCCCGAACGCCGTGGTGGTGCCGACGGGTTCGTCGCAGTCGACGATCCGGGGGAGCTTTTCGCCGCCGAGGCCGTAGAGGTCGAGGGCGGGCTCGGACCAGGCGACGGCGGTCGGGTCGAGCAGGCCGGTGCGGCCGGCCGTGGCCGCGTCGGTGACGAAGGCGCCCGTCAGCCGGTGCGTCAGCCAGGCGTCGCTCGTCGTCACCACCCCGGCGCCGGTGGTGTGGCGACGGATCCAGGCCATCTTGGGCGCGGCGAAATAGGGGTCGACGGGCAGGCCCGTCAGGTCCTTCAGCTCCTCGTGGTGGGGTGTGAGTCCGGTGCAGATTCCGGCCGCCCTGCGGTCCTGCCAGACGAGGGCGTCGGTGAGCGGTCCGCCGGTGGCGGGGTCCCAGGCGAGGACCGTCTCGCCCTGGTTGGCGAGGCCCACGGCGACCACCGGGACGCCCGCCTCGGCGAGCGCCGCGCGGCCCGCCGCGACCACGGAGCCGTACAGTTCGGCGGGGTCGGCCTCGACCCGGCCGCCGGGCAGGTGGCGCGGTCTCACCGGCGCCGTGCCGGTGCCGAGCACGCCCCGTTCCGGGCACAGGACGAGTGCCTTGGTTCCGGAGGTGCCTTGGTCGACGGCGAGTACCGGGCCGCCCGTCATGTGCCTGCTCCCGTCGTGGGGTTCGCCGGAGGGAAGGGGTCAGGCTGGTGGGCGGACGGTCCGCCGTCAACCCTCTCCCGGCGAGCCTGTCAGGTCACTCCCGATTACTTGACGGTAGCTCAAAAGCGCGCACTGGCCTGATAGTTACGGTCACAAGAATGATCCGGACGATCACCTTCGGTCGCGCCTATAGTGAGCGCCGCTCGCCGACGGACGCGCGGGCGCCGCTCGCCGACCGACCGCGCCCGACCGAGGACCGATGACCACGCCCACCGCCCCGCCCGCACCCCGTCCCGCCCGCTGATGCCCGGACACGGCTTCCGGCCCGTCTTCCACCCGGCGGGCCACGACCACGCCCTGCGCCACGCGCTCCAGGACCTGCGCACCGGCCGCTGGGGCGAGATGGCGCGGCTCCTCGAAGGCCCGGACGGCGCCGACGGCCCCGACACCCGGGCCGTCGGCGGCGCGGACGACCGGACCGGCGCCGGACACTGGGACGGCTGGACGCGGCGCACCCAGGTCCTCGCCGCCGTCGCCGCCGGCACCGACGTCGTCCACACCTGGCGCGCCGAACGGCCCGGCAGCGCCGCCGCCTGCGTCATGCACGCCCGCGTCGCCGTCGAGCGCGCCGTCCGCGCCCAGCGGGCCGACCACCCGCGCGCCCGCACCCTCCGGCAGGAGGCGTGGACCGCCTGCCGGGAGGCCGCCGACCGTGCCCCCGCCGACCCGGTGCCCTGGGTCTGCCTCCTCGCCCTCGCCGCGCTCGACCCCCGCAAGGACGCCCTCGAACACCGCGCCGCGCCGCCCGCGCCGATGCTGCCGCCCGGCCCTTGGGGGCTGCTCGCCGAGGCCGAGCGGCGCGACCCGTACAACCGCGAGGCCTACCACCGCATGCTGCAGTTCATGTACGGGCGCAGCGAGGGTCCGCTCTCCGAGGCCGTCAACTACGCCCAGTGGGCGGCCGCCGCGGCGCCGCGCGGCTCCGCCCTGCACGCCCTGCCGCTCTACGTCCGGGTCGAGCGCTATCGCCGCGACCGGGGCCACGAACACGCCCTGGACCTGCACTGGGTGGCCGAGGACGCGGTCCGCGAGGCCCGGCGGGCGATGGACGCCTGGTTCCTCTTCTGCGCGGTGCCGGAGGCCTCCCAGCTGGACCTCAACCATCTGGCGCACGCCCTCTTCGGCGCCCTGCGCTTCGCCGACGCGGCACGGGTCTTCGAGGCCCTGGGCCCGTACTACACCACCGTCCCCTGGGCCCACCGCACCCCGCGCCCGGCCGACCGCGCCCTCGCCGAGGAGGTCTTCCTGCGGGCCCGCGCCCGCTGCCTCGCCGACTGAGCGGCCCACCCCTCCCGAAAGGTTCCCCGATGTCCCGCGCCACCCCACCCGAGGCACCGCGCCACCCGTCCCCGGCGTTACCCGACGAGGAGGCCCGGCTGCGCGAGCTCGGCTACCAGCCGGTGCTCGCCCGCCGCATGGGCGGCTTCGGCAACTTCGCCATCAGCTTCTCGGTCATCTCCGTCCTCTCCGGCTGCATGACCCTCTACGGCTTCGGGCTCGGCACCGGCGGCCCCGCCGTGATGCTCTGGGGCTGGGCGGGCGTCGGTCTCTTCGTCCTCTGCGTCGGCCTCGCCCTCGCCGAGGTCACCAGCGCCTACCCGACCTCCGGGGCGCTGTACTACATGGCGGACCGGCTCGGCGGCCGCCGCTGGGGCTGGTACACCGGCTGGCTGAACCTGCTCGGCCTGCTCGGCGCCATCGCCGGCATCGACTACGGCGCGGCCCTCTTCACCGGCGCCTTCCTCAACCTCCAGTGGGGCTTCGAGCCGACGCCCGGCTCCACCTTCCTGATCTTCCTGGTGATCCTGCTGCTCCACGCCGCCCTCAACCTCTTCGGCGTGCGCCTCGTCAGCGTGCTCAACTCGATCAGCGTCTGGTGGCACCTCGCGGGCGTCGCCGTGATCGTCGGCGCCCTGGCGATCGTCCCCGACCGCCACCAGTCGGCCGGCTTCGTGTTCACCGAGTTCGTCAACGACACCGGCTGGGCCAATCCGTTCTACGTCGCCGCGATCGGACTCCTCCTCGCCCAGTACACCTTCTCCGGCTACGACGCCTCCGCCCACCTCTCCGAGGAGACCGCCAACGCCTCGGTCACGGCGGCCAAGGGCATCGTCCGCGCCATCTGGGTCTCCTGGATCGCCGGCTTCGCCCTGCTCGCCGGGCTCACCTTCGCCATCCAGGACTACGCGGGCACCGTCGGCAGCGCGACCGGCGTGCCGCCCGCCCAGATCTTCCTCGACGCCCTCGGCACCGGCGGCGCCACCGCCCTGCTCCTCGTCGTCATCGTCGCCCAGCTCTTCTGCGGCAACGCCGAGGTGGCCGCCGCCAGCCGCATGGTCTTCGCCTTCAGCCGCGACAACGCCCTGCCGGCGTCGGCGACCTGGCGGAAGGTCAGCCCCCGCACCCAGACGCCGGTGCCGGCGGTCTGGCTGTCGGTCGGCGCCGCCGCGGTGCTCGCCCTGCCGTCGCTGTACTCGCCGACCGCCTACGGCGCGGTCACCGCGATCAACGTCATCGGCATCACGCCCGCCTACGCCATCCCCATCTACCTGCGGCTGCGGGCCGGGCGCGACTTCACGCCCGGCCCGTGGAGCCTCGGCCGCTGGAGCCGGCCGATCGGCTGGACCGCCGTCGGCTGGGTCGCGGTCGTGACCGTCCTCTTCTGCCTGCCCCAGAAGAGCCCGGTGACCGTCGACACCATGAACTACGCGGTCATCGCCCTCGCCGTCGTCCTCCTCCTGGCGACCGTCTGGTGGTACGCCGCCCGCCGGTCGTACGGCACGCCGACCCCGTACGGCGGCACGGCCCGCGAGGAGGCGGAGCTCGCCGAGAACATCGTCTGATCCTCCGCCGGAACCGCGGTCAGAGGCTGTACTCGTACGTCCAGGCCGCCTCCCGGGCCGTGAAGTCGATGTCCGTGACCTCCAGGACGTGGCCGTGCTGATCGCTCACCACCCGGTGGACGCTCAGCCGGGCCGCACCGCCCGCCGCCGCCCCCGCGGCGCCGGGCGGGACCCGGACCGACTCCCGGTGGGTGGCCCGCAGGCCCGCCTCGTGCATCCAGTGGTAGAGCAGCCGCAGATCCGGCTGGCGCACGCCGTACCGGGCCCGCCGGTAGCGGGCCAGCTGCGGGATCTCCTCCAGCGCCGCCCGGGAGAACCACGAGACCGCCCGCTGCAGCTCGGGACCCTGCGGGGCCAGCACGCGATGGCGGTGGACGAGCGTCGGCTCGCCCGGCGTCAGGTGCAGTCGCGGGGCCAGCGCCGACGGCGGCGGCTCCCAGTCGAGGGAGGCCCGCACCAGGGCCTCCGCCGCGCGCGGCCCGCCGGGGAAGACGGGTCGCGCGGCGGACGGGGGCGGCGGCGCGGGCCGGGGGGACTCCCCGTGCGACGGGCCGTGCGCGGCGAAGGTGCCGCGCCGGTCGGTGACCACGAGCCGTTCCTCGCGCAGCAGGTGGAGCGCGCTGCGGATGGTCTGCCGGTTGACGTGGTACCGCTGCGCCAGGGAACGTTCCGAGGGGAGCCTGCTCCCGGGGGCGAGGGCGTGCCGGACGAGGTCGTCCCGCAGGGCGGCGGCCACCCGCAGATAGCGCGGGACCACCCCCTCCGGAGGCACGGAATCGGGCGCGGAATCGGGTACGGCCATGATGGACCCCTTCTTCGCTCAGCGTCACCGCGTGGGCCGTATGGGTGATCAATTCCTATCATTGGTCTAAACCATTTCGCTAGGGCGACCGTGCAGAGTGGCCGAAACCAGCGCGCCGCCTTGTAATGGGGACCAGGCGACAGGACCGGCCGCGGCCGGTGTGGAAGAGGGGTGAGGCCGGATGACGACGCCGTCCGAGCGCGCCGAGAGCGGCCGCGCGGCCCGCAAGCGGGTCCCGCGGTCCTCGCACGGCCGCTGGATACCGAGCTCGCAGCGCCCCGACCCGCTGACCGTCCTGGAGAAGCAGGCCGCCGACCGGCTGCCCGACCTCGCCCCCGTCCGGTACGGGCGGATGGCCGCCTCCCCCTTCGCCTTCCTGCGCGGCGCCGCCGCCGTCATGGCCGCCGACCTCGGCGCCACCAGGAACACCGGACTCACCGTCCAGCTCTGCGGCGACGCCCATCTGCTCAACTTCGGCGTCTACGCCTCACCCGAACGGACGCTCCTCTTCGACGTCAACGACTTCGACGAGACGCTCCCCGGCCCCTTCGAGTGGGACGTCAAGCGGCTCGCCGCCAGCGTCGCCGTCGCCGCCCTCCAGAACGGCAGCCCGCGCCCCAAGGCCCACCGCGCCGCGCTCGCCGCCGCCGAGGCCTACCGCACCACCATGCGCCGCCTCGCCGGCCTCGGGGAACTCGCCGTCTGGTACGAGCGGATCGCCGCCGACGAACTCACCGCCCTCGCCCGCCCCCGCGAACGCGAAAGGGTCTCCCGGGGCCTCGCCAAGGCGCGCCGCCGCACCAGCCTCCAGGCCCTCGACAAGCTCACCACCCGGGACGGCGACGGCGGGCGCCGGATCGCCGAGGACCCGCCGCTCCTGGAACGCGTCCCCGACCTCGACCGGGTCACCCTCGGCACGATCTTCGGCGACTACCGCAGCTCGCTCTCCGAGGAGCGCCGCGCCCTCCTCGACCGCTACCGCTTCCGCGACGCCGCCCGCAAGGTCGTCGGCGTCGGCAGCGTCGGCACCCGCTGCTTCGTCGTCCTCCTCGAAGGCCGCGACGACAGCGACCCGCTGATCCTCCAGATCAAGGAGGCGAGCCGCTCGGTCCTGGAGGCGTACCTCCCGCCCACCGTCTACTCCCACCAGGGCCGGCGCGTCGTCTGCGGCCAGCGCCTCACCCAGGCCGCCAGCGACATCTTCCTCGGCTGGATGACCGGACCCGAGCAACGCCACTTCTACTGGCGCCAGTTGCGCGACATGAAGGGCTCCGCCGAGGTCGAGACGATGACCCCCGCCATGCTGCGCGAGTACGCCCGGCTGTGCGGCCGCGCCCTGGCCCGCGCCCACGCCCGCTCCGGCGACCGTGTCGCCATCGCCGCCTACCTCGGCTCCTCCGACGTCTTCGACCGCGCCGTCGCCGACTTCTCCCTCACCTATGCCGGCCAGAACGCCGACGACTACGCCACCCTCGGCGCGGGCATCGCCGCCGGCATGATCACGGCGGCCCCGGGCGTCTGAGTCCGGGCCCCGCGCCGGTCAGCGGCCGGCCGACGGGAGCGGCGCGAGCCCGCGGAGGGCCGCCACGGCGAGCCGCACGGTCCGGTCGGTCACCGCGGTGTAGTCGGCGCCCGCTTCGAGGGCGGTGGTGGCGGCGTTGACGAAGCCCTGGAGCAGGCGGGCGGTCATCAGCGGCGCGTCGTCGCCGAGTTCGGCCAGGGCCTCGACGAGCGGGTCGAGCAGCGCCCGGTGGGCCGCGTCGGCCCCCGCGCGCAGGGCGGCGGCGTCCTCCGCTCCCGCGGTGGCGCGGGCGACGCGGTGCTCGCCGTCGCGGACCATCTCCAGCTGGACGGTCACATGGGCGGCGACCCGCGCCTCGGGCGCGTCCCCGGCGGCGGCGAGCGCCGCCCGGATCCGCTCGGTCCAGCGCGGCGCCGCCTCGCGCACCACCTCGGTGAGCAGGTGGTGCCGGTCGGGGAAGTACTTGTACACGCTGTTGCGGGCGAGGCCGGTGCGCCGGGCCACCTCCGCGAACGTCACCTTCGAGGCGTCGCCCTCCGCCAGCACCTCCCGTGCCGCGTCGAGGAGGGCGGCACGCTGCTGGGAGCGGTGGTCGGCGACCGTGGCGGCGTGGATCTTGGGCACGGAGCCAGTCTAGGCACCCGGCCGGGTCCGCCCTCGTCCGTACCCACCCCCCACTTGGGGACGGTGCGTCGCCATCTTCTATCTTGGGGACGCCTTGTCCCCAAGTTTGGAGTGAACGCCATGTTCCTCGCCCTGCTGGAGCTGAGAGCGGCCCGGGGCCGCTTCCTGCTGATGGGCAGCGTCGTCGTGCTCGTCGCCGCGCTCGTCGGCATCGTCTCCGGTTTCACCACCGGCCTCGGGGACGACACCGTCTCCGCCCTGCGCCGGCTCCCCGCCACCCACGTCGCCTTCGCGTCCGGCGCGGACTCCGACCAGTTCGCCCGCGGGCTCGTCGACGACCGGACCCTCGCCGGCTGGGACGGTGAACCGCGGACCGACGTCACCCCCCTCGGCGTCGCCCTCACCCGGGGCACCACCGGCCGGGGGGTCGAGGTCGACCTCGCCGCCTTCGGCGTCGCGCCCGGCGCCTTCACCGACCCCGGAGCCGACGTCGGCGCACCCCTCGACGCCGCCAGGCCCGACGGGATCGTCGTCTCGCGCCAGCTGGTCGACGAGGGCGTCCGCGTCGGCGACACCCTGGCCGTCGACCGCCTCGGGATCACCCTGGAGGTCGTCGGCACCACCGGCCGCTCCTCGTACGGTCACGTCCCCGTCGCCTACGTCACCACCGACACCTGGCGCCGCATCCGCTTCACCGTCCCCGGCGCCAGGAGCCTCCCCGTCGGCCTGCCCGCGCAGTACAGCGCCCTGGCCCTCCGGCTCCCCGCCGACGCCGACGGGACCGCGCTCGCCGCCGCCGACCGACGCCACGGCACCGCGACCGTCCCCCTGGAGGACGCCTTCGCGGCCGCCCCCGGCTACGACGGGGAACGCCTCACCATGACGTCGATCCAGACCTTCCTCTTCCTCATCGCCCCGCTCGTCGTCGGCGCCTTCTTCGCCGTCTGGACCGTCCAGCGCACCCCCGAACTGGCCCTGCTGCGCGCCATGGGAGCCTCCCGGCGCCGCCTGCTCGGCCACACCCTCGCCCAGGCGGCCGTCGTCGTGGCCGCCGGCACCGCCGCCGGCGGCGCGCTCGCCTCCGCCGTCGGTCTGCTCGTCGGCGAACAGGTGCCCTTCAGCCTCCCCGCCACCACCCTGGCGGCCACCATGGGCGCGGTCGCGGCGGTCGGCCTCGCCGGCTCCGCCCTCACCCTGCGCCGCGTCACCACCGTCGACCCCATGACCATGCTGGGAGCCGCCCGATGAGCCTCCGCCTCGACGACGTCACCGTCACCCTGGGCCGGGGGGACTCCCGCACCACCGCCCTCGACGGCTTCGGGGCGACCTTCCGCCCCGGCGTCCTCACCGCCCTCGTCGGCCCGTCCGGCTCGGGGAAGTCCACGCTCCTGGCGGTCGCCGGCGCCCTGCTCCGCCCCGACCGGGGCCGGGTCCTCCTCGGCGACACCGATCTCGCGGCGCTCTCCGACCGCGACCGGGCCCGGGCCCGGCGCACGCGCGTCGGATACATGTTCCAGAGCGGCAACCTGCTCACCGGCCTCACGGCCGAGGAGCAGCTCCTCGCGGCCGCGTCGATCGCCGGCCGGCGGCCCCGCGCCCTGCGGGCCAGGGCCCGCGACCTGCTCGCCGAGGTCGGCCTGGAGCACCGGCCCACCCATCGTCCCGACCAGCTCTCCGGTGGCGAGCGCCAGCGGATCGCCCTGGCCAGGGCCCTCCTCCTGGAGCCCGAGCTCCTTCTGATCGACGAACCGACCGCCGCCGTCGACCGGGCCAGGGCCGAGGACCTCACCGCGCTCATCGCCCGCACCGCCGAGCGGTACGGCTGCGTGACCGTGGTCGCCACCCACGACCCCGTGGTCACCGAGGCCGCCGGCGCCACCGTCGACATGCTCCGGCAAGCGGCACCGGCCCCCTCCTGATCCACCACCCGGACTCCCGGGCGGCGGACACGGAGACGGCGGCCCCGGGCGTCCACCGCCCGGAGCCGCCGTCGCCCCGGTCCGTCAGCCGCGGACCAGGCGGGTCGCCCCGTCGGTCCCGGCCCGTCAGTCCCGGGTCCCTCGGTCCCCGAGCCGCAGCGGAGGCTCCGCCGGCGTCTCCGGGACCGGGGAGAACAGCGCCGCCCGCACCACCGTGGGCGCGAACAGGCTGGTCAGCGGCGCCGTCAGGGTGAGGACCGCGCGGAACGGCACACCGACCACGGCGTCGCCCGCCGCCCGCTCCTGCACCCGCGCCAGGTACCAGCCGGTCACCCGGTCCGCGGGCTTCGGCCGCGCCGCGTCGCCCGTCGCACCCGGCATCTTCTTGTCCGCGCCCGCCGAGATGTCCCACGCCTGCCGGGACGCGTCGAGCAGCGCCCGCTGCACCCGCCGGGTGCTCGGCACCCTCCGGGTGTCCGACAGCGCCCGGCGCAGCGCGACCGCGGAGAGCGCCGCGACCGCCATGCCCTGCCCGTAGATCGGGTTGAACGCGCACAGCGCGTCGCCGGTGGCGAGGAAGCCGGCCGGGCGGCGGCCCGGACGGTCGTACCTGCGGCGGATGTTGGCGGTCCGCCGGAAGCCGTGCACCGCGGTGACGGGCTCCGCGCCGGCCAGCCACTCGCTGATCACCGGGTGCGGCAGACGCTTCGCGTACTCCTCGAACTCCCCCTCGTCGGTCGGCGGTTCGTCGCCGCGCAGCCCCGAGAAGGTGACCATGTGGTGGCCGTCGCCCAGCGGGACGATCACGCCGCCGTACGGCTGCTGCGGGCCCGGCACGATGTAGTAGCCGAGCGCGTCCGTGACCGGTACCGCGTCCGTCGCCTTGTACACCCGCGAGCCGTAGGCGAGACCGGTGTCGAGGGTCTCCTCGTGCGGCGCCTCCGCGCCGATCGCGGCCAGCCAGTCCGCCGCCTTCGTCGACCGTCCGGAGGCGTCCACCACCAGGTCGGCCGCGAGCTCACGGGGCTCCTGCCCGGCGCCGCGCTCCCTCAGCCGGACACCGGTGACGCGCGACGCGGTGCCGGTCAGACCCACCGTCTCGGTGCCGTCGACGAGTTCGATCCGCGGGTCGGCGAGCACCCGCTGCCGCACCAGCCACTCCAGCTGGGGCCGCGGGCCGCTGTAGAAGTGCGCGGAGGCGGGCAGCCGGGTGAACCACTGGCCGGCCTGCCACTGGACCATGTCCGTCGGCATGGCGACCCGGGGCGCGCCCAACTCCCGCAGCTCGTCCATGAATCCCGGCAGCAGTTCGTCGAGCGCCTGCTGGCCGCCCTCGATGAGCACGTGCAGGTGCCGGCCCTGCGGCACTCCGGCCCGGGCGTCCGGGCCCTGCGGCAGCCGGTCGCGCTCGACGACCGTGACCCGCTCCGCGTGTTCCGCGAGCACCCGCGCCGCCAGCAGTCCGGCGAGACTTCCCCCGATGACCACCGCGTGACGTGTCCCGCGGTGCCCCAAGTCGTCGGCCATACCCGCCCTTTCCCTCTGTGGACCATGAACCGATACCGACCAGTATCCACGGTGGAGGGATCGCGCACCGGCGCGCGGCGGGGGCGGAAGGGCGCGGCACGGGCGCGCGGAGACCGGCACCCGCCCGCCCGGGCCCGGCGCGCCTCAGTCCTCGGGCCCCGGCTCCGCGGGCGCGGCGCGCTCCTCCGGCCCCAGCTCCGTCAGCGCGGCCGTCAGCCACTCCACCCAGAAGCGCTCCAGGTCGATGCCGCCGCGCAGCACGAGATGGCGCAGCCGGTCGGGTTCGTCGGCGCGCCGCTCGGCCGGGAAGTCGCGCTCCTCGATGCCGAAGTACTCGTCGAGCTGGGCCCGGTGGAGCGCGAGGTGCCGCTCCAGTTCGGCCCGCAGCCCGGCCGAGCCGACCACCGCGGCGGCCCGCATCCGCAGCAGCAGCGCGGACCGCAGCGGCTTCGGGTCCTCGGCCGCGCCCACCCACTCCCGCAGGAACTCCCGTCCCGCGGGCAGCACTTCGTACTCCTTGCGCTGCCCGCGCACCGGCACGGGGGAGGGCAGGGCTCGGATCTGCCCCGCCTCCTCCAGGCGCCCCAGCTCCCGGTAGATCTGCTGGTGCGTCGCGGACCAGAAGTAGCCGATCGACTTGTCGAAGCGGCGCGTCAGTTCGAGACCGGAGGACGGCTTCTCGAGCAGCGCGGTGAGGATCGCGTGCGGGAGGGACATGCGGGCATCCTAGGTTCGGGTCGCGCGCCGCTCGGGCGGGTCAGCGGGTCACAGGGTGGCGGCGAGCCGGGTGCCCTGGTCGATCGCCCGCTTGGCGTCCAGTTCGGCGGCGACGTCGGCCCCGCCGATGAGGTGCGCCGTCCGGCCCGCGGCGACCAGCTCCTCGTACAGGCCCCGGCGCGGTTCCTGGCCGGAGCAGAGGACGATCGTGTCGACCGGCAGGACCTGGGGCTCGCCCTCGACGGTGAGGTGCAGGCCCTCGTCGTCGATCCGGTCGTAGGTGACGCCGGCGACCATGGCGACGCCGCGGTGCTTGAGCTCGGTGCGGTGGATCCAGCCGGTGGTCTTGCCGAGTCCGGCGCCGACCTTGGTGGTCTTGCGCTGGAGCAGGTGGACCTGGCGCGGCGGCGCGTTCCGCTCCGGCTTGCGCAGGCCGCCCCGGTTCTCGTACGAGGTGTCGACGCCCCACTGGCGGAAGTACGTCTCGGGGTCCTGGCTCGCGCCCTCGCCGCCGTCGGTGAGGTACTCGGCGACGTCGAAGCCGATGCCGCCGGCGCCGATGACGGCGACCCGCTCGCCGACCGGCGCGCCGTCGCGGAGCACGTCGAGGTAGCTGAGGACGCTGGGGTGGTCCTGGCCCTCGATGCCGGGGTCGCGGGGGGTGACGCCGGTGGCGACGACGACCTCGTCGTAGCCGTCGAGGTCGGCGGCGGAGACGTGCGTGCCGAGGCGGACGTCGATGGAGTGCTCGGCGAGCTGGACGCGGAAGTAGCGGAGGGTCTCGTCGAACTCCTCCTTGCCGGGGACCCGCTTGGCGACGTTCAGCTGGCCGCCGATCTCGGAGGCGGCGTCGAAGAGGGTGACGGTGTGGCCGCGCTCGGCCGCCGAGACGGCGCAGGAGAGGCCGGCCGGGCCGGCGCCGACGACGGCGATCCGCTTGGCGAGGCGGGTGGGGGAGAGGACCAGCTCGGTCTCGTGGCAGGCGCGCGGGTTGACCAGGCAGGAGGTGATCTTGAGGTTGAAGGTGTGGTCGAGGCAGGCCTGGTTGCAGCCGATGCAGGTGTTGATGGTCTCGGCCCGGCCGGCGGCGGCCTTGTTCACGAAGGCGGGGTCGGCGAGGAAGGGGCGGGCGAGCGAGACGAGGTCGGCGCGGCCGTCGGCGAGGATCTCCTCCGCGACCTCGGGGGTGTTGATGCGGTTGGAGGTGACGAGCGGCACGGAGACCGAGCCCATCAGCTTCTTCGTCACCCAGGTGTAGGCGCCGCGCGGCACGGAGGTGGCGATGGTGGGGATGCGGGCCTCGTGCCAGCCGATGCCGGTGTTGATGATGGTGGCGCCGGCCGCCTCGATCTCCTGGGCGAGCCGGACGACCTCCTCCAGGGTGGAGCCGCCGGGGACGAGGTCCAGCATGGAGAGCCGGTAGACGATGATGAAGTCGGTGCCGACCCGCTCGCGGATCCGGCGGACGATCTCCAGCGGGAAGCGGACGCGGTTCTCGTAGGAGCCGCCCCAGCGGTCGGTGCGGTGGTTGGTGGCGGCGGCGATGAACTCGTTGACGAGGTAGCCCTCGGAGCCCATGACCTCGACGCCGTCGTAACCGGCCTCCCGGGCGAGCTCGGCGCAGCGGGCGTAGTCCTCGACGGTCTGCTCGACCTCGGCGTCGGTCAGCTCGTTCGGCACGAAGGGGCTGATGGGTGCCTGGATCGCGCTCGGCGCGACGAGGCCGGGGTGGTAGGCGTACCGGCCGAAGTGCAGGATCTGCATCGCGATCCTGCCCCCCTCGGCGTGCACGGCGTCGGTGATCAGCCGGTGCTCGGCCACCTCCTCGCCGGTGGTGAGCTTGGCGCCGCCGTCCCACGGCCGGCCGGCCTCGTTGGGCGCGATGCCGCCGGTGACGATGAGACCGGCGCCGCCCCGCGCCCGCTCGGCGTAGAAGGCGGCCATCCGCTCGAAGCCGTGCTCGGTCTCCTCCAGGCCGACGTGCATCGACCCCATGATCACCCGGTTGGGCAGGGTGGTGAAGCCGAGGTCGAGCGGGCTGAGCAGATGCGGGTACGGGGTCGTCGCGGTCACGGGGCGCCTCCTCGCGCAGGGATCGTCGGATCCTGTTGTAGGCGACGCGAGGGAGCTTATGCAACTAGTTGCACAAGCTCGGGGGTGTGATGGTTACTACTCGGTAGACCGTGGCCGGAAGACGCCGTCGTGTGCTCAGTCGGTGAGGAAGGCCCCCGCGCGGCACGGACGGCAGACGAAGACGTACCCCAGCTGCCCTCCGAGGTTCATCGAGGTCCGCGCCTCGAACCCCTCCTCCAGATGCGCCGCGAACTCCATCGCCCCGGCGCAGGAGGGGCAGTCGGGCCGGCGGTCGTCGGGCAGGTAGGAAGGCTCCCCGCCGAGCGAGCCGAGCACCTCGCGCTGCTTCCCGAACCGCTCGTCGGGCTCCCGCCGCCACCCGGCACGGGCCACGTCGTACGCGTCGGGGTCGAGGTCGCCGTCGGGCTCCAGCTCCTCCGGAGCGAGCGTCACCACCTCCGAGCGGATCGCCGAGGTGACCGGCAGCAGCGTCAGCCCCGTCTCCGGCACGGCCACCGGCAGCAGCCCCTCCCGGGGGAAGAGGTGCACCCGGTTCGCGCCCGCGGTCGCGTCCCAGGTCTCGCAGCCCCCGGGGTCGTTCTGGCACACGAACACGGACAGGACGCCGTCCTCGACCGGGAGATGGGCGAAGAACCGCAGCGGCTCCCCGCAGCAGGAGCCGCACACCGGCCAGTCGAAGCCCGCCGGAGCCAGCGGAAGGCCGCCGGTGCGCGGGACGTCGGCGTCGGCCGGCGCGGGACCGTCGTAGATCATCAGCTCTGTCTGCATGGGCAGAGACTAAGGGGGGCCACCGACAGGGCCGGGCGAACCCCTTGAGGAGGACGGCGTCCTGGGCCCGGACGCCGTCCGCCGGGGGCGCTCAGCGCACCCGGTCCAGCAGCAGGTCCAGGTCCTCCGCCGTCCGCGGCGCCGGTACGCCCTCCGGCAGCAGCCCCTGCGCCCGCAGCAGCCGGCCCACCGAGACCGCCCACGGGCGCCGCAGCCGGGCCGCGTCCAGCAGCGCGTCGTCCGCCAGCAGCTCGGCCGGCGCGCCGGTGCGCAGCCCGGCGGGGGAGAGGACCGCGGCCTCGTCGGCCCAGCGCAGCGCCAGGTCCACGTCGTGCGTGGCCATGACCACCGTCGTACCCGCAGCCCGCAGCCGCTCCAGGGTCTCCAGGAGCCGCTCCTGACCGTGCGGATCGAGACCGGCCGTCGGCTCGTCCATGATCAGGACCCGGGGGCGCATCGCCACCGCGCCCGCGATCGCCGCCCGCTTCCGCTGCCCGTAGGACAGCAGGTGCGTCGGCCGGTCCGCGAGCGCCGTGATGTCCAGCGCCTCCAGCGCCTCCGCCACCCGGAGCCGTACCTCGTCCTCCGGCAGCCCCAGGTTCATCGGCCCGAAGGACACGTCCTGCGCCACCGAGGCGGCGAAGAGCTGGTCGTCCGGGTCCTGCACCACCAGCTGCACCGAGGTCCGCAGCCGGGTCAGCCCCTTCCGGTCGTACGCCACCTCGGCGCCGTCCAGGAGCAGCGCCCCGCTCCCGCACCGCAGCCCGCCGCTCAGGAGCCGCAGCAGCGTCGTCTTCCCGCCGCCGTTGCGCCCGAGCAGCGCGACCGCCCGCCCCTCGTGCACGGCGAACCCGACATCCGTGAGGACGGCGGGGCCGTCCTCGTACGCGAAACCCGCGCCGACCAGCTCCACGACCGGGGTGGGGGTCGTCATGGCAGAAGCCTTTCCAGTACGAGGGTGAGGGCGACGAGCCCCGCGAGGAGGCCGCCCGTCGCCACGAGGAACGGGCGGGAGACGGGCGCCTCGGGCAGCAGGACCCGCAGGGTGCCGTCGTAGCCGCGCCCGGCGAGTCCGGTCTGGAGCCGCTGCGCCCGGTCGAAGGCCCGGACGAACGAGGTCGCGCCGAGCCCCGCCATCGAGCGCCACACCGCGGCCCGGGTCGTCGCCCCGAGCCGCGCCGCCTGCGCCTGCCGCACCTTGCTCTGCGCGTCGAGCAGCAGGAAGACGATCCGGTACATCACCAGGGCCACGTCCACCACCGGCGCCGGCACCCCGGCCCTCACGAGCCGCGGCAGCACGTCCGACACCGGCGTGGTGAAGGCGAACAGGAGCACGCCCAGCGAGGCCGACGCCGTCCGCAGCAACAGCTCGCCCGCGTGCACCGGACCGTCCGGCGCCCAGGCGACGGGACCACCGGGCCCGCCCACCGAGAACAGCAGCGGAACGGCTCCCGTGACGCAGAAGCCCAGCGGGATCCGGAAGGCCCGCCACAGCTGCCGGCCCGGCACACCGGCCGGACCGAGCAGCACGGCGAGGGTCGCCGCGGCGACCAGGAGCGCCCCCGGCCACGGCGGCAGGCAGACCGCGCACAGCGTCAGACCGAAACCGAGCAGGGCCTTCTCCGCCGGATGGCGGCGGCGCCAGCGACTGCTGTGCGCCGCCGCGTCGATCGGCAGCATCGGCGGCTACGCGCCCTTGTCCGCGCCCTGGGCGGGCACGGTGCCCTCGGCGCGGGCCGCCGCCCGCTCCTCGCCCTGCCGCCGGCCGCGCCGCAGCCCGAAGTAGTACGCGAGGACACCGGCGCCCAGCGCCGCCTGGAGCGAGAACAGCGCCGACTCGATCTCGCCGGACGGCGGCTCGTACAGCGGCGAGAACCACGGCTCGTAGTCCGGCTCGATCTCCGTGATCGCCGTCTCCGCCTCGGCGTCGGCGCCGGTGAACGGCTCCTCCTTGTGGTCGCCGAGCCCCAGCGCCAGCGGCAGCACGGCCAGCGCCGCCACCAGCAGGAGCAGCAGACCGTTGATCTTCGTGTTCCTGCTCATCACGCCGTCGCCTCCTCGCGCCGCTCCGCCTTCTTCGGCGCGGCGAGCACGCCGAGCCGCAGCAGATCGCCCTTGCTGGACTGGGTGAGCAACCGCATGACCAGGACGGTCAGCAGCCCCTCGCTCACCGCGAGCGGAATCTGCGTCACCGCGAAGATCCCGCCGAACTTGGCGAGCGAGCCCGCCACGCCGCTGCCCGGGTCGGGGAAGGCGAGGGCCAGCTGGACGCTGGTCACGCAGTAGGTGGAGAGGTCGGCGACGAACGCGCCGAAGAACACCGCCACCATCAGCGGCGCCCCGGACCGCCGGACCAGCAGATAGGTGCCGTATCCGGCCCACGGACCGACGATCGCCATCGAGAAGACGTTCGCGCCCAGCGTGGTCAGCCCGCCGTGGGCGAGCAGCAGGGCCTGGAACAGCAGGGTGATCGTGCCGAGCACCGCCATGATCGGTGGCCGGAACAGGATGGCGCCCAGCCCCGTACCCGTAGGGTGGGAGCAACTGCCGGTCACCGAGGGCAGCTTGAGTGCGGACAGGACGAAGGTGAAGGCGCCGGAGGCGCCGAGCAGCAGGGTGGACTCGGGGTTGGCGCGCACCTCGCGGGTGAGCGCGCGGACGCCGTGGACGACGAACGGAGCCGATGCGACGCCCCAGGCGGCCGCGTGGACGGGGGGCAGATACCCCTCGGCGATATGCATGATCGGGAGACCCTCTCCAGCACCTCGTGGATGGACAACGCGCCCTGGCCGGTCTCCTGGCTGACGGTAGTGCCGCCCGACTCCGCCTTCCCACCCCGCGACGGTCTCCCGCGGCGGAGCAGTGGCTTCCCCGAAGGGACGGAGCCGGACCTCCCGATCACAGTGGCGAGGGCCGCACCGGTACTGCACCGGTTTCCCGAACACCAAGGCCCTGTGACATTAGTGTGTTGACCTGCTTCATCACAATGCGGGGTCGGTCACTCGCGCTCCGAAGCACCCGGCCGGGGCGCCGCCGCCCCCCGTGCTCAGCCCTGCGCCCGCACCGACAGCTCCTGCCAGTCCGCCCAGGTCCTGAGCCGGTCGGCGTAGACCTGCGGCAGCATCTCGTTTCCCTGGGTGCCGAGGAAGACGCGCAGCGGCGGCTCGTCCGCGTCGACGACCTCCAGCAGCGCCCGCCCGGCGGCGGCCGGGTCGCCCAGGTCCAGCGTCGCGACGAACGCGCCGAGCGCCTCGCGGGCGCCGTCGTACGCCGGGATCGGCTCCGAGTGGACGGCCGACTCCCCACCCCAGTCGGTGGCGTACGCGCCCGGCTCGATCAGCGTGACCTGGATGCCGAGGTCCGCCACCTCCTGCGCCAGCGACTCGGTCAGCCCCTCCAGCGCCCACTTCGAGGCGTGGTAGCCGCCGACCAGCGGCCAGGCCGCGACGCCACCGGTGGAGGAGATCTGCACGATGTGGCCGCCGCCCTGCTCGCGCAGGTGCGGCAGCGCGGCCTGGGTCACCCACAGGGCGCCGAACAGGTTGGTCTCCAGCTGGTCGCGCAGCGCCCGCTCGGTCAGCTCCTCCACGGCGCCGAACAGGCCGTACCCGGCGTTGTTGACGACCACGTCGAGCCGGCCGAAGTGCTCCCTGGCCCGCCCGACGGCCGCGAACACCGCGTCCTTGTCGGTCACGTCCAGGGTCAGGGCGAGCACGGCGTCGCCGTACCGCCCGGACAGGTCGGAGAGGTTCCCCGCGTCGCGGGCGGTGGCGGCGACCCGGTCGCCGCGGTCCAGGGCGGCCTCGACGAACCGCCGGCCGAAGCCGCGCGACGAACCGGTGACGAACCAGACCTTGCTCATGGGTTTCTCCCTCGCGTCAGGGGCCGCACGGGGGTGCGGCCGGGCCGTCGTGGACGTCGGCCCGCGCTCCACACTAGGAAGCCCTCGCCGGACGCTCCATGACGAAAGCTCTCCTCTTTTTGCCCGTACGTCTCATCCGCTGCGACGCAAGGTGGCTCCTCGCCTACGCTCACGGCCATGGACGTACTCGCCGACATCATGGCCGCGACCCGCTTCACCGGCGTGCTGCTCAACCAGCTGCGCTCCGGCCGGCCCGACTGGGGCTGCGGGATCGCGCCCCTGCCCACCGCGGGCTTCCACCTGGTCGCCGAGGGCGTCTGCTGGCTGCGCGTGCCCGGCCGGGCGCCCCTGCGGCTCGTGCCCGGCGACCTGGTGCTGCTGCCGCACGGCGACCCGCACGAGCTGACGGGTTCTCCGGAAGCGGTCGCCGTGGCCTACCCGGACCTGGAGGCGGCCCATCCGCCGGGCCGCGAAGGCGTCGTCGACCTCGGCGGCGACGGCCCGGTCGTACGCGTCGTGTGCGGCAAGTTCGCCTACGAGGGCGTCACCGGACGGCACCCCGTCCTGGCCGCCCTGCCCCGGGTCGTCCACCTCCCCGGCATGAGCGCCGACCCCGAACTCCAGGCCACCGTACGGCTGATCGCGGCCGAGACCACCCGCCGGCGCCCCGGGGCCCAGGCCCTCGCGACGCGGCTCACCGACGTGCTGTTCGTGCAGGCGGTCCGCGCCTGGCTGGAGCGCGGCGCCGACGGCGAACCGGGCGAGCCGTCCTGGCTGACGGCCCTGCGCGACCCGCGGATCGGGACCTCGCTCTCCCTGATGCACGAGGAGCCGCAGCGCGCGTGGACGGTGGAGGGCCTGGCCCGCGCCGTGGCGATGTCCCGGGCCGCGTTCGCCCGCCGGTTCAAGGACCTCGTCGGCAGCACCCCGCTCGCCTACCTGGCCGAGCTGCGCGTCGACCTGGCCGCCCGCCTCCTGCGCGACACCGACTCCCCGGTCGGCGACATCGCCCGATCCGTCGGCTACGCCTCCGAGTTCGCCTTCTCCCGCGCCTTCTCCCGCCGTCACGGCCTCCCGCCGGGCCGCTACCGCCGTCACGCACCCGCGACGGCGGGAGCGTGACGGGGCGACGCGTGCCGGGGGCCCACGCCGACGTGGGCGGCCGACGACGGCTGACGGCGGTGGGCGGCTCGCGGCGGTGGCCGGGTCAGACCTTGCGGTAGTCGTACGCCTCCGCGGCCGCGGCCGCGACCGCGTCGAGGTCGCCGCCCGCGCTCGCCGTCACCAGCGCGGCCACCGCGCCCTCGACGAAGGGCGCGTCCACGAGCCGTGCCCCCGCGGGGAGTTCGTCGCCCTCCGCGAGGAGGGCCTTCACCGTCAGGACCGCGCTGCCCAGGTCCACCAGGAGGGCCACCCCGGCGCCCGCGTCGACGGACTCCGCCGCCGCCGCGATCAGCTCGGAGCTCGTACCGAGACCGCCGTCGGGGGTGCCGCCGGCCGGCGCGACCGGAGCCAGGTCGCCGCCGCCGGCGAGCCCGCGGGCCAGCTCCGCGACGGCGGCGGCGACGGCCGCGCTGTGCGAGACCAGCACGATCCCGACCCTCTCCCCGCTCATCGGGCCGCCACCTCCTCCAGGGCGGCGAACAGCAGCGCCGAGGACGTCGCCCCCGGGTCCTGATGCCCGACCGACCGCTCGCCGAGATAGCTGGCCCGGCCCTTGCGGGCCCGCAGCGGCACGGTCGCGAGCGCGCCCGCCTCCGCCGCCGAGCGTGCGGCGGCGAACGACCCGCGCAGCGCCTCCACCGCCGGTGTCAGCGCGTCCAGCATCGTCTTGTCGCCGGGGACCGCGCCGCCGAGCCGCCCGACCGCCGCGACCCCGGCGGCCAGCGCGTCCGCCAGCTCCGCCCGCGAGACCTCCCCGGCCTCGCCGAGCGCCTTCCCGGCGCGCCGCAGCAGCGTCCCGTACAGCGGCCCGGAGGCCCCGCCCACGGTCGCGATCAGCAGCCCACCGGCGGTGACGAGGACCGCGCCGGGTGTCGCGGGCGGCTCCTTCGCCAACGCCTCGGCCACGGCGGCGAACCCACGCTTCAGATTGGCCCCGTGGTCCGCGTCGCCGATCGCCGCGTCCAGGTCGGTGAGCCGCCCGGCCTCCCGGTCGACGGCCGCCGCGACGCCCTCCATCCACCGCACCGCGAACGCGGCGCCGTACGTCTCCGTGCTCATCGCCCGCTCACCGTCCCCAGCGCAGCGCGGGGGTGGCCACCGGCGCGTCCCACAGGCGCAGCAGCTCCTCGTCGGCGGCGCACAGGGTCACCGAGCAGCCCGCCATGTCGAGCGAGGTCACGTAGTTCCCGACCAGCGTGCGCGCCACCGGCACCCGGCGGGCGTCCAGCACGCGCCGCACCTCCGCGTTGAACCCGTACAGCTCCAGGAGCGGCGTCCCGCCCATCCCGTTCACCAGCAGCAGGACGGGGTCAGAGGGCCGCAGGTCGTCCAGGACGGCGTCGACGGCGACCTCGGCGATCTCCCCGGCGGTCATCATCCCGCGCCGCTCCCGCCCCGGCTCCCCGTGGATCCCGACCCCCAACTCCAGCTCGCCCGGCGGCAGATCGAAGGTCGGCCCGCCCTTCGCGGGCGTGCTGCACGCACTCAGTGCCACGCCGAACGACCGCGACCGCGCGACCACCCGCCGCGCCAGCGCCTCCACCCGCTCCAGCGGCGCACCCTCCTCGGCCGCCGCCCCCGCGATCTTCTCCACGAACAGGGTGGCCCCGGTCCCGCGCCGCCCCGCCGTGTACAGACTGTCCGTCACGGCCACGTCGTCGTCCACGAGCACCTTGGCCACCTGGATGCCCTCGTCCTCGGCGAGCTCGGCGGCCATCTCGAAGTTGAGCACGTCCCCGGTGTAGTTCTTCACCACGAACAACACCCCGGCACCACTGTCCACGGCCGCCGCCGCTCGCACCATCTGCATCGGAACCGGCGACGTGAAGATTTCCCCGGGGCAGGCCCCGTCCAGCATCCCCGGTCCCACGAACCCCGCGTGCAACGGCTCGTGCCCCGACCCGCCCCCCGAGACCAGCGCCACCTTCCCCGCCACCGGCGCGTCCCGTCGCACCACCACCCGCTGCTCGACATCCACGGTCAGCTCCGGATGAGCCGCGGCGAGCCCCCGCAACCCGTCGGCCACCACACGCTCCGGCACATTGATCAGCATCCTCATGGATACCTCCTGGTGAGGCTAGCAGGTAGGTGACTGAGCAGGCTTTTTGCAGGTCAGGGCGAGTGAGATCAATCGTTGATCTTGGCGATTCATGGCGTTCGGGAGCGGTCTCGGGCGGTACTGATGCTGACCTGTTGCTGACTTTCCTGATCAACCGTCAGGGGTGGGTTGGACTGGGTGCACTTTGCACCTGTGCATGATGGCGCAATTATCCGCTCGGGGGTGTGGTCGCGCACCGGTGCGTCGCGGCCGCAGGTGGCCGATCCCCTGTCGACAGGCTTCGTGCGGCGCCTCGGGGCTCAGCTGTGGCCGGCTGGGCGGCGAGTGACCGCATGGAGGCGCATGCTCGAAACGCAGGCCACGGATGAGCTGGCAGGTAATACAGTGCTTGGCCATGGACTCCCCGGTGAGGAGTCCGTTGCGGCGCACTGGGGAAGTGATGCGCGATGGGGCTGTCGGGCGGAGCGGCGGACAAGGCGGGCAACCGGTACGAGAACTGGTGGACCGCGCTAAAGGTCGCGGACCTCCTGCGCGGAGAGGCCTCGCGGATCCGTCTTGAGCCTGTGGGGCAGGCTGGTGAAGGCATCGAGTTCCAGCTCGTGGCCAAGGGCGAAACATGGTGCGATCAGGTGAAGGACGTGCCGTCGCGGGGGCCCTGGTCGCTGCGATCCGTGGCAGCCCTCCTCAAGGCCGTCGCAAGCCACCTTGCAGCCGGTAGGAAAGTGCGACTCGTTCTCTCGACCGGATCGCCCGCGCTGCGCGACCTTGCCGACCGGGCGAGAGCCGCCGTGACGTTCGCCGAGTACGAAGAGATTCTTACCGGCCCTCAAAGGCGCGACTTCATGGCTCTGTGCGGAGTCTGGGCCGGCGACGGCAAGCCCGTAGACCGGGAGACCCTCTGGAGGTATCTCCAGTCCGTTTACGTGAAAGACTACTCACCGGAGAACCTGCGTGAGCTGGTCCACATCATCTACGAGCAGCTGTTCGTAGGGAATCCTGAGGGAATAGTCAGGCAGCTGAGCGGATATCTGGACGACAACCTCCACAAGTGGCTCACCGGGTCGGAGATCCGTAACCACTTGCTCTCTCTCGACGGAGTTCGACCCCGACTGTTGGCCGGGGACAGCAATACGCTCGCTGCCCTGGCGGCCACCAAGGACGGGTTCCTGCGGCACGTGCGGGATAGGGCGCCCGCTCTCGGACTGGCCGCGCGCCCTCACCTCGACCAGCTGCACGGTCGGTTGGTGGCCGAGGGCGGTCCGCAGATCGTGCTGTGCGAGGGACGGGCGGGCTCGGGCAAGTCGACGGTTGCCGCGAATGTACTGGAACGTCTCGCAAGCCACGGGTGGCCGATCGCCGTCGTTCGCATGGACCGAGCCGCTCCTTCGGTGCGAACGGCGAGGGACCTCGGCACCATGATGAATTTGCAGGATTCGCCCGGGATCCTGCTGCCCGGAGTCGCCGATGGGGGGCCTGGACTCTTCGTCGTCGATCAACTGGACGCCGTCAGTCTGTACAGCGGCCGCATGGCAGACGTCTTCGAGGCCGTCGAGGGTGTGCTCGCTCAACTCTCGGCAGCGCCGAACATCAAGGTGCTCCTGGTGGTCCGCACCGTCGACGTCGAACAGGACGGCAGGCTCAGCAGACTGATGACGGCAGATGTCCGGGCGGAGAGATTCCCCGTGGGGGAGCTGACCGAAGACTCGGTGCGCGCCGTACTCACCGCGAGTGGGAACGACCCCGACAACCTGAGCCCAGTGACTCTGGAGCTGCTGCGCACCCCTCTGCACCTGGCGGTCTTCAGCACCCTTCCCCCTGCTGCCCGCCCCGTGCCCTACCGGACTCTGCAGCAGCTCTACGGCGGTTACACCAAAGAGGTGCGCAGACGCGTAGGAATCAGGAGGGGAAGCTTCGACTGGCAGGGGATCACCGGCGCCCTGTGCACCTCCATGAGCGACCGGGAGAGTCTGCAGGCACCCCTCGCCCTCCTTGACCGCTACGCGCCGGAGGATGTCGAGGCCTTGAAGTCGGAAGGGCTCCTGGTGGGCGACGAGGAACGCATCGGTTTCTTCCACGAGACCTACTTCGACTACCTCTTCGCCCGCTCCTTCCTCACGACCGGAAGGGACGTCCACGACTTCCTGGCCGACTCCGGACAGCACCTCTTCAGACGGGCGCAGACCCGCCAAATCCTCGAGCACCTCGCCGGCACGGACCGCGACCGGTTCCGCGAGACCACGGCACGGCTGCTCGGGTCCACCCGAATCCGCTCCCACCTGCACGACGTGGTCACCACCGTTCTCACACAGCTCGACGCGGCCCCGGCGGACTGGCTGGCCGTCGAACCGTTCGCCTGGGGTGCGAGCCCGGTGGCACGTAAGGTGCGCCGATTGCTGGCGCTGCCCGCCTGGTTCGACGCCGCGGACCACGACGGCAGGTGGGAACGCTGGCTGGCCACTGCCGAAACCGTCGACGCCGCGTTCGCCGAACTGCTCATCGCGGCACGGCACAGGCCGGAGCGGGCAGCAGAGCTGGTACGCCCCCACATCAACACCACCCCCGAGTGGCGACGGCGGCTCCTCGGCCTCATGGAGTGGTCCCTCACGCCCGGCCTCGTCGACCTGGCCGCCGACCTGATTCGGACAGGACAGGCCGACGAGGCCCGCGGCCCCCTCGCGACCAACAGCGACTTCTGGACCCTCCTCTACGGCCTCTCCGAGACCGCCCCCGTGCCGGCAGCCAGGCTCGTCGGCGCCTACCTAAACCGGGCACGGACCCAGGAGCCCCCCGACAGCAGACGCAAGCCGTTCGGGGGCGAGTACCTCGCGGCCCACTCACAGACCGCCGCCACCGTCCTGTCCCGGATCGCGGAGGCCGCGCCGAAGGCGTACGTGGACAACATCCTGCCCTTCGTACTCCACACCGCAGAGTCCGACGAGGCCTTCAGCGAACGGTCGGACAGTCGCTGGTCGTACCGGCAACGGGACGGCAGCAGCGTCAGTGCCGAGCTGCTCTCCGCCCTCGACACCGCCTTGCGCGCCCTGCCAGCCACCGACCCGGCAGCCGCGGCTGACACCCTGACGAGACTGAGCGGATCGGCAACGGAGATCGCCCGCTTCCTGACCTGCCGTCTGTACACCACCCCGTGGACGGCTGACGAGGGGCTCGACTGGCTCTGCAGCGACCAGCGAAACCTCCGCCTGGGCTGGGTGGACAGTTCCCGCTGGGCGTCTCATGAACTCATCGCAGCCGCCACGCCCGACTGCACCGACGACACTCTTGACCATCTGGCCGAAGTGCTTCTCGGGTATTACCCGACGACGGAGCAGCGCCGAAGAGTGGAGGGGGGCCCCAGCCGTTGCGGCTGGGGTCAGTACGAACTGCTGTCGGGGATCGACCCCATACGTCGCAGCGACAAGGTTCGATGGAGGCTCGGCGAACTGGAGCGGAGGTTCCCCGGAATCGTCCCCTCCCCACCCTCCGGGGTTGTCACCGCGTGGGCGAGTTCTCCGATCAGCGACCATGCGGCGGCGCGCATGACCGACGAACAATGGCGTCGCGCTTTGGACAAGTACGCCAAGCCCCGAGTCGAACGGTCGTGGCCGCCCCAGGGCGGCGTGCACGAACTCGCCGGCACACTCCGCACCCGAGCAGGACAGGAGCCCTCGCGCTTCGCCGCCTTCGCCCTCACCCTCGGACCCGACCTGCCCGGAGCGTATCTGTGCGCGATCGTGGAAGGAGCCGCACCCCATCTGGACAACGGGGCATGGGAGAAGCTGGCCCTCCACACCCACCGGAACCTCGGCGAAGAAGCAGCCTCCACGGTGTGCCGCGCACTCCAGGCCACGCCCGACCGCTTCACCTCCACCCAGCTCCCCCTCCTCACGAGCTACGCGACAGCCCCCACCCCCGAGCGGGACACCCGCGCCCTGGACGCTGAAGGCACCCGCACCGATCTGCTGACCGCAGGCCTGAACGCCACCCGGGGCCAGGCAGCCATCACGTGCGCGACCCTCCTCTTCCACGACGCCCGCCACCTGCCCGAACTCAGACCCCTCATCCTCCGACTCGCCACCGACCCCGTACTCGCCGTCCGCGTCTGCGCCGCCGAAGCCGTCCGCGCCTTGATGAACCACGACCCACAGACCGCGTTGGACGCCGCGGACCAGCTGATGACGCACCAGGACCTCAACGTCCACAACGCGCACACAACCCAGCGCCTGCTCATCGGAGCTCTGGCCCGCGACCCCGGACGATTCGCCCCCCACCTCGACGCGGCCCTCCACGGCCCACGGCAGACCAGGGAGCTCGCAGGACAGACCTGGGCCGTGGTGACACTCCATGGAAACGCCACACCGGACTTGCCCGCCACGGTGCTGCAGCTGGGCACTGCGGCACGCCGCGGCGCGGCCAAGGTTTTCGCCAGCAACCCTGATCACTACACGCGGCTCCTGCCGCTGTTCGACGATGACGACGAAGAGGTTCGCAACAACGCGTCGACCGTGATGAGGCACGCCTTCGGCCTGCTTCCCTCCCAGGCCGACGAGCTTGTCCAGGCGTTCATCGCCAGCAAGGCTTTCCCCGACAACTTGGGGGAACTCGCCTTCGCGCTCCACCACCCGATCGGCCTCCTCCCGTCGGCGGCGTTGGACGCCTGCGAGTACATCGTCGGCCGGGCGGGCGCGGATATGGCCGACATCCGAACCCGTCATGCGGCTCATGGCCGTTACGTGGTGAAGGCGGTCCTGAGGCTGTACCGCCAAAGCTCGCCCTCCGTACGCAGCCGCTGCCTGGACATCATCGACGCCCTCTCCCGGGCCGACGTCCCGGGTCTTCACGCGGCACTGGAAGGTGAACGCTGACCTCTTCGCCAGGGGACCGTTCGGTTGGCGCCCGGAACTGGAAAGGAGCGTCGAACGCGGAACGCCTGGCACCACGCCGATCACCACTTGCTTCCACCGCCTGCTGCCGCCGACCAGCGCGGGAGCCCTATGCCCTCCGCGTATCCCCTTGGCGGCATAGAGAGAAGACGGGTCGCTCCGTCGGCGCTTATCAGAGCCATGGATATGCGCCGATGCTGCGCACTCTGTTCAAGTCCAAGATCTGACTATTTGGCGTCGCCGCAGGTCAGGGGCATCATGTGCCCCCTCAGGTCAGCAAACGGTCAGCATGCGTCCCCGACGTGTCCCCGCTTGCTGACCTGCGACCGGCAGCGCGGCGCCTGAGCAGATTCTTGGGCCGGAACGGATGGTGCGACACATGGCCCGACAGCTCGCTTGCGGCATGGGGTCCTTCTTCAAGGACTGCGGCTGCGCGAAGCCCACTCGATGCCCTCACCCGTACTCGATCCGTTTCCGCGACGCGCTGGGCAAGCAGCGTGAGGAGTCCGGGTACGACACCCAGGACGACGCGATCGAACGCCTCACACAGCTCTACGCGGAGAAGAAGACCACGACCCCGTCCGTGGCGGCGGCCCGCCGGGAGCTGGGTCAGCTGACGGTGGAGGAGTACGCGAAGCAGTGGCGGCCTCGGCAGCGCCGGATGACGGACTACTCCACGGGGGAGCACGTCGACAGTTCGATCAACGTGCACATCGTCCCGCGCCTGGGGGCGCGGAAGCTGAACTCGGTCACGCCGATGGTGGTCGAACGCTTCCTGGACGCGATGGAGAGCGACGGGGTCAGCCGCGGAAACCAGGTGAACATATTCCGGGTCCTGAAGACCATCCTGCGGGACGCGTATGCCAAGGGAGCCATGGCGGACGACCCGGTCAAGGGCGTCCAGGAGCCGGAGTACGTGCGCGAGCAGGTGGCCATCCCGTCCCTCGCCTACGTGACGAAAGCACTGGCCGTCGCCGACGAGGACCTGGCGCTGGAGATCGTCATGATGGCGGGATGCGACCTGCGCAACGGTGAGGCGCGAGCCGTGAACGTGAACAACGTCGTGGCCCAGGACGTGTACCGGGTGCGCGAGCAGATCCACTCCAACACGTTGAAGCCGGCGAAGCTGAAGCACCGCAAGACGGGGGAGTTCCGGGAGGTGCCATTGCCGCGGTCGGTTCGGGAGGCGATCGAGCGGTACGAGGAGAAGCACGGCACCACGAAGAACGGCTACCTGCTGCGCGGCCCGGGCGGCTACTTCACCGAGGGCATGGAGCGGCGCCGGGTGAGGAAACTCTTCGCGGACCTCCCGCCGGAGGACGGCGTCGGGATGTACGGCTTCCGCCACTACTTCGCCTCCAACGCCGTCGGGAACGGCATCCCCACCACCGATGTCGCGGAGTGGATGGGGCACAAGTCCATCGAGGAGACGTACCGGACCTACCGGCATCTGATGCCGGGCAGCATCACCAAGGCCGCCCGGATCCTGGACGCCGGCCTCTGGGAAGCAGCCTGATCTCCGGATCTGAGGGAACAACCGGTTTTTCGTCTGATGGTGGTGCAGCAGTATCACCCATTCTGGCCAGGGAAAAGAAAGACGGTGCATCTCTTTGGTATGGCTTGGACCGGAAAGGGCCCGGATCTTGGTTCGGGCGTCCTGGGGCGAAGGGGAGGGTAGCGGTCTGAGAAGTGCTGGGAATGATCAGGAGCGGCCTGGTTATCGGGTGGGGTCGTGATGCTGCTCATGAGCGGAGTGCGACCGTCGAATGTATACCCGAGCTAGTCTTCTGAGTCAGGAATTATTTTCAGATATGAAGCGAGACGTTCGAGGGTCTCGTCCGCGGTCTTGGTCCAGGCGTAGGGCCTGGGCTCGGTGTTCCGTGCGACGATCCAGTCGCGGAGGTCCTGTTCCAGGACCTGGACGGTCTTGTGGACACTTCGCCGTATCCGCTTGTTCGTCAGCTCGGCGAACCGTCGCTCCATCAGGTTGAGCCAGGACGGCCCGGTCGGGGTGAAGTGCAGGTGGAACCGGGGATGCGCCAGCAGTCAGGTCTTGATGGCCGGAGTCTTGCGGGTGGCGTAGTTGTCCAGCACCAGATGAACCGCGAGGCCGGCCGGGACCTCCCTGTCGAGCTTGACGAGAAACTGCTTGAACTCCTTGGCCCGGTGGCGCCGGTGCAGGGAGCCGATCACCTTGCCCGTGGCCACTTCCAAGGGGGCGAACAGGGTGGTGGTGCCAGCCCGGACATAGTCATGCGTGTCCCGTTGCGGTACTCCGGGCATCGTCGGCAGCACCGACTGAGAGCGGTCCAGCGCCTGGATCTGAGACTTCTCGTCAACGCAGAACACCAGGGCCCGTTCGGGCGGGTCCAGATAGAGGCCGACGACGTCGTGGACCTTGTCGACGAAGTACGGATCCGTCGACAGCTTGGACGTCTCCGGACGATGCGACTGCAGCCCGAAAGCCCGCCAGACGCGGGACACGGTCGACTGCGACAGGCCCAGTTCCTTCGCCATCGACTGCGTCGACCAGTGAGTGGGGTTCTTCGGTGCGGACTGCAGCGTCCTCGTGACCAATGCGGCCACCTGCTCGTCCGTCACCGACCGGGGGCCGCCCGATTGGGGCATGTCGCCCAGGCCGGCGATCCGGTGCCCGACGAACCTCGCCCGCCACCGGCCAACCGCATGCGCGGTCGAGCCGAGCCGGGCCGCAACATCCTTGTTCGAAGCACCTTCGGCGTAGGCAAGAATGATCCGGCACCTCAGCGCCCACGCCTGCGGCGTGGGCCGGCGCCGCACCCACCCCTCGAGCGTGGCCCGCTCCTCGTCGGACAGGATCAACTCGGCTTCGGTCGCCCGGTACGTGCCGTGGACCAAGCCTATACACCTGAAGAGAATCCCTGACTCAGAAGACTAGCTAGTGCTCTGGCCGCATTGGTTCGCCGGGTTCAGTCCGGTGGACGAGGGCCCCACGCTGGCGACTGTGCCAGTCCAGCAGTCCGGTTGGTCGGATTCGCTCCAGAGGACCTCAAGCTGTCTCCGGGTGAGTTCTTCCGCTTTCTGGAGGAGGGCAGTCTGCGCGAGATCCGGCTCGGACGAGGACGGAGGATCAGCGAGTGCGCCGTCGGCAACGCCGGCTGGTCCGGTGAAGTAGACGGCGTACCGCCACTTGCCCGGCGTTCGGTACAGGACCAGGCTCGTCGGTGTCCCGAGGGTGCGCCAGTACGGCTGTCGCTTGCTTGGCATTCCGGCACGGTACTGCTCTTGATCGGACTCGCTACTCATGCGGCGTTGGTCAGAGGCCGGCCGCCCCAGCGGAGGCCCTTCTCGCTACGGACACGGGCGCGCTCCTTGCGCTGGGCGGCGAGCACGTCGAGGTAGCGGGCGTTCGGGCCTTGACCCCGAATCCTGGACACGGTTATGCGGCTGGCGTCAGCGTAGTTGATGTTGCTCGGGACGCTGTCTCGTAGGCGATCGGGCTGCGGTGTCCGAGGCGGGAGTGACGACGTCGGGTGTTGTAGCGGTGCAGCCAGCGGAACGCGTCGAGGCGGGCTTCGCGCTCGCTGGACCAGTGCTTTCGGCCCTGGAGCGTCTCCCGCTTGAACGTCGCGTTGAACGACTCGGCGAGCGCGTTGTCCGCCGAGCTGCCGATCGCGCTCATGGACTGGCGGACGCCGGCCCGGCGGCAGGCGTCGGCGAAGGCCCGGCTGGTGTACTGGGCTCCGTGATCGGTATGCAGGACCGCTCCGGCGAGGCTGCCGCGGGTGCGCCTCGCGGCGGCCAGGGCGTCGACGACGAGATCGGTGCGCATGTGATCCGCGATCGCCCAGCCGGTCAGACGCCGTGAAGCGAGGTCGATGACGGTGGCCAGGTAGAGGAACTTGCCGTTGTCCAGGGGGAGGTAAGTGATGTCACCGACGTACTTCGTGTTCGGCTCACGTGCGGTGAAGTCGCGGCCGATCAGGTCCGGGGCCTTCGCCGCGGCCGGATCCGGAGTCGTGGTGCGGTGCTTTCGCCGCAACTTCACGCCGGCCAGATCGATGCTCCGCATGACGCGTGCGACCCGCTTGTGGTTGACGCGTTCGCCGCCCTCGTCACGGAGTTCGGCGGTGATTCTGGGGACGCCGTAGGTGCCGTCCGACTCGCGGTGCACGACCCGGATCCGTGCGGCGAGATGGGCGTCGGCAGCCTGCCGGGCGGCCCGGCCGACGGCGGTGCGGCGCCAGTAGTAGAAGCTGGAGCGGGCGATGCCCAGGATGGTGCACAGCCGCTTCACGCCGTAGCGGCGCTGCAGGTCGGCGACGAACTGGAAGCGGTTCACCAGCACGTCTCCCCGGCGAAATACTTCGCCGCCTTCCGCAGGACCTCGCGCTCTTCCTCCAGCTCGCGGACCTTCTTGCGCAGAGCGGCGTTCTCCGCCTCCAGCGCCGTGGGCGGCTCGGCGGACGCCTCGGCCCGGCGGCCCCGCGGCCGACTCGCACCGGCCGCCCTGACCCAGTTCCGCAACGTCTCCGGGTTGACCCCCAGATCAGCGGCGACCGACCTGATCGTCGCTCCAGGCCGCGACTCGTACAACGCGACCGCGTCCGCCTTGAACTGCGGCGGATAGTTCTTCATGACCACGAGATGTCCGTCCTCAGATCCTCAGGATCCAGTGTCTCGTGTGTCCAAGGTCCGGGGTCAAGGCCCTTCTTGTTGCGTCAGCGCAGGTAGGCGTGCAGGGCCCGGGTCTGGACGGTGTGGTTGCGGTGGTTGGAGTTGGCGACGGTGAACTGCCGCAGCGGTCCGAAGTGGGCCTCGATCGGGTTCGCCCAGGAGGCGTAGGTCGGGGTGAAGCACAGTTCGACGCGGTTCTTCCTCGCTCAGCGACGGATCGTCTCGCCCTTGTGGGCGGACAGGTTGTCCAGGATGACGTAGATCGGGGCGCCGTCCGGGCGGGTCGCGGGAATCGACCGGAGGGCGGCCAGGGTGTTCACGGCTCCTTTCTTGCGGCGGTTGACACCCCACAGGGTGTCGTCGCCGACGGAGTAGCAGCCGTGGAAGTACCGGACGCCGTGGGTGCGGTGGTAGGTCGCGGGGTGCCGTTCTGGGTGACCTGCCGGTGCCCAGCCCGAGCCGCCGGTGGGGCGGATCCCGAGTGGCCCGAACTCGTCGAACGCGAATACCCGGTCGGGGAACCGCTCCAGGACGTGCTCGATGCGGTCGAGCTTGATGTCTCGGTCGGGGGCCGGGGACTCCTTCCAGGTCTTGGTGCGCTGGAAGGTGATGCCCCGGCGGGCGAGCAGGCACCGTAACGCCTCGCGGCCGATCCGGATCGCGCGGCCGTGGACTTTCCGCAGGTAGGCGGCGAGTTTGCGGATCGACCAGTGGGTGAACGGCTGGCCGAGCTTACTCGGGCGCGTGGTGGCCGTCGCGACGACGAAGTTCTCGTCGTCAGGGCTGAGCAGGCGGGGACGGCCTCCCGCCCACTGAGGGTCCAGGCAGGCCAGGCCGATCTCGTTGAACCGGGGGATCACGTCGCGGACGGTGTCCTCGTCGGCCTGCACCAGCTGGGCGATCACCGGGACCCGGTTCCCGCCGGCCGAGGCCAGCAGCATCATCGCGCGCCGGTAGCGGACCGAACTGGTGCTGCCCCGGCGCACGATCTGCTGTAGCTTCTGACCCTCCTGGTCGGTCAACCTGCGCACACGGACAGGCTCAGCCACCGCACCTCCAACGATCGGACGGACGTCACCACGCATCCAACCGCCACCACCGCCAACCCGGCGAACCTTCCTGGTCAAAGCACTAGAAGGCCCTGGACGTACCTCCGGTGGCCGAGGTCGTTGGCGCAGCGGAAGCCGATGTTGGCGGTGGCCGAATCGGCGGTGTTGCCGGAACGTGCCGCGACCCGGTACCGGTAGCAGTACGAGTCGTGGCAGAGGTAGGACCCGCCTCTCATGACACGCTGAGTCCCCTGATCGGAACCGGCGTGCGGGCCCCGGGGGTCGAAGACGGGCTCGGACGCGGCGCGTCGGGCGTAGGTGTCGGCGGAGAAGGCATCGGCGCACCACTCCCACACGTTGCCGACCGTGTTCCAGAGCCCGAACCCGTTGGGCCGGAACGACTTGGCCGGCGCGGTGGCGAGATGTCCGTCCTCCTGACTGTTGGTATGGGGGAAGACGCCCTGCCAGATGTTGCACTGCCAGTGCCCGCGCGGGGTCAGATCGTCGCCCCACGGGAAGCGGCCGCGTGCGCGTCCTCCGCGGGAGGCGTACTCCCACTCGGCCTCGGTGGGAAGGCGTTTGCCGGCCCAGGCGCAGTAGGCGACCGCGTCGTTCCAGCTCACCTGGACCACTGGATGGTGCTGGAGGGCACCGATGGAGGAGAGAGGACCGTACGGGTGTCGCCAGGTGGCTCCTCGTACGACGAGCCACCAGGGGGTCTCCGGAGCGTGCCCCAGCACGTCGCCTGGGCGAGCCTTTGCCGTGAGGTGGAAGACGGCCGAGGCGCCGAGTCGTTCGGCATCGGTGACGTAGCCGGTCTCCTTGACGAAGGTCGCGAAGGCGGTGTTGGTGACCGTCGTCGCGTCTATCAAAAACGGATCGAGACGTACATCGTGGACGGGCCGCTCACCGTCCTGCGGGTAACCCTCGTCGAACGCGTCGCCCATGGCGAATGTTCCGCCGGGGACGCGGACTTGGCCCTTCGTGTTGCGGATCGTCGCACGCGGTCGGGGCGGCATGGCCGGCCCGGTGTCTCGGTGCAGGGGCGCAATCGCGCCGACAGGTGCGCAGCACTGCCGCACGTCACTTCACCACTACGGCATCGGCCAGCCACTTCTCGGCGCTGCGGACCTGGTTGGGATGGCTGGAGGCGATGTTCTTGCTCTCGCCGAGATCGGACCACAGGTCGTAGAGCTCGACGGCCTTCCCCTTGCGGCGGACCGCTTTCCAGCGGCCGAACCGCACGGCCTGGTCCCCGCCCTCAGACTGCCAGTAGAGGTACGGACGGCCCGGCTGGCTCTTTCCCGTGAGGGCCGGCAGGAAGGAGATGCCGTCGAGTCCCGCCGGTGTCTCGCCGCCGGCGACGTCGGACAGGGTGGGCAGGAAGTCCCACACGGCGACCTTCTGCCGCAGCACCGAACCTGCGGTCGGTGCACCGGCCGAGCGCAGGGAAGCCGGGAGACGGACGATGAGGGGTACGCGGATACCGCCTTCGTAGACGGTGAACTTGGTCCCCCGCAGTGGCCCGTTGCTGTCGAAGAACTCCACCCCGTGCAGGGCGTGTGGGCCGTTGTCGCTGGTGAAGACGACGAGGGTGTCGTTGGCGACACCATGCAGCTCCAGCCGGTCGAGGACCTTGCCGATCGCGCCGTCCGTCCAGGTGATCTGGGCGGCGTGGTTGCGCTCGGGCTGCGGCCAGTTCTCGTCGGTGTAGGGCGCGTCGCTGGGCACCTCGTTGGGGCCGTGAGGGGTCGTGTAATTGAGGTTCAGGAAGAACGGCCGATCGTGATTCCGGTCGATGAAGTCCAGAGCCTCGGTGGTGAACAGGTCGCCGGCGTAAGTCACGTCGGCGCCCTCGTTCTCCGGGTAGGTGATCCGCTCCGCATCGCGCCACAGGTAGGTGGGCCAGTAGTCATGGGCATGGCCGTGAGTGATGTAGCCGAAGAAGTGGTCGTAGCCCTGGCTGTTGGGATGACTCGGGTTGTCGCCGTTGTCGGGCCCGAAGCCCCACTTGCCGATGTGGCTCGTGGCGTAGCCGGCCGCCCTCAGGGTCTCGGCGACGGTGACGTCCTCCGCGACCAGGCCCTTGCCGGAGTCTCCGTTCCCCTTGATGCGGGAGTGACCGGTGTGCAGGCCCGTCAGCAGTGAAGCGCGTGAGGGGGCGCAGGTCGGGTTGGCGTACGCCTGGGTGAACCTCAGCCCCTCGGCGGCGAGTCGGTCGAGCACGGGTGTCTTGATGGTCTTCTGGCCATAGGAACCGATCTCGCCGTATCCGAGGTCGTCAAGAACGATCAGGACGATGTTCGGCTTCCGTGTCTCTCCGTCTACGCGTAGGGCCTGACCAGCGGCTGCGGCGGCTTCGGACCCGGTGACGCCGGCAAGGGCGAGGGCTCCGATACCGGCCAAAAGGCGACGCCTCGACATCCCGGTGATGTTCGGACTAGTTATTTTCTGTTCGGTCATGATGGAAAAAGTAAGGGAAGTCCTGCAGAGCCGCCAGGTCTTGCGTGAGCCCGACACATGATCGAAACAGCCGGACTCCTGTCGTCCGCGCTCCCGCCGTTCACCGGAAGCCGGACGGTACGCGGAGCCCGTCTCGGTGGAGAGCCGCCGTCCCCTCGTGGCCGGGGCGAGTCCCGTCTCTTCCGGTCATGCCTTCGACGCGATCGGGGGACGGCGATACCCGATCCCCTTCGTCAGCCGCGGCCGCCTCCCGGACGGCACGGATCAGTGGACGGCGAGTTCGGCCCAGACTCGCAGGCCGACGGCCAAGGGGTCGGTGCCCCAGCTCGTGCTCGGTGCGTCGACGAGCATCAGCCCCCGGCCGTGACAGTGCTCGAGGCCGTCGGGGAGCCCCATGAGGTCCTGATGCGCTCCGGGTCGAATCCCGTGCCCGCGTCCGTGACGCCGAGGCGGACGTCCGTCGCGGCGGCGGCCCTCAAGAGCGCCCGCTTCGATGCGCGGCAGGCGTCCCGATTCGAGGACCCTGCCGACGACGTCCGCGGGCGGGCGGAGCTCGCGGAGTGGAAGCGCCTGGACCAGCGGCTTGCAGCCGCGCCGACAGGCACCGTCTACACCCCGGACGCCGACGACGTCGCCCAGGCCGAGCTCGCCGCCGAAGCCGCCGCCGACCGCGAGGCCGCCGCCCGCGCCGACGAGCTCCAGGCGCTGCGCGAGCTCCACGCCTTGGAGCAGGCCGAGCCCTGCGGCGGGGACGAATTCGTGCGCGACGAGCTGACCCGGCTAGGGTCTGTTGTGAAAGTGGATCTTCTTCGTTGATGAGCACTTGCCGTGGGGCGTGGTGATCTGGCGAACGGCCAGTGGGCATGGCTTGAGCCCTTGCTGTCGGCGGGTATCAAGCCGGGCCGTCCGCAGGTGTGGACGCGGCGGCAGCTGATGGACGGCATACAGTGGCGAACCCGGACCGGCGCCCCGTGGCGGGATGTGCCCGAACGTTACGGGCCGTGGGGCCGGGTCTACGACCTCTTCCGCCGCTGGCAGCAGGATGGGACTTGGGCCCGGATCCTCACCCCGTTCCAGGCTGAAGCCGATGCGAAAGGCCTGATCGCCTAGGAGGTCAACGTCGACTCCACCGTCTGCCGGGCCCACCAGCACGCCGCCGGGGCGGCGAAAAAGGGGACCTCCGGAAGGAGCCGCCCCGGCGGTGTCTTCGTTGAGCAGGCCGACCACGGCCTCGGACGCTCCCGTGGCGGGCTGACCGGCAGAGCCGCCGGGCGGGGCGCGGTCTTGCTGAAGGGATCGTGTCCCCGGATCCACCTTGGGCCTCCGCCCAGCGGCGTAATCAGGAGGAGCCGGTCTGACCTGAGGGATCACAGTCCCGGAACGGCGGCAGGCTTCCACCTCGCCCAGCGGGCCCTTGTGCTTCCGTACTCGGGCTCCCTGCTGAGCTATTAGATCCACCTCGCGGTCGTACAGGGACAAAGGCCCCTGTACGTGGTGATCACGGTCGGGCAGCGCGGCGATTCCCCGCAGTTCGAGCCGGTCCTGGAGGTGATCCGGGTGCCCCGGGTCGGGCTCGGCAGGCCGCGCAAGCGCCCGGACCGGGTGCGGGCCGACAAGGCGTACGACTCCGGAGCAACCGCTCCTACCTGCGCAGACGCGGGATCAAGGCAACGATTCCGGTGCCTGCGGACCGGGTGCGCAACCGGCTGAAGCGCGGCTCGTGCGGCGGCCGCCCGCCAAAGTTCGACAAGGACGACTACAAGCAGCGGCACGCCGTCGAGTGCGGGATCAACAGGCTCAAGCGGCACCGGGCCGTCGCCACGCGGTACGGCGAACTCGCCGTCCGCTACGAAGCGACCGTACCGGGCGCAGCCATCAACGAATGGCTGTGACCAGCACTTTCACCACACGCTTTAGCCAACCGCTCCATGTCCAACGAGCAGCGTCTGCGGGACGTATCGTCAGGCGGGACGAATCAGGTTTTAGCGGTGCTCGGGTGAGCCAGGAGAGGGCGTCGTCGACGAGGTCGGCTGTCCGGCAGCTGCTTCGGCGAAGTGCTCCGCTTCGGGGACGACGCCTGGAACGGCCGTGGGCAGGTCTCCGTCGCTCGCCGCGCGAAGAACCACCGTCTCTCGTACCCGCCGAATCCTCACCATTCTTTGACCGACCCGGTGGGGGAACCGCGTATGGAGAGCAGACGCAGGGCGGCTTCCGGGCCGCGGTTCTCGTCGACCTGCCGCCAGAGGTAGATCTCCCGGTAGACCAAGACGATCGGGCCTCCTCTCTGCAGCCGGCGTGTATCCGGTGCCGCGGGCGGCGCGTCGGCAAGGCTCCTGCCCTCGATTGCCCGTGAGTGGTGCCCGCACTACGGTGAGAGAAACGGGCAGGTGATCGACTTGACCGACCTATTCGATGCTCCTGGAGACCCCGCCGCGGGTTTCCGGTTCGTCGGGCGCGCCAGGGAGCTCGACCGTCTCCTCGCGGCCGTCCGCAGACCTCCGGCGGCAGTGCTGATCGAGGGCGAAGGCGGCATCGGCAAGTCTCGGCTCGTGCGCGAGAGCGTCACCGCACTGGGCTCCGAGAGACGCTGTGTCCTCATCGGGTGGTGCCATCCGCTGCGGGAACCGTTGGCGTACGGTCCTGTCGTCGACGCCTTGGGCCGGGCCGGGCCGTGGCTTCCTGCCGGCGGCCTCCCGCAGGCGGCCGCTCCGCTGGGACCGCTCCTGCCACAGCTGGCCGACCGGTTCCCTCCCCTCAAGTCTTCCGACGATTCCGCCGTGGCCGATCGGCTGCGGATCGTCCACGCCGTGCGCGCGTTCCTGGCGGCCCTGGGGCCGACCGTCCTGATCGTCGAGGACGTGCACTGGATCGACGAGGCCACCCGCGACCTGCTTCTGCTCCTTGCTCGTGACCTTCCCCCCCAGCTGAGCCTCGTCATCACCTACCGGGCCGAGGACCTCCCACCCGACACCCCTGTGCTCGGGGCCGCCTATCGGCGGCCGACCGGCACCAACGGCATGGCCCTTCAGCTGCGTCCCCTGGCGGGAGCCGACATCCGGGCCCTCGCCGCTGCCGCGCTCGGCGGGCCCGTCCCCGACGATCTCGTCACGGCGCTCCACGAACGCAGCGCGGGACTGCCGCTGATCGCCGAGGAGGACCTGATCACCCTGCGTGAGCATCGTGTCGCACACGAGCCGGGCGACGGTGACCTGGACGCGCTCCACCGGGCGCACGTCCCGTCCGGCCTGCGTGACGCGGTGACCGAGCGGCTGGTCCGCCTGTCTCCCTCTGCCGCCTCCCTGGTCGCCGCTGCCGCTGTCCTCGCGGTGCCCGCCTCGGAGACGTTGCTCCACGAGGTGGCTGGTCTCGACGAGGACGAAGAGGCGCTCGCGCTGCTCGACGCGTTGCACGCGGCGATCCTCCACGAGACCGACGACGGCCGCTACGACTTCCGTCACGTCCTGGCCCGGAAGGTCGCCTACGAGAGAGTGCTTGGCCCCACGCGCCGCCGCCTGCACCTCCGTGCTCTCCGGGTGCTCGCAGGACAGGAGCCGCCCCCTTTGGTGCAGATCGCTCACCACACCCTCGCCCTGGGGGACCATCGCACCTGGGCTCTCCGCATGGAACAAGCAGCCGGCCAGGCGACCGCGCTGGGCGACAGCGGCACCGCCGCCGCGCTGCTGAGGCAAGTACTGCACCATCCGCGCGTCGACCCCGAGGCACGCTCCCGTGCCGCTCTGGGCCTCGCCCCTCTGGCCGGGCAGGGCGTCGACTTCGTCACCAACGCCACGGCGCTGCGCACGATCCTTGCCGACGCCCGGCTCCTGGCCGCGACCCGCGGAGAGATCCGCACGGGGCTGGGGCTGCTCCTCCTGAACCAAGGCTCCGACCGGGCCGGGTTCGGCGAGCTGGCGCGGGCCGTGGACGAGCTCGGTCACGACAGCCCCAGGGCCGTGGCGGCCATGGTCGGGCTCGCCATGGACGAGTACGCCGGCCCCGACGCGGCGGAGCACTGGATGAGCCTGGCGGAGAAGGCCGTGCGAGACATCCCCGGCAGCGAACCCGCGGCGGACGTGCGGGCCACTCGGCTCACCCTGCGGGCCTGGGCGGCGGATCCGACCCTGGACACGGACCTGGCGCGCCTTCCCAGGGAAGGGGTCGACGTCCGGGTGCTGCGACAGACGGCGCGGGCGCTGTACAACGCCGGTGTCACCGCCGCCGACGTGGGTGAGGACCACCGAGCCGCCGACCTTATCGACGAGAGCGTGCGCCTCGCTCGTACCTGCGGATTCCCGGTCCTCCAGTTCCACGCCCGCGTGAGCACCCTGCGCCTGGACGCCCTCGCCGGACGCTGGGAGGGGCTGCGGGAGCGGTTCGAGGCGCTCGGCGCCGAGTACCCCGACACCGCACAGGTGGAAGCCGAGGCGGCGCTCCACTTCGGTGTCCGTGACCTGGCGCATGGTCGGCACAGCCGTGCCCTCCGGCACTTCTCGAAGGCGGCGGCCGGTGGAGCGCAACGCTTCGACCTCGGCCTCACACTGCGTTCCGCGACGGGTATCACGGCCGTCCAGTTGGCCCAGGACACCCCGGACGAAGGCTGGAAGGCCGCACAGGAGACCCTCGCCCTCTTGCGCCGCGCTGCCGCATGGCCCAAGGCGGGCAGTCTGCTCTCGACCGCCGCCGCGGCCGGGCTCGGTTGCGGGGAGGAGGAGGCCGTACGGACCCTAGTCGCCGAGGCGGAGCACGGCATCGCGGGCCGCGCCGCCCCTGCCTCCGAGGCGGCGCTCCACACCGCCCGCGGGCTGCTCGCCGAGAGCGGAGACCCCGAGCGGGCGGCCCGGGAGCACGCTGCCGCCCATGCCATCTGGGAACGCATGCCACGCCCGTACGAGGCTGCCCGGTCCGCCGAACTCCAGACCCGTGCCCTGGCCCCGCTCCATCCTGAGAGGGCCGCCGACATCCTCGCGCGCGCCCTCGGAACGTACAGCCGTCTCGACGCTGTCGGCGATCTGGCCAGGGCCCGCCGCCTGGAGCGGTCGCTGGGGCTGAAGCGGCCGGGCCGCCCCGGGCGTCGCGGCTACGGCGACCGGTTGTCGCCCCGCGAGACGAGCGTGGCGGAGCTGCTGGCGCGGGGACTGACGAACCAGGAGATCGCGGACGCGCTCGTGCTGTCGCCCCGCACCGTCGAGCACCACGTCGCCAGCGTGCTCAGGAAGCTCGCCACCACCCGCAAGGACGTCTCGGCCGCCTTTCGCGGAGCCGGCGTGGGACGACTCGCCCCATGAGGCGTGTCCGTCGACCCTGATGTCCCGTCACCACTCGGCGAAAGAACCGTCCTTGTGGCGCCAGACCGGGTTGCGCCACCGGTGTCCGGTCTCGGCGGCCCGTTCCACGGCCTTCTCGTCGACCTCGATCCCCAGGCCCGGCGCGGTGAGCAGGGCGACGTGCCCCTCCTCGTAGCGGAACACCGACCGGTCCGTGAGGTAGTCGAGGAGGTCGGACCCGGTGTTGTAGTGGATGCCGAGGCTCTGCTCCTGAATCAGCAGGTTGGGCGTGGCGAAGCCGATCTGGAGGCAGGAGGCGAGGGCGATCGGGCCCAGCGGGCAGTGGGGGGCGAGGGAGACGTCGTACGCCTCGGCCATGGCGGCGATCCGGCGGGTCTCGGAGATGCCGCCCGCGTGGGAGAGGTCGGGCTGTGCGACGGCGATGCCGGACGCCAGCACGGACTTGAAGTCCCAGCGGGAGTAGAGGCGTTCGCCGGTGGCGATCGGAATGCTCGTGGAGCGGACGATCTCCCCTATGTGTGCGCTGAGTTCGGGGACGAGCGGCTCCTCGACGAAGAACGGCAGGTACGGCTCCAGGAGCGGCAGCACGCGGCGGGCCATCGGAATCGTCAGCCGACCGTGGAAGTCCACCGCGATGTCGAAGTCGTCACCCACCGCCGCTCGGATGCTCGCGACGCGTTCGACGATGCCGTGCACGGCCGCGGGGGTGTCGATGAACTCCAGCTGCGGCGAGGCGTTCATCTTGATCGCTGTGAAGCCCTCGGCCTTCCGGGCCAGCGCCTGCTCGACGACGTCCTCGGGTTGGTCGCCACCGATCCAGCTGTACACCCGGGCCCGGTCGCGGACGTTGCCGCCGAGGAGCTGCCAGACGGGGACGCCGAGTGCCTTGCCCTTGATGTCCCACAGGGCCTGGTCGATGCCGGCGACGGCGCTGGACAGCACCGGACCGCCGCGGTAGAAGCCGCCCTTGGTCATCACCTGCCAGTGGTCCTCGATCCGCATTGGGTCCTGGCCGATCAGGTGGTCGGACAGTTCGTCCACGGCCGCGGCCACGGTGTGGGCGCGGCCCTCGACGACGGGCTCGCCCCAGCCGGTGATCCCCTCGTCCGTCTCGATCTTCAGGAAGCACCAGCGGGGGGCGACGAGATAGGTGCGCAGGGAGGTGATCTTCACTTCGACTCCTTCTTGACCGACCAGCCGCCGTCGACGACGAGTTCGGTGCCGGTGATGTAGGCGGCGTCCGACGACGCGAGGAAGGCCACCGCGGACGCGACCTCGTCCGCAGCACCCAGACGGCGGAGCGCGGTGGCGTCCGCGGAGAGCTGCCGGTCCTCCTCGGACACCGTGTCCCACACCTCGGTGAGGATGGGGCCGGGGAGGACGGAGTTGAACCGGACGTCGGGGCCGTACTCCACGGCGAGCTGCCGCATCAGCGCGCACGCCCCGCCCTTGGAGGCCGCGTACGCGGGGTAGCCGGGCAGGCCGAAGTGGGCGTGGACGCTGGACGTGGCGACGAACGCGCCGGTCGTCTCGCGAAGGTCGTCGAGAAAGGTGCGGGCCGCGAGGAACAACGCCTTCAGGTTGACGGCGAGTTCGCGGTCCCAGCCGTAGCCGTCCAGGTCCTGCGCCGAGGCGTCACGGTGGACGAAGGCGTTGCTGTGCAGGATGCCGGCGCGTCCGGAGAAGGTCCGGGTCTGCTCGCGCAGCCGGAGCCAGTCCTTCTCCGAGGCGACGTCGCAGTGGACGTACAGGGCGTTGCCGCCGTTCCGGCGGATGTTCTCGGCGATCTTTTCGCCGGCCGCGTCGGCGATGTCGGCCAGGATTACGGTGGCGCCTTCGGCGGCCAGTCGGCGCGCGCTGGCGGCGCCGATGCCGGAGGCGGCGCCGGTGACGACCGCGGTCGTTCCAGCGAAGCGTTGCATGGGTGTTCCGTTCTCGTTCTGATGTGCAGGTGTACGAGGGGCCGCGTCAGCGCCGGACGTCGTCGCCGTCGAGCAGCGAGCCTTCCGACCGACGGGGGAGACCCTCCCAGTCGCCGGGCACGGAGACGGAGAAGGCCCCGCAGATGGCGGCGGTGCGCAGCCGGTCGGCGGGCGGGGCGCCGTCCAGCAGCCCCGACAGGTAGCCGGCGACGAAGGAGTCGCCCGCGCCGATGGGGTCGACCGCCGTCACCGGGACGGCGGCTTGTACGAAGATCTCGCCGTCGACGAGGGCGAGGGCTCCGTCCGGGCCGAGCTTGATCACGCACTGTCGCGGGCCGAGTCGGGCGAGCGCACGGGCGGTGTCGGCGACGCCGCCCGCCTCCACGAACAGCCCGGCCTCGTCGAGCCCGGCGAAGACGACGTCCGCCTCGCGCACGAGGGGCAGGAGGGTGTCCGCTGCCTCACGCGGGGACCACAGCAGGCTGCGGTAGTTGATGTCCAGCGAGACCGTGGTCCCGGTGGTCCGGGCGATGGCCACGGCGTGGCGGACCGCCTCCAGCGGTCCGGGGCCCAGGGCGGGGGTGATGCCGGTGATGTGCAGGATCCGGGCACGGGAGACGAGCTCCGGGTCGACGTCCTCGGGGCCGAGCCCGCATCCGGCCTGGCCCTTGCGGTAGTAGGAGGCCAGGGTGCGGTCGGACGTCCGGCGCTGGCGGAGCATCAGACCGGTCGGGCGGGATGCGTCGGTGCGGACGTGGCTGACGTCGACGCCCTCCGCCCGCAGGGCCGTGAGGATCATCGTCCCGGCGGCGTCCGCGCCGACGACACCGGTCCAGGCGGACTTGTGGCCCTGGCGGCCGACGCCGATCGCGACGGTCGCCTCCGCCCCCGCGAACGACAGGCGCGCGGTCGCGCCGGGGGAGAGGGGGCCGGGCTCGGTCAGGGAGACGGCGAGCATGGCCTCGCCGAGGGTCACGAGATCGGTCACGGCCGTGCTCCCGCCAGCGAGGCGACCAGCCGGGCCGCGCGCTCGCGCAGCGCGTCGAGGTCGCCGCCCTCGCAGGCGTCGCCCACGAGGGGGCTTCCCATGCCCACCGCCTGGGCGCCGGAGGCCAGGTAGGCGGGGGCCTCCTCGACCGAGATGCCGCCCGTGGGCACGAGGGGCACGTCGGGCAGGGGGGCGCGGAGAGCCCGTACGTACGCCGGGCCGCCGGCGAAGGAGGCGGGGAAGACCTTCACCATGGTGGCGCCCTCCTGCCAGGCGGAAAGGATCTCCGTCGGGGTGACGGCCCCGGGCAGCACCGGCACACCGAGGCGGAGGGCCTCCGCGACGACGTCTGCGGCGAAGGCGGGAGTGATGAGGTACCGGGCTCCGGCCGCGACGGCCTGTTCGGCCTGGCGCGGCGTGACGACGGTGCCCGCCCCCAGGGTGAGTCCCTCGGGAAGATCCTGGGAGAACTCGCGCAGCGCGTCGAGCACGCCCGGTGTGGTGAGGGTGAACTCCACGGCCCGGATGCCCTCCGCGCACAGCGTCTCGGCGACCTCGGGGAAGCGGGCCGCGGAGGTGGAGCGGAGGATCGCCACCACGGGGGTCTCGGCGAGGGCGGTCGTGAGCAGGGTCATGAGGTGTGCTCCGTCGTGAGGTCTTCGTACAGGTGGGGGGTCTGGCCGGTGGTGCCGGGGCGGCAGACGAAGAGGCGGCCGGCGTCCCGCTGCCTCCGCAGCTGTGCCGTGGTGAGCTCCTCCCGCGCGGTGGTGATCACCAGGACGTCCAGTCCGGGTCCGGCGAAGGCGCAGCTGGAGACGTGGGTCGCGGAGACGTCGATCACGGAGAGGAGGGCTCCGTCCGGCGCGAAGGCGCGGACCTCGCCGGCGCCCCATACCGCCACCCAGACGTTTCCGTGGGCGTCGACGGTCAGTCCGTCGGGCACTCCGGTCTCGAAACGGGCGAAGGGCCGACGGTTGAGGGGGGTGCCCGTCGCGAGGTCGTAGTCGAACACGTCCACGCGGTGGGTGGGGCTGTCGGCGTAGTACATGAGGCGTCCGTCGGGACTCCAGCCCAGGCCGTTGGAAATGGTGACCGGGTCGACGACGGGGGTGAACCCGGACGGGTCGAGGCGGTACAGCGTGCCGGCGTCGGGTGTGGTGTCCAGGGCCATGGTTCCGGCGAGGAGCCGGCCGACCGGATCACACGCGGCGTCGTTGAACCGCCGGCGTACGTGGTCGGACCGCTCGGGCAGGGTGGCGATCCTCGCGGGTTCGCCGGGCCCCAGGCGGAGGACCGAGGTACCGGCGGCGGCCAGCGGAGTTCCGCTCCACGGGGGCAGGACGGCGCCGACGGTGGTGCCGAGGTCGAGGGACTCGCGGACGGCGATGTCGGGCAGTTCGCCGCCGTCGGCCCGCGGAGTGAGGATCCCGCGGTGGACGAGCCCGGCGGTGATGTCGACCCAGAGGAGTTCTTGCGAACGGTGGTCCCAGACGGGCCCCTCGGTGAGCCGGCCGGGCTCGGGCGCGCAGGGCAGGGCGATGGTTCGGTGCATGTGGTGAGGTCCTTCCCGAAGGAAAACCTAATGGTTCCTCTAACTGTTGTAAATACACCCGAGGTACATTGTGCAACGGTTGGAAGAAGGCCCCGGAGTCGTGGCCGCCGAAGAAGGGCAGGGTCGTGGTCAACCGCAGCGCTCAGGACATCAGACGCCTCAACCGGTTCGAGGTGCTGCGTCGCTTCCACGCGACCGCCGAACCCCGGACGCGGCAGCACCTCGCCGCGGAGACGGCACTCTCCTTCGCTACCGTCTCCAACCTGACCGCCGAGCTGATCGACGCCGGCGTGCTCGTCGAGGCCGGACACGCCGAGTCCAGCGGAGGGCGGCCCCGCGCCCTGCTCACCCTCAACGCGGACAGGGGCACGCTCATCGGCGTCGACGTCGGCGAGACCTCCGTCCGCACCGAGCTGTTCGACCTCGCTCTGGGCGAGCTGGCCGTCGACGAGTCTCCGGTCACCCCGGCCGACGTCACCCCCGAGCAGATCACGCGACTGATCGAGACGGGAGTGGCCGCCGTCCTCTCCGCCGCCGGTTCTCCGCGTTCGCGCGTCCTGGGCGCCGGTATCAGCCTCCCCGGACTCGTCGAGCGCGAGCGCGGTGTGTCGACCTACTCCCCGTACTGGGCCTGGCGGGACGTTCCCATGCGGGACCTTCTGGCGGAACGCCTCGACCTGCCGGTCCACCTCGACAACCCGCTCAAGGCCAGTGCCCTCGCGGAGATGTGGTTCGGCGCCGGCCGCGACGTCGACAACCTCGTCGTCGTCATGCTCCGTTCGGGAGTCGGGGCCGGGCTCGCTCTGGACGGCACCCTCTACCGCGGCGCCACCAACAGCGCGGGGGAGTGGGGCCACAGCTGCCTGGTCTTCCAGGGGCGCCGCTGCCGCTGCGGCAGCCTCGGCTGCGTCGAGGCGTACGTCGGGTCCACCGGCATCGCCGAGACGCTTCGCTCCCTCGCCCCCGAGGACCCGCTGCTCACAGGAGCCGGCGACCTCACGGCGCCGCTGCTCGCCGGTCTCGCCTTCCGCGCCGCGGACGACGATCCGGTCGCCCTCGAGGTCATCAGACGCACCGCGGCCTATCTGGGCGCGGCCGTCGGCAACCTGGTGAACATCCTCAACCCCGAGGCGCTGGTTCTCGGCGACCAGGTCGCCGCCCACCTCGGCGAACGTCTGCTCGCCGAGACCCGGGCGGCCCTCTCCGAACACACGCTCGCTCCGTCCCTGCGTGCCGTCACCCTCCGCCTGAGCTCGCTGCCGCACGACGCGGTGAGCCGTGGCGCGGCTGCCCTTGCCTTCGAGGGGTTCCTCAACGACCGCGAGGTCTTCGGCTCCGTGAGCCGGACCCGGACGGCCAAGGCCCGTTCGTAGGGGCGGTCGCAGACCCCGGGGCCGCACCGAGCAGGCGAGCTCCTTCCGCTCCGGTCACCACCTGGTGCTCCGGCGTGGCCGCTGGCCGTGCCGCTCGCCTTCCCCTGTCGTCGGCGGTTGCCGGCCGGGGGCGGGCGGTGCGTCGGACGCGCCCGGAGGCGGGCCGTCCGGTGCTGGTGCTCCGTCGGCGACCGGCCTCCCGGTGCGCCGCAACGCGGCGAGGGCCGGGGCGGCGACGAGGGTCGCCGCCGCCACGGACAGGCCGGCGAGGAGCAGGAGGCCGTCGGCACCCGCGTGACCGGCGAGAGCGCCTGCCAGGGCCAGACCCCCGGCGTGCCCGGCGGCGTGGGCGACCGAGCCCCAGCTCTGGACGCGCATCCACTGCCCCGGCGGGGAGAGACGGTCGAGGATCTCGAAACAGAGCCCCGCCAGCGGTGCGACGGCGAGCCCGGCCAGAGTGAAGAGCGCGTGCACCGCGGCGAAACCGGGCGCGAGGGCTGCGGCACCGATGCCGCAGCCGAGCGTCAGGGCCAGCAGGCGGAAGCGGTGCTCCCGGGAGAGGCGTCGGCGGACGGTGCCGTAGAGCAGGCCGCCCACCACGCTGCCGAGCCCCATGAGGGTGAGGGTGGTGCCCACCGGGGCCAGTCCCGTGCCCAGATCGGCCGCGAGCCGTGTGAGGGCGACCTCGCTCAGCCCGAAGGGGGCGGCCAGGAGGGCCATGGCCGCGACGAAGCAGATCACCGGAGCGATGGGGTGTCCGGCGGGGGCGCTCAGTTCGTCGCCCTGCCGTGGCGCGGGTGAGGAGGGCGTCACCGGGGTCGTCCAGGAGGCGGGTGCCGCCGCGAGGAACCCCGCCGTTCCCGCCACGACCAGCACCGCGCACCCGGCCAGGAGGAGCCGGGGGTCCAGGACGGCCGTCCCCCAGGCCGCCAGGGCGGGGCCCGCGAGGTAGACGACCTCCATGACCACGGCGTCGAACGCGTAGGCGGGCCCCGGGTCCTCGGCCCCGATGGCGCGGCGGAGCGCGAGGCGTACGCAGACGGGCAGGGCCGGGACGGTGACGCCCTGGAAGAAGGACAGGCAGACCAGGAGCCAGCCCGGGGCGCTCCCCAGCGCGAGCGTCAGGGCGAGGAGGGCGGCGGCCTGGAGCAGGGCGGAGCAGCCGAGGACCGGGCGGGTGGGCAAGCGGTCGAGCAGGCGTCCCTGGGCGGGACCCCCGGTCGCCAGGCCCGCGACCGCCGCACCGCTGACGAGGCTGGCCAGGCCCAGGGAGCCGTCCCGGCTCAGGGCGAAGAGCAGAAGGACGGTGACCACTCCGAGTGGCAGCCTGCCGAGGAAGGAGGTGAACAGGAGCACCTGGAGCCGGCGGCGGGACGCGAGGAGGGCAAGGAAGTGAGGTGCCGGCACGAGGCTCCCGTTCGGGAAGGAGGTGGACCAGCCTGCGGTACGAAGCAGGCTAGTAATTGCATTTGAGTAACGCAACTTTTATGAAAGTTTTCATCGAACTACCGTGGGAGGTGGAGAGCGGCCTTTGTGCCCGTATGGCTGTTAAGGGAAGAAGGGGCGTGTGCCCATGAGCGTGGAGACGCGTACGGCTCCGGTGTGGCGGGCCTGCACCTCGGCCCGGCACCGGAGAGCGGAGGCGGCGCGGTGGGTCGACGGCGCGCTGCACTTCGTCGATCTGTCGCGAGGAGACCTCTACCGCTTCCGCGGTCTCGGCGGGGGGCCGCCGACCCCGCTGATGCGCCTGGGCGTGCCGCTCGGCGCCGCCGCCCCGCTCGCGGACGGGAGCGGGTGGGTGGTCGCGGCGGGCACCGGCATCGCCCGCACCGGCGGTCGCGGCGGTCTGGAGTGGCTGGCGCGCCCGGGGGACGGGTCGCGCCGTTCCCTGCGGATGAACGGCGGGGCCTGTGATCCGCACGGAAGGTTCTGGGCGGTCAGCATGGAGGCTCGCGCCGAGGACGGGGCCGGATTCCTCTACCGCGTGGACCACGACGGAACCGTCAGCGAGGTGCTCGACGGGCTGACCGCACCCGGCGGGCCCGCGTTCACCTCCGACGGCGAACTCATGTACCTGGCCGACGACGCCCTGCGGACCGTTCACCGTCACGCCGTCGATCCGGTCACGGGTGGGGTCGGCCCCGCGGAGGTGTTCGCCCGCTTCGCCGAGGACGAGGGGCGTCCCGCCGGCATGACGGTCGACGACGACGGCCACCTGTGGGTGGCCCTCCGGGGTGGCGGCCGTGTCGTGTGCCTCGACGTGGACGGCGAGCGGCTCGGCACGGTGCAGACTCCCGCGACCGACACGACCAGCGTCGCCTTCGGCTGTGGGCTGATGTTCGTGACGACGGCCTCGCACCGGCTCCAGCGCCCCGGTCCGCTCGACGGCGCGGTGCTCGCCTCGGTGACCACGGTGACGGCACCGCCCGCGCGTTCGTTCGGCCCCCACCCGGTGGTACGGGAGTGACGCACCGGTCGAGGAGACGGAGAAGCGCCGCCGGGCGGATGGCTTCCGCCCGGCGGCACCTCGGGTCTCCGGTGTGGGGGGTGGGGGACCTCGTACCGGCGAGGTCCCGACCGGAGAACCCGGGCTCAGGGGTTCAGACCGGCGCTGCCTCAGCCGTAGATGCGGAAGTCGTCGATCGTCCAGAAGGCGCTGTTGGTGCCGGTGTAGCGGAAGTGCACCCGGACGGTCTCCGCGCCGGCGGGTACGTCGAAGTTCACCTGCTCCTGCTTGTTGACGTTCGTGTCGCGGTACGACTTGATCACCTGGGGGGTGCCGCCGTCGAAGGAGACGAGGACGTCACCGGTCTGGGGGCCGTCCACCGTGTAGTTCGTGGTGTACCGGATCTGCATGGTGCGGTCGTCGGGGGTGTAGTAGGCCGGGCTCTTGAGGGTGGAGTCGAACTGGCCGGTGCCGTGGGACTTGTCGTCCCACTCGTCGGAGTCGGCGACGGCGAAGACGTTCCGGGCGCGCACGTTGGTCTCGCGGCCCTGGCCCCGGTCGGTCTGGGTCCAGAACTCGTCCGTGGCGAAGGACCATCCCCGCCACTCGGTCACACCGCCCGTGGGCATCTTCGCGTTGTCGACACTCCAGCCGCTGGGCGCGGTGGTGGTCCAGCCCTTGACCCCGCTCGGGACGGACGTCTCGTCCACGGCCGCCTTGAGGGAGGGACGCAGGGTGTCGAACGCGTCGGGGGACACGTCCGGTACGGGCTTGCCGTCGAGGCCCGAGGGGACGCTGACGCCGGCGTGGGCGAGGACGGTCGGGGCGATGTCGACGAGCTTGAGGTCGTGGCGGACGGATCCGGCCGTGTAGTCGGAGCCCTTGGCGATGACGAAGGTCTCCCGCTCGGCGAGGGAGTTGCCGCCGTGGCCGCCGGACTCGGTGTGGCCGTGGTCGGCGGTGACGAGGATCTGCCAGTCCTCGTTCGCGTACGTAGGGCGGGCGGCGATGGCGGTCAGGAGCTTGCCGACCCGGGTATCGGCGGCTTCCAGCGCGGCCTTGTACTCGGGGCTGGCGGCGCCGTGGTCGTGGCCGGCGTGGTCGACGTCGTCGAGGTGGACGAAGGCGCTGTCCGGGTTGCCGTTCCTCAGGTAGTCGACGGCCGTGTTCGTGGTCTCGTCGTCGTTGGCGCCGGTCTTCTTCACGTCGGCCGTGCCGGCGAAGACGTTGCCGACGATGTTGCTCCAGGTGCCGACGACGAGTGTCGAGACGGCGGGGTTCGCCGACTCCAGGCGGGTCTGGTAGTCCGGGTACTGGCCGAACTTCGAACCGGAGAAGCTGTTGTCCTTGACGCCGTGCTTGTCCGGCCAGACGCCGGTGGCGATCGTCGCCCAGCCGGGGCCGGAGAACGTGGGGGCCAGCGGGTTGGCGTAGAGCCGGCTCGGAGCGCTGAGGCCCTGGCTGCGCAGCCCCTGGATGTTCGGCATGTTCGCTGTCGAGAACTTGGACAACATGGCACCGTCGATGCCGATGACCAGGCTCTTCTGCGTCTTGGTGCCATGGGGGAGGCCGTTGTGGGCGCTGCCCGCGCCGACGGCGGGGGTCACAGCCTGGGTCATCGCGGTCGCGGTGAGGGCGACGGCCACGGCCGCGCCCAGGGAGGAGCGACGGTTCATCTCTACTCCGTACTCGGGTGTGTCGGGGAAGGGGCGCAGGGGTCAGGAGACGGTGACGGTGGCCGTCTGGCCCGGGGCGACCGAGACCGTGGCGTAGGTGTAGGTCTTGCCGTTGACGGTCTTCGTCTTCACCGTCTGGGAGACACCGTCGACCTTGATCGTGGACTTGTTGCCGGGGAAGCGGGCTTCCCAGCTGTAGGTGGCGGAGCCGGCGGTGTTGGTCAGCTTCGACGAGGTGACGCCGTCGTGGCGGAGCGTGAAGGTGTTGCCGCCGATCTTGACGTCCTTGACCTGGAGCCAACCCATGCCCGACGGCAGCCGGGAGCCGGTGGCGAGCGACTTGGCGGGGGCGTCGGGCTGAACGCCCATCAGACCCTCGACGGTCTGGCTGAGCAGCGTGTAGGAGACCTCGGGGTAGTCGCCGTTGGGACCCTGCTTGGAGACCGGGTGCTGGACGTCGCGCTGGTCGTAGACGTACTTCATCCACTTCCAGGCGGTGTCGTTGCGGTCGTAGGCGAAGAACGTGTCCGGCAGGTACGAGATCGCCTCGATGTTGGACGGCTTGCCGCTGCCGCTCGCCTGCTGGTCGATGAAGTCGAGGTACGCCTCGGCGCGGCTGCCGGGCTCGATGAGCTGCTTCATCGGCACGAACCAGCTGTTCTCCAGGCCCCAGCCGGTGAGCGTGCCGCCCTCGCGGGTGTAGCCGCGGATCATGGAGGCGCCGCTGCCGCTGCCGCTCCAGGTGTCGTTGTAGTAGGCCTTGAGGTCGGCGGCCTTCTGCGTGTACTGGTCGGCGAGGGTGGTGTCGCCCTTGCTCTTGGCCAGTGCGGCCACGGCCCGGAACGCCTGGTACTGGCTGGCGATGGCGTCGCCGGCCTCGATCAGGTGGTGCTCGCCGGTCTCGTTGTAGCTGACGGCGCCGGAGAAGATGCCGTCGCCGGTGCCCTCGGCGACGCCGTTGGCCTTCTTCGCGTCGTGGAGCTCGATGAACTCCTTGGTGGCGTGCTTGTAGTAGTTCCAGAACTCGGGGTCGTTCACGTACGTGCTGTCGCCGCTCCAGCGGTACGCGGCGTTCGCCTTCTCCACCAGCTCGAAGGCTGCCGGAACCTCCCGGACGAAGAACGTGGGGCTGATGTAGTCGGTCTTCAGATAGGTCTGGTTGTCGAAGTTGAGGGCCCAGACCGGGTAGTACTTGTGCTCCGCCGTGGCCGAACCGGCGTAGGCCCGGAGCATCGACTTGTTCTCCGCGTGCAGGCCGATCACCGAGGCGCCGGCCACCTGGTGGGCGAGGTCGCGGGTGTAGGAGGCGCTGCGGTGGGCGTAGCCCGCCCAGTAGGACGGCGCGTAGACGCCGACGCCGGTGCCGGACCGGTTGTTCTCGTCGATGTTGAGCGGACCGACGGCGCCGGGCAGCTGCACCCAGCTGTTGGCCTTGCGCTTGGCCCAGTCGAACATCGCCACGACCTTCGGGTCGGACGAGGTCACCACCGGGTCCACGGGCGCGCCGGGCGAGACCATCAGGTCGTCGACGTTGATCCAGCCGCTCCCCGACTCGAAGGCGAGCTCCAGGGTGTCGCCGTTCTTCACCGAGACGCGGCTGACGGTGTAGCGGGCGTACGAGGAGCGGCTGGGCAGGTCCACCGAGCCGGCGACGGTGCCGTTGACGCGGGCGACGAACTTTCCGCCGGTGCCGCCGGTGGCGATCCAGGCGGAGAAGTCGTAGAGGCCGTCGCCGGTGGCGGTGAGGGTCTGGGAGACCTTCTTGCCGGTGCCCTCGTCGAGGTAGGCGAGCTTGGTGCCGCCGTGAGGGGCGTTGGTGGCGATGCCGGTGCCGGAGGTGAAGTTCCAGCCGGTGGTGCCCTGCTCGAAGTCGGGGTTGGCCACGTCGACCGGCGGCGGTACCGCGACCGTCGCCGCGACGTCGTCGACGTTGACCCAGCTGTTTCCGGACTCGAAGGCGAGCTCCAGGGTGTCGCCGTTCTTCAGCGTCACGTGGGGGAGCGTGTACTTCGCGTAGGCGTTGCGGCTGGGCAGTTCCACGGTGCGGACCGCGGTGCCGTTGACGCGGGCGACGAACTTGCCGCCGGTGCCGCCGGTGGCGATCCAGGCGGAGAAGTCGTAGAGGCCGTCGCCGGTGGCAGTGAGGGTCTGGGAGACCTTCTTGCCGGTGCCGCCGTCGAGGTAGGCGAGCTTGGTGCCGCCGTGGGGGGCGTTGGTGGCGATGCCGGTGCCGGAGGTGAAGTTCCAGCCGGTGGTGCCCTGCTCGAAACCGGGGTTCGTCACCGTGGGCGCGGCGCTCGCGGCGGCGCTGGCGGGTGCGGTGGCCACGAGCGGGGTGAGCGGTGCGAGGACCGCGAGAGATGCCAGGAGGGAGAGACACAGGGGTCGGGACGGCTGCATGCGGGGGGCTCCTGTCCGAAAAGGTCGGGTGGGGGTGGCCGGACGCTAACAGCCGCTCTACGAGGCTTTCAATACTCCTGCAACATCAACTTGTCGGACGTGGCAGTAAACTTTCGATGAAGTCTTGCAAGTGAAGTTGGCTGATTGCTAACGTCCCGTGGCGTCGGCCCGGTGATCGCCGGGGCGTCGATCTGTGAGCAAAGGTGGAAGTGCCATGGACATGAGTCGCCGCAGAGTCCTCAAGGTGGGGGGCGTCGTCGCCGCGGGTGTCGGACTGGGCGGACTCACCGCCTGTTCGGGGACGGGTAGCTCGTCGAGCGGCTCAGGCGCGGCCGGTGACCCGAACAAGGGCGACATCACGGTCTGGAGCTGGGCCGGTCCCGCCGCGGAGATGCGGGCCCTCGTGCCCGCGTTCAACAAGAAGTTCCCGGGCATCAAGGTCACCGTCCAGGACATCGGCAACCCGGCCATCTGGGACAAGATCACCACGGCGATGGCGGCCGGTGGGGCCGGCCTCGCGGACGTCCTCCACATCGGCGTCGACTACCTGCCGGGCTACGTCGAGAAGTTCCCCGGCCAGCTCGCCGACCTCGGCCCCCTCGGCGCGACCGCCCACAAGGGCGCCTTCGCCAGCGGCCTCTGGGAGACCGTCTGTCCGGACGGCAAGAAGGTCAACGCCCTCCCCTGGGAGGCCAACTCGGGTGGTTTCTACTACCGCGCGGACATCTTCGAGAAGGCGGGCGTCGACGTCGCCGCCATCGGCACCTGGAACGACGCCATCGAGGCCGGCAAGAAGATCAAGGCCAAGACCGGCCATACCCTGCTCGGCATCGACAAGCCGGCCTCGCAGGCCGACTCGGCGAACTTCTTCCAGATGCTGCTCCAGCTCCAGGGCACGATGTTCTTCAACCTCGACGGCGAGATCATGCTCGGCTCGCCCGAGGCCGTCCGGGCGATGACGATCATCAAGGACATGAACGACGCCGGCCTCGTCGCCGACATCTCCGGCGGCTGGAACTCCCTCATCAGCTCCATCAAGAAGGGCACCTCCGCGGTCCTCCCCTGGCCCACCTGGTTCGGCGGCATCATCGAGGAGACCGTGCCCGACCAGGCCGGCAAGTGGGGCGTCCGGCTGCCTCCCGCCATCCGCCCCACCGGCACCCAGGCCGCCACCGTGAACTCCACCCACCTCGCGGTCGCGGGCGTCAGCAAGCAGCAGGCCGCCGCCTGGAACTTCGTCGAGTTCGTCCTCACCCGCCCCGAGTCGCAGGTCGCCATCTACAAGGGCAAGGGCATCGCGCCCGCCCTCCTCAAGGCCTACGACGACCCGGTCTTCCACCAGCCGTCGGCGTTCTTCAGAGGCCAGAAGAAGGGCGAGATCTTCTACGACGCCCTCCGCGTCCCGCAGCCGGCCTACAACTACACCGGCGACTACGCCCGCGCCCTCAAGGCCGTCACCGACGCCCAGACCAAGGTCCTCCTCAAGGGCGCCGACCCGGCTACCGCGCTCAACGCCGCCGCCGACCAGCTCGCCAAGCAGACTGGGCGCAAGGTCGTCCGGTGACCCTCGTGAACACCCCGCCGCGCACCCGCAGCGGCGCCACCCCCCGACAGGCGCAGCGCACCCGCCCGCCGCGCCTGTCGGGCCGGCGCCTCGCCCCGTACCTCTTCGTCCTGCCCGCGATCGCCCTGTTCGCGGTGTTCAAGCTCTACCCCATCGGCTGGTCGTTCGTCCTCAGCCTCTTCAAGACCGTGGGCGGCGTCGACACCTTCGTCGGCGGCGAGAACTACAGCCGACTCCTCCAGGACCCCCTGTTCTGGACGGCCCTGAAGAACACCGGCATCATCCTGCTCGTCCAGGTGCCCGTCATGCTGGCCCTGGCCACGGGACTCGCGGTGGCCTTCAACTCGACACTCCTCAAGGGACGCTCGGTCTTCCGCCTCGGCTTCTTCCTGCCGATGGTGACCGGCCTCGTCGCCTACGGCATCGTCTTCTCGGTCCTCCTCAACGAGGAGTACGGCCTCGTCAACTGGGCCCTCTCGCTCGTCGGCGTCGACAACGTCCCCTGGCTGACCGACCCCCTGTGGGCCAAGGTCTCCCTGGGCCTCGCCCTCACCTGGCACTACACCGGCTACAACGCGGTGATCCTGCTCGCCCGGCTCCAGACCATCCCCCGCGAGCTCTACGACGCGGCGTCGGTCGACGGCGCCGGAGCCTGGGGAGCCTTCCGCCACGTCACCCTGCCCGGACTGCGCCCGGCGATCCTGCTCACCACGGTGCTGTCCACCATCGGCACCCTGCAGATCTTCGACGAGCCGTACGTCCTGACCCGCGGCGGACCGGACAACGCCACCCTCACCATCGGCGTGTACCTGTACCAGAACGCCTTCGTCTACTTCGACTTCGGCTACGCCTCGGCCATCGCCTACGCCCTCGCCGTCCTCATCGGCATCCTCGGACTGATCCAGTTCCGCGTCCTGGGAGACAAGAAATGACCACCTCCACGACGAGTCCTCTCCGGACACGGAACCGGGGCAAGCGCCCGCCCACCCGGGCGGGCAGGTCGATCCTGCTGACCTCCGGTCTCGCGATCACCCTCGCCGCCGTCCTCGTCCCCTTCTACTGGCTCATCATCGCCAGCACGCACAGCTCGGGGGAGATCTTCGGCTCGCCGCCGCCCCTCCTGCCCGGCGACCACCTCGACGACAACCTGGCCTCGCTCCAGAACACCGTCTCCTTCGGGCAGGTCGTCCTCAACTCCCTGTTCATCGCGGTCCTCTACACGCTGTGCGCGGGAACGGTCTGCACCCTGGCCGGTTACGCCTTCGCCAAGTACCGCTTCCGGGGCAGCGACGCGCTCTTCGGCGTGCTGATGCTCGGCCTGGTCATCCCCGCGCAGGTCACTCTGGTCCCCCTGTTCAAGCTGATGGCCGACCTGGAATGGCTCAACACCTACCAGGCCGTCATCATGCCCAACCTTGCCCTGCCCTTCGGGATCTTCCTGATGCGCCAGTCGATGGGCGCCCTGCCGGACGAGCTCCTCGACTCCGGCCGGATGGACGGATGCGGAGAGTTCCGGCTCTTCTTCAAGGTGGTCCTGCCGCCGATGAAGCCGGCGCTCGCCGCCCTGGGCATCTTCCTCTTCCTCTTCCAGTGGAACGACTTCATCTGGCCGCTGATCGTCCTGCGCGACAACGCGTCGTTCACCATCCCCGTGGCCCTCGCCTCGCTCCAGGGCGTCGACGACACCGACTACGGCGCCATCCTCACCGGCACCGCCGTCGCGGCGATCCCCATGGCCCTCGTCTTCCTCGCCCTGCAACGCCACTTCGTCTCCGGCCTGCTCGCCGGTGCCGTGAAGGGATGAACCGAACGTGACGACCCTGACCCACGAGGCGGTCACCACCGCCGAGCTCGCCCCCGCCACGTACCGGCCCCTGCTCGACACCGTCGAGATCGCCGTGCTGGCGGGGGAGGAGGAGCCCCGGTGGCACGTCTCCGTCCTGCCCGACGGCCTGCACATGCTGCACGTCGACGGGGACGGCGCGCCGGTGGAGATCCGGCTCTCCCTGCCGCTCGGGGACGCCGCCGGGTACTGGCACCCCAAGGCCGGCTGGAAGCGGACGATCGTCGCCGACTGGGAGGGCCGTTCGACCGTCAGCCTCGTCGACGGCCTCGCCGCCGGCTGCCTCTACGACTACCGGGGCGCCACCCTGCTGACCTTCGGCACCGCCGACCCGGTGCCCGAGGTCTCCCTCCTCTGGGGCGTCTCGGAGGAGAACGACACCTACGTCGTCCACCTCCACCTCCCCGCCTCGGCGGGACCGCAGCGCTTCGTCTTCGTGCCCCGCCGGCCGACGGTCGCCACGGCCCTCGGCGAGCTGCGCCGCTGGTACGAGGACGCCATGCCGGCCATGCCCGTACCCGATGCGGCACGCCTTCCCCTGTACTGCACCTGGTACGCCTTCAACCAGCAGATCGAGGCCGCCACCGTCGAGCAGCAGGCCGAGCTGGCCGCCGACATCGGCTTCGGCGCGATGATCCTCGACGACGGCTGGCAGCGGTTCGGCAGCGGTCGCGGCTACGCGGGCGTGGGCGACTGGATCCCCGACGAGGAGAAGTTCCCCGACTTCGCGGCCCACGTGGCACGCGTGCGGGAGACCGGGCTGAGCTACCTCGCCTGGATCGCCCCGCTGCTCCTCGGCCCCAAGGCCGACTGCTACGACCGGTGGGCGACCTCCGCCCCCCGCGCCTCCGGCGTACCCGGGGCGCACGTCCTCGACCCCCGCCACCCGGAGGTCCGCGCCCACCTCGTCGACACCTGCGTGCGGGTCGTCCGCGACTACGGCCTCGACGGGCTGAAGGTCGACTTCCTCAACGAGGCCATGGTCTACGCGGGCGACGGACACGGCGACGTCGGCCAGGCCCTCACCCTGCTCCTCGCCGAACTGCGCGCGGGCCTCGAAGCCGTCCGGCCCGGACTGCTCCTGGAGCTGCGCCAGCCGTACGTGGGTCCGGGGATGGTCTCCTACGGCAACATGCTGCGCTCCTTCGACTGCCCGGCCGACTCCGTGGCCAACCGGGTCCGCACCATCGACACCGGTCTGCTCGCGGTCGGCGGGGCCGTCCACTCCGATCCGCTGCTGTGGAACACCGGCGCTCCCGTCGAGTCCGCGGCCCGTCAGCTCATCGGCACGCTCCACTCCGTCCCCCAGGTCTCCGTCCGGCTCGACGCCCTCCCCGAGGACCACGTCGATGCCCTGCGCTTCTGGCTCGCCACCTGGCGACTTCTCAGGCCGCAGCTGCTCGACGGCACCGTCGAGCCCGGCCGGCCGGACGAGCTCTACACCCTCGTGAGTTCGGAGTCGGACGGCGTGAACGTGACCACCGTCCACGCCGACCGTCCCGTGCCGGTGCGCCCGGCCGGCCTGGCCCGCACCGTGCTGGTCAACGGGACCGCCGAGGACCGGCTCGTCGTGGACGTCGTGGACGCCGGAGCCACGGTGGAGATCGAGGTGCGCGGCCCCGACGGCCGTATGATCGAGCACTACCGCACCGAGCTCACGACCGGCCTGCACCGCCTGCCGGTGCCGCGCATGGGTCTGGGATCGATCAGGAACACCGCGTGACACGTGAGTCGGAGGGAAGCGCATGAAGGTCGGCATCGTCGAGGTCGCGGCACGCGCGGGAGTCAGCGAGGCCACCGTCAGCCGTGTCATCAACCGGCGCCAGGGAGTGGCCAAGAAGACCCGTGACGCGGTCGAGACCGCGATGGCGGAGCTCGGCTACGAGCGTCCGGTGCAGGGACAGCTCGTCGCCCTCGTCACCGAACACGTGTCCAACCCGTTCTTCGCGGACGTGGCCGAGCGGATCGAGGCGGCGCTCGCCCCCCACGGACTGAAGACCGTGCTCTGCCCGGCGTTCCCGGGGGGCGTGCAGGAGCCGGAGTACATCAGCGCGATCGTGGACAAGGGGATCGCGGCCGTCGTCTTCCTCTCCTCGTCGAACACCGTCGAAGGCGCGGACATCGAGCCGTACGAACTCCTCCGTGCCCGCCGCATCCCCTACATCGGGGTGAACGGCGTCTTCGCCGACGGCGTGGCCGTGCCGGTGTACTCGACCGACGACACGCTCGCCGCCGAGCTGGCGGTGGACCACCTGTACCGGCTGGGACACCGGGCCATCGGAATGGCCTCGGGGCCCAGCGGCAACCACCCCGCCGACCGGCGCGTCCAGGGCTTCCTCGACGCCATGGCGAAGCGCGGGATCGAAGACGCGGAGCGGCTGGTCATCCGGCAGTCGTACACCGTGGAGGGAGGACAGGCGGCCGCCCAGACGCTGCTGGGCCTCGGCGCCACGGCGATCGTCGCGGCGAGCGACTACATGGCGCTCGGCGCGATCCGGGGGATCCGCCGCCAGGGCCGCTCGGTCCCGGAGGACGTGTCCGTCGTCGGCTACGACGGTTCGATGATCACCGAGTTCGTCGACCCGCCGCTCACCACGGTGCGCCAGCCGGCCGACCGGCTGGCGCTCGAAGTGGGCCGCAGCGTCCTGGCCCTGGTCAGCAACCGCGAGGTACCGGTGGGAGAGCTCCTCTTCGACCCGGAGCTGATCATCCGCTCCACCACGGCGCCGGCCCCGCGGCCGTGAGTGGTCCGCCGTGCCGCCGCCGGACCCCGTCCGGCGGCGGCACGGCACCCGCCCGCCCCTCCTTCCGGGGATGACCTTCACGCGCGCCTCTGAACCGGTTCGTACGGTGATCGGTACCGTGCCCGGGTACATCCAAGTACCGGGTGCCTGCCGGAGGTGCGGAAACGTGCGGTCGACCCCTCGTCATGCGGCCGCCGGCGTCCGGCGGCGACTCACCCCCTCCAGCGTCGCCGGACAGGTGCTGCTCCAGCAGGTCCTGCTCGTGACGGTCCTCGTGGTGGCCGCCGCGGCGGCCGTCTTCCTCCAGGCCCGGCACGACGCCACCCAGGACGCGTACGACCGGTCCCTCTCCGTCGCCGAGACCTTCGCCCACGCTCCCGGCACCCGCACGGCCATGGAGTCGCGGAACCCCTCGGCGCTCCTCCAGCCGAGCGCCGAGGCGACCCGGCGGACGGCCGGCGTCACCTACGTCGTGGCGTTCGATCCCGACGGCATCCGGTGGAGCCACCCCGATCCGAGCCTCATCGGCGGCCACGTCTCGGGGGAGTTCGCGCCCGCCCTCGGCGGCGAGCCCTTCCAGGAGACCTTCGACAGCACCCTGTTCGGCCGGGCCGTCGACACCACCGTCGCCGTCCTCGACGACACGGGCACCCCCGTGGGCCTCGTCTCCGTCGGCATCACCGTCCGCAGCGTCCAGGGAGCCGTGACCCGCCAGCTGCCCCTGCTGCTCGGAGCGGCGGCGATCGCGCTGGTCCTCGCCGTCGCCGGGACGACCCTGGTCACCCGGCGGCTCCGTCACCAGACCCACGGCCTGGGGCCCGCAGAGATGACCCGGATGTACGAGCACCACGACGCCGTCCTGCACGCGGTACGGGAGGGCGTCGTCATCGTGCGCGACGACGGCCGACTCGTCCTCGTCAACGACGAGGCCCGGAAGCTCCTCGCCCTCGCCCCCGACGCCGGCGGCGACGTACGCGACCTCGGACTGCCACCCGACCTGGCGGCCCTCCTCGCCTCGGGCGCCATGACCGACGACGACGTACGGCTCATCGGTGACCGGCTCGTCTCCGTCAACCAGCGGCCCATCGAGACGGCCGGCTCGTCCGGCAGCGTCGCCACCCTGCGCGACACCACCGAACTGCGCGCCGTCTCCGCCCGCGCCGACGCGGCCCTCGGCCGACTGAGCCTCCTCTACGACGCCGGCGTGCACATCGGCACCACCCTCGACGTGGTTCGCACCGCGGAGGAACTCGCGGCGGTCGCCGTTCCCCGCTTCGCCGACTTCGTCACCGTCGAGCTGCTCGAACCCGTCCTGTCCGGCGACGAACCGGAGGACGGTGCCCGGATGCGCCGGGTCGCCTCCGTAGGCGTCCACGACGACCACCCGCTCTACCCGGTCGGCACGGAACTCACCTCCATGCCCGGCAGCCCCGAGACGGAGGGCATCGGCCGCGAGGGGGCCGCCCTCCTGGCGGACCTCACCGCGGCGGATGCCTGGCACGCCCAGGACCCGGAGCGCGCCGGGAGAGTCCTGGCCTACGGCATCCACTCCCTGGTGTCGGTTCCCCTGCGAGCGCGCGGCGTCCTGCTGGGCTGCGCGGACTTCTGGCGTTCGGACAAAGAACGGTTCGGAGCGGAGGACGTGGCGTTCGCGGAGGAGCTGGCGGCCCGCGCCGCGCTCTCCATCGACAACGCCCGCCGCTACACCCGCGAGCACACCGTCGCGGTGGCCCTCCAGCGCAGCCTGCTGCCGCGCGCGCCACGGCGGCACGCGGCCCTGGAACTCTCCCACCGCTACGTCCCCTCCGCATCCGGCGTCCGGGGCGACTGGTTCGACGTCATCCCGCTCTCCGGTGCCCGGGTCGCGCTCGTCGTCGGCGACGTCGTGGGCTACGGCCTGCATGCCGTGGCCACGATGGGCCGGCTCCGTACCGCCGTCCGCAACTTCTCCGCCCTCGACCTGGCCCCCGACGAACTCCTCGCCCACCTCGACGAACTCGTCGCCCGCACCGACGAGGAGACGTCCGAGGACGGGGACAGCGAGGGAGCGGGGCCGCTCCTCACCGGCGCCACCTGCCTGTACGCCGTCTACGACCGCGTCGGCGGCGTCTGCACGCTCGCCACCGCGGGTCACCCCGCCCCGCTCGTGGTGGCGTCGGACGGTACGGCGCATCAGGCTGACGTGCCGGTGTCCCCGCCGCTCGGGGCGGGCGGAGGAGTCCCCTTCGAGACCACGGCCTTCCCCGTCGCGGAAGGCAGCGCCCTCGCGCTCTTCACGGACGGCCTCGTCGCGGACCGTACCCGGGACATCGGCGCCGGCGTCGTCCTGCTGACCGCCGCCCTCGCCCAGGCCGGCCCCGACCCCGAGGCCGGCTGCGACGCCGCCGTGGAGCGGCTGGTGCCGGCACGGCCCGCCGACGACGTCACGCTGCTCATCGCCCGGACCCGGCTCGTCGACCGCGACCGCGTCGCCGAATGGGACATCCCGGATGATCCGGCGGAGGTCGCCCCCATCCGCCGCGACGTGGCGCGGCGGCTCGCGGACTGGGGCCTGGAAGACCTCTCGTACGGCACCGAACTGATCGTCAGCGAACTCGTCACCAACGCGATCCGCTACGGCAGACAGCCCGCCCGCCTCCGGTTGATCCACGAGGGTGCCGTCCTGACCTGCGAGGTCACCGACGGCAGCAGTACCGCCCCGCACCTGCGCCGGGCGGCTCCAGGAGACGAGGGCGGCCGGGGCCTCTTCCTGGTGGCGCAGTTCGCCCACCGCTGGGGCACCCGGTATCTGGACCGGGGCAAGACCATCTGGACCGAGCAGGCCGTCACGGCCGCCGCGCCCACTGTGGACCTGTCCGAGGAGGATCTGCTGGGCCAGTGGCCCGACGACTTCTGAGCCGGGCGGCGCGGGCGGGCCCATGCCGCCGGTCACGCGAGGCGTTCGACGTGGACGAGGACCGACTGCTCGGGGTGGAGCGTCGGGACCTGGAGGCCGATCCGGGTGAGGGCGGAACCGGGCGCTTCGAAGCCCTTCTCGGTCCACCAGGCCGGTGCGACGAAACCGGCCGGCGGACCGCCGACGCTCAGCGGACGGACCCGGTAGCGGGCATCCGGGTCCAGGCCGGACAGGCGGGCGTGCGGAGGGGCGCCGGTGGCGCACCAGGTCAGGGAAGTGAAGGTGTAGAGGGCCTCCGAACCGTCCTGGGCGACGACGCCGTGGCTCCAGATGCCGTCGGCCGGATCCGGGCCGCGCCACACCCGTCCGGTGTGGAGGAGCTCGCGGTGCGTGCGGTGGAGGGCGATCCACCCGGCCAGCTCCGCCCGCTCCCCGGGTGTGGCCGAGGTCAGGTCCCACTCGACGCCGAAGTGGCCGAAGAAGGCGCTCGCGGCGCGGAAGGACAGGCTGTGACGACGGCTCGTCGTGTGTGAGTGGGGCGAGGCGACATGGGCGCCCATCAGCTCGGGCGGGAGCAGTTGTCCGGTCCAGCGCATCAGCCGCTGACGCTCCAGGGGGTCGCTGACGTCCGACACCCACACCCGGTCGGTGACCTCCATGATCCCGAGGTCGATCCGGCCGCCGCCGGCCGCGCAGCTCTCGATCTCCAGACCGGGGCGGGCGGCCCTGACCTGCGCCATCAGCTGGTACACGGCCAGGGTCTGCGCGTGCTCGGACGGGACGCCGCCGAGCGGGCGGAGCCCCGCCTCCACGTGATCCCGGTTGTGGTCCCACTTGAGGTAGCCGACGTCGTACTCCTCCAAGAGGGCGAGTAGCTGGCGGAGCACGGTGTCGTAGCACTCGGGGATCGAGAGGTTCAGAACGTGCTGGGAGCGTTGCTCCACGGGCAATTCGGTCCGTGCGGCCATGATCCACTCTGGATGGGTGCGTGCCAGGTCGGAGTCGGGGTTGACCATCTCGGGCTCCACCCAGAGGCCGAACTCCATGCCGTGGGCGTGGACCGCGTCGACGAGCGGGTGGAGGCCGTCGGGCCACACGTCCTCGGAGACCGTCCAGTCGCCGAGACCTGCCCGGGAGTCGCGCCGGGCGCCGAACCACCCGTCGTCCAGGACGAAGCGCTCGACGCCGATCTCTCCGGCCAGCCGGGCCAGTTCCAGGAGCTTGTCGTGGTCGTGCTCGAAGTAGACGGCCTCCCAGGTGTTCAGCGTGACCGGACGGGGGGAGGCGACGTGCCCGGGGCGGGCGCGCAGGTGGTCGTGGAAGCGGTGGGCCACCCGGTCCAGGCCCTCGCCGTACGCGGCGTACACCCAGGGCCCGGTGTGCGCCTCACCGGTCTCCAGCCGGATCTCGCCCGGCAGGAGGAGCTCTCCGCCGCCGAGCAGCGCGAGCCCGGTGCTGTCCCGCTCCGCCACGTGGCGGTGGTTTCCGCTCCACGCCACGTGGACCGCCCAGGTCTCGCCGTGGGCGAAGCCGCTGCCGGGCTCCGTGGCGTGCAGGACGTAGGCGGAGTCAAGGCCGGTACGGCCCCGGCGGTTCTCCCGTACGTGGGAGCCGACGCCGAATCCGTGGCGCTGGACCTGGCGTTCCATGCCCCAGCGTCCGGAGAAGTCGATCAGCTCGGTCGCGCGCGTCGGCACCGGCAGGTAGAGGGAGAGTTCCGCGAGGTCGTAGGCGGCGCCCTCGTTCTCGACGCGGCCCCTGGCCCGTACCAGCCCGGACGCCAGCATCTCGACGGTGAGCACGAGGCGGAGCCGGGCCTCCGGGTCGACGGCCGTGATCTCGGCGATCGCGGGACCGGCCTCCTCGTACCCCGTCACCTCCGTCCCGTCCAGACGGACGGAGGACACCGTGAATGCCGGGGACCAGTCGCGTCCCCCGCGCGAGCCCACCAGGCCGGGGCGGCCCATCCACCCGGTCCACGGCTCGGGCACCAGGGACGCCGGCCCGGTGTCCAGCTCGCCGGGCAGCCGCCCGGTGACGGCGGCGGCCAGACAGGCGGCGCGGGCCGCGGACCCGTCCAGCGGCCCCAGGTCCGCCCCCCAGTGCCGGACGAGCGGGAGCCGGCCGGGAGGCGATTCCAACAGGAGCGAACATCCTGACGACCGGAAGTGGAGCACGATCGGGGCGGCGGCGAGCTGGTCGCTCACAGGTCTCCTCGCGGGATGGATGGGTACAAGGCGCCGCCCAGTTGTAGCGCACTGGCAAGGCGTTCGGTGTCCGCCTCCAGACAGTGGCGAGGATGGGCGCGGATGTCGGCGCACGTCCTTGACGTGAGGCCCGAGAGGGCGGAAACATGCGGGCCGCGTGTTCGTTCTCGTCACATTATGTTCATCGTTGTTGCCTGGTCCGTGTGACCGGTCCCGGTCGGGAGTGAGTCCGGATCCGGTGGTCCCGCGCAGGGCACGGCACGGCGATCCGCGGGGCGAGACACGCCAGGGGACGGACGGCCGCCGACACAACCGGCTACCGGCTCCGTCCCGCCGCCGCCCGCCGGGCGGGCACACACCTGTCCGCCCGGCGGCCCGGCACCCCGCACCGACGAACCACCCGCGACGGCTGCCCCGTCGCCCCGTCCCCACCAGACCGCGAAGAAAGGAAGGCGCGCATGCGCTTCCGTCGCCTCGCGCTGAGCACCGCCGTGGCCGGCCTGCTGTTCGGCCCGGTCACGCCAGTACTCGCCGCACCCGGCGCACCGACCCTCACCGGAACCGAATCCCGCGACTGTGCGCCGATATCCCCGCAGTCGCCCGAGGACGCTCACCACGACGACAGCTGTCTCGCCGTCGCCGTCGCCCTCGCCGACCTCCCCGAGGTCGGCGAAGAGACGGAGGTGACCGTCCAGGTCCGCACCACCGCGACCCAGGACGCCCTCGACCTCGAACTCCTCCTCCCCGCCCACCTCGCATGGGTCCAGGCCCCGGAAGGGTTCGACGTGACCACCGCGGCCTCCACGATTCCCGTGGAAGGCGGCGAGGTCCACCGCGCCCGGGGCAGCCGCACCGTCGCCGCCGACGCCCCGCTGACGCTCACCGGCCGGGTCCGGGCGGTCGCCGAGGGGCCGGCGGAGATCCGGGCCACGGCGACGGCGGACAAAGCCGTCGACACCGCGTCCGGCAGCAGCTTCCTGACCCTGGACGGCGCGAACTCCACCGAGGGCATCGCGGTCCGCACGGTGAACGCCGTGGCCGTGACCGACTCCCCGTCGACGCGGGCCAGCTTGCTCTGGGCCCACAAGCCCGTCGCCGCCCCGACGGCCCCGGCCCAGCCCGGCAAGGGCCAGGCGTGCGTCAAGGGCAGCTGGAACTACGTCGAGCACACCGGCTACACCCGCGTCTCCGCCAACGCCGGCGTGAGCGCGTACGACGCCGACCCCAACGGCGAGGACGAGCTCCTGGCCACCGGCCTCACCGACGAGTACGGCCGCTACCGGCTGTGCTTCGACAACCAGGATCCCGGCGACCGCACCCAGGACGTCTTCGTCCGGTTCGCGACCGAGAACGTCCACTGGAAGATCCAGGCCAACCGCACCAAGGCCGCCTACCATTTCGACACCGGCATCCGGAGCAACGTCAAGACCGGGCAGACCGTCGACCTCGGCGCCGTACAGCCCGCCGCTCCTGAACTGATGCGGGCCGTCCAGGCCTTCGACACCCTCGGCACCGCCTGGAACTTCACCCCCGGCGACTGCTGGGACGACCGGGACGCCACGTGCCGCCAGGGCGCCGTCAACTGGGAGCCCGACTCCACCACCTGCTGCTACGCCAACCTGCAGGAGGACGCCTCCTACATCGGTGGCAGCACCCCCGACACGGCCGTCGTCACCCTCCACGAGTTCGGCCACTCCCTCATGGACGACGTCTACGACGACTGGTGGCCCGACACCCCGAACTGCTCTCCGCACATCATGCACAAGGTCAGCTCGGCCGGCTGCGCCTGGACGGAGGGGTGGGCGACCTACTTCGCCGGAACGGTCCTTCAGGACCCGTACTTCCGCTGGGGAGACGGCCGTCTGCTCGACTACGAGAACGCCACCTGGGGAACCGTCGAACCAGGCCGCGCCTGGGAGAACGGCGACGCCGTCGAAGGCCGCGTGACCGGTGCCCTCCACGACCTGTCGGACGCCAGCACCCACGAATCCGGCGACAAGTTCGCCGAGGACCCGCGTGGACCGCTGTGGACCACCTTCCTCGACCACCGGTCCTCCAGCTTCCGGGACTTCTGGAACCAGCGCGCCGCCGCCGGCTACGACGTCGGCCCGGCGGCCCTCAACGCCCTCTACTACAACACCATCGACTACCGCTGACCCCGGTCCGCGCCCCCCGGCACCCGCCGCGGGGCGCGGACCACGGCGGCACGGCCCACCGGCGAGGAATCGACACGAACGTGGAACCCCATACGACGCTGAAGGAACGCCTGGCACGGGCGGTCCGGTCCGCCACCGGCGGCGGACGACGCCTCGACGCCGTCGAGCGGATGCGGGGCGGCAGCAAGAAGGGCGTCTACCGGCTCCGGCTGGACGACATGACGACCCAGGTCGCCTACGTGTGGGACGAAGCCGAGAACTACTGGCCGGCCGCGGACGGGGACGACGACATCACCGACCCGTTCTCGCCAGGGCTCGGCAGCGGCCTGTTCCTGGCCGCGCACACACGACTTGAGGCACTGGGGGTCCGCGTCCCGAGGCTTCGCCATGTCGACACCGCCGCCGAAGCCGCCGGCGGCGTCGACCGCACGGCCCCCGGAGCCTCCGGCCTCGTGATCGTCGAGGACGTCCGGGGCGAGACCCTCCAGACCCTGCTCGGCCGCGACCCGCACGGGGCCGTGGAGGTCATGGGCCGGCTCCGCCAGGCGCTCGACGCGATGGGACGACACCGGGCACCCGCGTACGGCAAGGTGGCCGTCGTGGAGGCCGGGGGCCGATCCCGCGGCACCTCGTGCGAGGCGGTGGTCCTCGACCGCGCACTGCGGGACCTCGCCGAGGCGGCCTCGCGCCTCCCGGAGATCGACCAGGACCGTGAGCGCCTGGACGAACGCCTGCGCACCCTGCGCGGGGCGGTACCGCCCCGGGCCGAGTACGGCCTCGTCCACGGCGAACTGGGCTCTGACCACGTCCTCGTCGACACCGACGGGGCACCCGTGCTCATCGACCTCGAAGGCTGCATGTACTTCGACGCCGAATGGGAACACGACTACCTCCGGCTGCGCTTCGACGAGGCGTACCGGCACCTCCACGCGGAAGGCCTCGACGAGCACCGGCTCACCTTCTACCGGCTGGCGCAGGCCCTCTCCCTCACCGCGGGCCCCCTCCGCCTGCTCGACGGGGACTTCCCCGACCGGGCGTTCATGGAAGGCATCGCCGCGCACAACGCCGAGCGAGCGCTCTCCTTCGCCCGGGCATGACGTCCCGCGCTCCCCGGCGGGTTCCCGACCACACACGACACGAGCCAAGGAGAACGCAACGATGCGTGACCTTTCCCCGCCCGCTCCCCGCGCACGCGGAGCACTCGGCGTGGCGGCAGCGGTGCTCATGGCCGCCGCCACGCTGGCGGCCCCGGCCCATGCGGCCGCCGCCCCCGCCGGCGGAACGGCCGAGGCGGCCGTCACCGCCCCGGCACCCCCCATGGGCTTCACCAACCGCGACTCGACACGCTGCCGCGCCGAGTTCGACGAGGCCTACGTCAAGAAGATCGCCGACATCCTCGTCGCCAAGGGCCTGAAGGACGCCGGATACACGTACGTCAATCTCGACGACTGCTGGGCCAGGCCCGCGCGGGACGACCAGGGCAGGCTGGTCCCCGACCCCGTCCGCTTCCCGAACGGCATCAAGGCCCTCGCCGACCACGTCCACGCCAAGGGCCTGAAGTTCGGACTCCTCGCCGGAGCGGGCGCCCGGACCTGCGACCCCGCCGGCTTCCCGGGCTCCCTCGGCCACGAGGCCGGTGACGCACGGCAGTTCGCCGACTGGGGCGTCGACCACCTGACGTACGCCGACTGCGGCGGAGGCGGCGACGCCGAGCAGCGGTACGCCGCGATGAGCGACGCCCTCCGCGCCACCGGCCGGCCCGTCGTCCTCACCGTCGCCGACCAGGGCGCGAACCGTTCCTGGGAATGGGACGGCGACGTCGCCCAGGTCCGGCGCACCACCGGCGCCGGCACCGACGGCTGGGGGAGCGTCCTGGCCCGCGTCAAGCAGAACCTGCCGCTCGCCGCACACACCGGGCCGGGCCGCTGGAACGACCCGGACGCCCTCCACGTCGGCGGCTACGGCATGACCGAGACCCAGTACCGGACCCAGTTCTCCCTCTGGTCCGTCATGGCGGCCCCGCTGGTCATCGGCTCGGACCTGCGCAAGCTGGACGCCGTCTCGGCCGAGATCCTCACCAACCGCGAGGTGATCGCCGTCGACCAGGACCCCAGGGGGAAGCCGGGTGAGGTCGTCGCCTCCGACGCGGGCCGCTGGGTGATCTCCAAGGAGCTGGCCGACGGCAGCCGGGCGGTCGCCCTGTTCAACGAGACGAACCGGCCCCGGCACATCGCGACCACGGCCGGGGCGGTGGGCCTGCCGGCCGCGAGCGGCTACAAGGCGCGCGACCTGTGGACGGCTCTGGAGAAAGGCACGTCGGGAACGATCGCGGCGACGGTGCCCGCCCACGGGACCGTCCTTCTGAAGGTGTCGGCCGACCGGGAATGGTCGCAGCTCCCGCCGCTGCTCGACACCACCATCTCCGGTGACGCGGTGGCCCGCCCCGGCACCACCCAGCGGGTCGCCTCCGCGGTCACGAACCACGGCGGCGCCGCGACCGGGACGGTGACCCTCACGCTCACCGGCGGGGACGGCTGGACCGCGCAGCCCGTGACGGCGGCCTCCACCGACCGTTTGAAGGCCGGCGCCACGCTCGGCACGGAATGGGACGTCACCGTCCCGGCCGGCGCGACGGGCCGCCACGAACTCACCCTCACCACGAAGTACCGCTCCCGTGACGGGCTGACCTTCACCAGCGCGATCCCGGTGCCCGTACTCGTCGGCGTCACCCGTCCTCCGGCGGGCGAGTCCTACCTCGGTGACCAGGCCCCGCTCGCCGCGACCAACGGCTGGGGACCGGTGGAGAAGGACCTCAGCAACGGCGAGTCCAACGCCGGCGACGGCAGCCCGATCACCATCAACGGCACGGTCTTCGCCAAGGGACTCGGCGTGAACTCGCCCAGTTCCGTCGAGTACTACACCGCCGGTCGGTGCACCCGGGTGACCGCCCAGGTCGGCCTCGACGACGAGGCGGGCACGCAGGGCACGGTGACCTTCGAGATCTGGGCCGACCACCAGCAGGTGGCGTCCATCCCGAAGATGACCAACGCCGACGCGGCACGGTCGCTCACCGCCGACGTCAGCACCGCCGAAACCGTCCGCCTGGTGGTCACCGACGGCGGCGACGGCGCGGCGTACGACCACGCGGACTGGGCGGACCTGAAGATCACCTGCGCCTGACGCCGACCGGCACGCGCACAGCGTGACCGAATGGTCACACCTGGTGCCCCGCGGCTGCCGAGCCGCGGGGCACCACATGGTGGGGCGTTTTCTAGGTATCCCCAAGGTTCGGGGTCCGTATTGTTCCGCGACGGTCCGATACCGACCGTGGAAAGCGGGGGACACGCATCTCACCGCAGGAGATTCCGATGAGCAGCACCGACCTCGACCGTCCGGCCGCCCCCGAAGACGGGGCGCGGGTGGCCACAGGCCATGAACCGGGCGCTTTCGACGTCTCCCGTCCCGCGCGTTCTGGCCCCAGGGCGGTCGCCCCCTTCTGGGGGCTGCTCCGCTGCCACTCCTTCGACGTGCGTGACGGCGCTCCTGTCCCCCCGCCCGCCTCTCCCCGTGCTCCTGCCCGGCCCGCCCCCTCCCACAGGACCGAGAGCCACAGCCTCCCCCTGGCGCAGGGGGACGACCCCATCGCCGGGCTGCGCAACTGGGTCACCGGCCACCTGCGCCGGTGGAGGCTGGGACACCTGGCCGACGACTTCCGGCTCATCGCCACCGAGCTGGCGACCAACGCCGCCCGGCACGGTCACACCCCCGCTAGGGTCACCCTGACCCGGTTGCCCGGCGCGTACGTCCGGATCGGCGTCACGGACGCGGGCCCGGGATTCGACCCGGAGCACATCAGGACCTCCTGGGGCTCGGCCGACGGTCTCGAGGACTGCCATGGCCGCGGCCTGATGCTCGTCGACGCCCTGAGCACGAGCTGGGGTGCCGACCGCCTGGCCCTCGGCCAGCGGGTCTGGGCCGAGTGCGCCGCCCGCTGATCCGTCGGTCCCGGTCAGTGGGCGGCGCCCGCCCACCCGGCGTCCCGGTCCACGCCGGACCGGCGCGTCGTGGCTTCTCCACCCGTGCTCGGCGGGCCGTGGGCTGCCCGCCCCCGCCTGACGGCGCGTGCCTGAGAGAGCCGTCCGCCGGTGCTTCGGCGTGTGGCAGAGGGGCCGTCCGGGATTCCGGCCGGCCCCTCTGCCCGCGTCCGCTACTCCTTCACCGCGCCGCCCGTCAGTCCGCTCACGAAGAAGCGCTGGAGGAAGACGAAGCAGAGCACGACGGGGACGGCGGCCATGACGGAGCCCGCCATGAGGAGGTCCCAGCGGGGGTCGAACTGGTTCTGGAAGCGGGCCAGTCCGACGGGCAGGGTGCGCAGCAGCTCGTCGTTGGTGACGAGTGAGGGCCAGGCGAACTCGCCCCACGTCCACATGAACTTCAGCGCCGCCACCGTGCCGAGCGCCGGCCACGAGCTCGGCAGCAGGATGCTCCACAGGGTGCGGAGGCGTCCGGCGCCGTCGATGGCGGCCGCCTCGTCCAGCTGGATCGGCAGCGTGACGAAGTGCTGCCGGAGCAGGAAGATGCCGGTGGGGCTGGCGAGGAACGGGATGATCATCGCCCAGTAGGTGTCGATCCAGTTCAGGTCCCGCATGACCAGGTACAGCGGCACGAGGATGACCTGGGTGGGGATCATCAGGGTGGCGAGGATGAGCGTGAGCACCGCCTGCCGCCCGCGGAACCTGATCCGGCTGAGACCGTACGCGGCCAGAGTGTCGAAGACGAGGTTGCCCGCGACGACCGCCGCGGCCACGATCACCGAGTTCATGAACCACTGCCAGAACGGGAAGCGGTTCAGCACCTCCGCGTACGCGTCCAGGGACACCGAGCCCGGTATCAGGCTCGCGTCGGTCCCCAGCAGCTCCTCCATGGGCTGGAGCGAGGTGACGACCATCCACAGGACGGGCAGGCCCGCGAAGACGCTGATCAGGACGAGCCAGAGGGTGCGGGGCAGCCCGCTCGCGCGACTCTTCGTCATGACTCCTCCCGGGAGGTCAGGCGCAGCCGGATCAGCGTGATGAGGAGGAGGATCACGAACAGCACCACGGAGGCGGCCGACGCGACGCCGACGTCGGTGAGGAGCTTGGTGTAGATGAACGTGACCACCGTGAGCGTCGCCGTGCCCGGTCCGCCCTCGGTCATCACCCACACCTGGTCGAAGACCTTGAAGGAGTTGAAGACCAGGAGCAGGAACACGGCGGCTCCCGCGGGTCGGAGCATGGGCAGGGTGACGGAGCGGAACTGCCGCCACGGGCCGGCGCGGTCGATCGTCGCCGCCTCGTAGAGTTCGGCGGGGATGCGCTGGAGGCCGCCCAGGAGGATCAGCGCGTAGATGCCGAAGTCCTTCCAGATGCTGACCACCGCGACGGCCGGGAGGGCGAGGTCGTTGTCGAACAGCCAGCGGGCGCCGTCCACGCCGACCAGGGCGATCAGGTTGTTGATGAGGCCGTGGTCGGGCTCGTAGAGCCACTTCCAGATCAGGCCTGCCACGACCATGGGGATGACCGCGGGCAGGACGGTAATGGTGCGGATGATGCGCGCGGAGCGCAGCTCGCGGTTGGCCGCCATGGCGGTCGCGAGGGCGAGCGTGTAGGTGCCGATCAGGGTGATGACCGTGAACACCAGGGTGTTGAACAGGCTCTCCCGGAAGGTGCCGGCCGACAGGATCGTCTCGTAGTTCTCCGTGCCCACGAACTGCCGGGGACCCAGCATGTTCCACCGGTCGGTGCTGAGCAGCATCGACTGCACCATGGGGTAGAACGTGAAGCCGAGGATGACCAGCAGGGCGGGGGCGACGGAGAGCCACCCGGCGAGCGCCCCGGTCGGCCTGCGCCGTCGGGTGCGCCCGGTGCCCCGGGCGCGGTCGGTACCGCGCCCGGAGTCCGTGGAGAGCTTCGGGGGAAGCTCCGTAGAGGTGTTCATGAGGTGACTACTTCTCCGTGCCCAGGGCCTTGCCGACCTCGTCGTCGATCGACTTCAGGGCCTGCTCGACGGGGACCTGGCCGCCGACGCCGGCGACCACCGACGCCTTCTGCGCCTCCCAGCGGGTGGCCCAGCCGTGCCGGTCCTGCAGGAGCAGGTCAGGGGTGTTGCGGCCGAGCTGCTCCAGGATCGGAGCCCAGTTCGGGTCGCTCTTGACCTGCTTGTCGTACGCCGCCTTGACGGCCGGGGTGACCTTCGCGGGCTGGTACGGGAAGATCGCGCGGAAGTCCATGTACTGCGCGCTGCGCTCGGGGGAGGCGAGCCACTTCATGAACGAGCCGGCGGCCTTGAGGTCCTTGCTCTGCGAGCTGGCCACGAGGCTGTGCCCGCCGACCATGGAGCAGCCGCTCTTCGGGCCCTTCGGCATGGGGGCGATCGCCCACTTGCCCTCCGTCTTGGCCCCACCGGCCTCGACGTTGGCGGCGACGGACTGGAAGAAGGAGAACATGGCGACCTTGCCGTCGACGAACCCGTTGAGGGCGCTGGTGCCGACGGGCGAGGTCTTGTCCTGGTAGAAGGACTTCATGTACTCCATCGCGGTCTTTCCGGCCTCCGAGTTCTGCGTCGACTTGGTGTAGTCGTCGGAGGTGAGGTTGCCGCCGGCCTGGCAGAGGAAGCTCTCCCAGGTGGAGTTGATGCCGTTGACGTGGTCGTCCATGCCCTTGAACTGCCAGCCGCTGACCTTGCTGCCGTCGGCGGCGGACTTCGTGGTGATGGTCGACGCGGCCGTCTTCAGCTCGTCCCAGGTGGCGGGCGGCTTGGCGACGCCGTACTTCTTCAGCACGTCAGTCCGGTAGAGCATGACGCTGACGTCGAAGTACAGCGGGGCGCCGTAGAGCTTGTCCTCGTACTCGTTGACCTTGACGAGGTCGAGGAAGGCGGCGGTGTCGTTCTTCGTGTAGCCGAGGTCGTCGAGCGGGGCGAGGGAGCCGGCCTTGAGGTAGTCGAGCTCCAGGCCGTTGTTCATGAGCCAGACGTCCGGCCCCTTGCCGGCGGCTATCGCCTGCTTGATCTTGTCCCGGCCGTCCTTCCACTCCAGCTGGGTGAGGTTGACGGTGACGTCGTCCTGAGACTTGTTGAACTCGTCGACGAGTTCCTTGACCTTGCCGTCCTGCCCGATCCAGAACGGCATGGACCAGAACTCGATGGTGCCCTTGCCGTCGCCGGCGGAGCCGCCGCCTCCCTGGGCGGTGGAACAGGCGGAGGCGGTCATCGCGCAGGCGGTGGCGAGCGATGCCGCCAGCAGCAGGCGGCTTCTGGGTCGTGCCATGGTGCGTTCTCCTAGAACTGTGCGCTGTGGGGGCGCTGTTGTGCGGGTGCCGTGGTCGTGTGCCGAGCAGCGGCTACGGCGTACGGACCCAGAACTCGACGGACAGGGGCGGGACCGTGATGGTGAGCGTCGGGCCGGCCTTCGTGGCGAGACGCTGGTCGTTGATGGTGGGGCTGTAGCGGTGGCCCTCGAAGGCGGCGGCCGTCTGGGTGTCGATCGTGTACGTGAACGACTCGGTGGCCGACCGGTTGGTGATGGCGAAGACGGGCTTGCCGGCCGGGGTCTTCCAGGCCATGATCCGCTGGTCCCGCTGGGTGGTGGACTCCTCGACGTGGTAGCGCACGGAGTCCCACGGCATGTACTTCACGAAGCCGGCGAGCCCGTTCCAGTTCTGCGCGTTCCACGTCCAGTGACCGGGCTTGAGGTCCGGGAAGCGGGAGAAGTCCGTGTCGTGCGGCGGACGCCAGAACCCGAGGGAGTAACCCGGTGCCTCCGCGTTGGCGATCGGCTTCAGCGCGTGGAGCCAGTACCAGGTGGGCGAGTTCTGGAAGGTCATCCAGTTCATGATCGACTGGGCTGTGTTGATGGTCCGCCAGTCCGAGGTCTTGTTGTCGAGGTACTCGAACTCGTTGTTGAAGACGATCTTGCCCTGGGCGAGCCGGTTGAAGTCGTTGTCGATCTGGTAGTTGCTGTCGTAGCCGATGCGGTGGTACGTCCAGGCGTCGACGAGGTCCAGCGCCGCCGCGTCGCCGAGGAGGGCGCCGCCGATCGCCCCGCCCCAGCCGTCCTGGCTGTCCGCCGTGATCAGCGCGTTCGGGTACTTGGCGCGGATCTTCGGCGCCACGGCCTTGAACGTCTTCAGGTACTGCTCGGCGTTGTAGACGCAAGACGAGTACGGGGTGCTGTAGCGCGGCTCGTTCTGCAGCCCCCACTGCGAGATCCGCAGGCCGCCGGCGGTCAGGTAGTCGAGGTCGGCGACGAGGGCGTCGCCGAACTGGTCGAGGAACGCGGGCTCGAAGGACTTGAGCGTGCCGCCGATGTACGAGTCGTTGGACTTCCAGCCGGGCGCGGGGGACCAGTACTCGACGGAGAGTCCCTCGACGCCGGCCCGGTCGCACATGTCGGCGAGGAGTGCGGTCTGGCCGGGGTAGCGCCCGCGCATGAGCTTCTTGGTCGGGTCGAGGCCGCGGTAGTACAGGCCCATGGCGAGCCGACAGTAGCGGAATCCCCGGTCCGAGCGTCCGCCCTTGAGCATCTCGTTGTAGAAGCGGGTGCGCTCGGAGTCGGTCAGGTCGTACGGCACGCCGCTGACGGTGTCGGGAAGGCCCTCGTTGTTCGAGCCGATCGAGTCCGACTGGATCTCGAAGCCGAGACCCCAGATCGTCTGGCGGCGGCCGCTGTCGAACCGGATGGTGTAGGCGCCGGACGTGGCGGCCTGCGCGGTCGAGAGGTTGACGACCGAGGACAGCGCGGCGGCGGCGCCGGCGACGGCCGCCCCCCGCAGGATCGACCTTCGGCTCGGACCCTGGGAACCGTGCAAGGACATGGCATCTCCTTTGATGGCAGGAAAGAGACGGGGCAGGGGTGGTGCACGGAGGACGGTGGCCGGCGCCGGGACGGGACCCGGCCACCGTCGGTCTGGAAGGGGTCAGTGGGCGGAGATCGTGTAGCGGTCGACGATGTCGTCGTCGAGCGTCGCGCCGAGGCCGGGACCCTGGGGGACGTACAGCACGCCGTCGTGGAACTCCGGCGGGTTGGTGAGGATGCGCTCGCGGATCGGGTTGGGGAGGCGGTTGTACTCGTAGGTGCGCAGGTTCGGGGTGGCCGCGCACAGCTGGAGCGCCGCGCACAGGCTGACGCCGGAGCCGACGCCGTGCGGGGCGATGTCGACGTGGAAGGCGGAGGCGAGCGCGGAGAGGCGGGTGGCCTCGGTGATGCCGCCGCAGCGTGCGACGTTGGGCATGAAGACGTCGATGGCCCGGTGGAGCAGCGAGTCGCGCAGGTCGAAGCGGGTGAAGTGGGTCTCGCCGTTGACGATCGTCAGGCCGGTGCGACGGCGCAACTCGCCGAGGTTGGCGAGGTCGTCGACCTGGAGCGGCTCCTCGTACCAGGAGATGTCCAGGTCGCGCAGGACGCGGGCCACGCGGGTGGCCTCGTCGAGGTCGTAGGCGCAGTTGACGTCGGTGAGGATCTCGATGTCACCTCCGACGGCCTCGCGTACGGCCGTGAGATGCGCCCGGTCCGTGCGTTCGCCCCGGCCGATCTTGACCTTGAACGCCTTGAAGCCCTGCTCGACGAAGCCGAGGGCCTGCCGCGCGGAGTCGGCCGGGTCGGCGTGCAGTGCGACGGGGCTGGCGTAGCAGTCGATCTTTTCGCGTATCGGGCCGCCGAGCAGCCGGTGGACCGGGACGCCGGCGAGCTTGCCCCGCAGGTCCCACAGGGCGAGGTCGATGCCCGCGAGGGCCTCCAGGTAGAACCCGCGGTTGTGTCCGCCGGCGGCCTGCCCCTGGTACAGCCGCTCCCACACGGCGGTGGTGGCGAGGGCGTCCTGGCCGACGAGGAGCGGGGCGAGGACCGTGCTCACCACCGTGGCGGTCACCTGCGGCGAGGGCAGCCCGTAGCACTCGCCGATGCCGATGGTGCCGTCCTCGGCGTGCACCTTGACGAGGGTCGCGTACTGTCCGCGCCGGGGCAGGACCAGATGGCTGGAGGCGGGGTAGCGGAGCCAGTCCGGCACGTCGTCCGGGGAGTCGTAGAGGTCGTCGAAGCTGGCCGACAGGGCCAGCGCCTCGACCTTGGCGATGCGCACGGGCTGGGTGGTCATGTGGTGGTTCTCCAGTGGGTGATGCCGCCGGGGCGGGAGTCCGCCCGGCCGCGGTGGTGATGTGGTCAGTCCCGGGCCGTCTCGCGGCCGGTGAAGACCGCGACGGCGGTCAGCGCGCAGCCGGCGACGACGTAGAGGGCGACCGGGGTGATCGAGCCTGTGGAGGCGAGGAGCGCGGTCCCGATGAAGGGAGCGGTGCCTCCGAAGAGGGCGCCGCCGAGCTCGCGCCCGGCGCTGACGCCGCTGAACCGGACCTTCGCGTCGAACTGCTCCGCCACGAGTGCGGCCTGGGGGCCGAAGACCATGTCCTTGCAGATCGGGATGGCGATGACGTACGCGAGGAAGATCGCCCACGCGTCGCGGGTCTGCAGCATCTCGAAGAAGGGGAAGACGAACAGCACCGTCATCCCGAGTCCGATGGCGACCGTCGTCCGGCGCCCGATGAGGTCGGACAGCAGACCCCACAGGGGCACCGTGCCGATCGACAGGGCCGAGGCGAGCGCGATGGACCACAGCATCGTGGACTTGGGGACGCCCAGCTCGGCGGTGGCGTAGGCGAGGGTGAACGCCTGGATCAGATAGCCCCAGACGAAGCCGGAGACCGTGATCCCCAGGGTGCGCACCACCGCGCCGGGAGCGGTGCGGAGGGCGTGCAGGATCGGGAACCGGACCTTCTCGCCGGCGTCCTCCAGCTCCGTGAAGACGGGCGTCTCCTCGATGCCGCGTCGCACCCAGAACCCGAAGAGGACGAGGCCGAAGCTGAGGAGGAACGGCACACGCCAGCCCCACGAGAGGAAGGCGTCGTCCGGAAGCATCGAGACGAGACCGAAGACGGCGCTCGCCAGGACGAATCCCGCGCCCGTGCCCATGGCGGGCACGGCACCGTAGAGGCCGCGCCTGCCGGGAGGCGCGTTCTCGACGGTGAGCAGGGTGGCGCCGGCGAACTCCCCGCCGACCGCGACGCCCTGGGCGACCCGGAGGACGATCAGCAGGACCGGGGCCCAGACGCCGATCGCCGCGTGGGTCGGCAGGAGGCCGACCAGAGCGGTGGCCAGTCCCATGACCAGCAGGGTGATCAGCAGGACCTGCTTGCGTCCGATCCGGTCACCGAGGTGGCCGAACAGCACGCCGCCGATGGGGCGGGCGGCAAAGCCCACCGCGAAGGTGGCGAACGAGGCCAGCGTGGCTCCGGTCGACGTGGAGCCGAAGAACAGCGGGCCGAAGACGAGGGCCGACGCCAGACCGTAGAGGTTGAAGTCGTACCACTCCATCACCGTGCCGACGGTGCTCGCCAGCATGGTCCGCCGACGCTTCTCGGCCGGGCTGTGGGGGTTCATGGCAGGGGTCTCCGCGAGGGACGTGTTCATGGGGGAGGGTCACCGCCTCGGTCAACGGTCGAATGCGGGGTATACGAATGAAGGTATTCCATATACGAAATCCGCGCCAGGGGGTGTGGCCGGAAAGTTTCCCCGCCGTTTCCGCGCGCGCCTTCCCCGCGGCCAGAGGGGTCTCTAGGCCGCGGGTATCGAGCCGAACGGAGCGGCGGGAGGCGCCGAGACCGTTGTCGGCCGGAGCAGGACGGCGCCCGCCAGGCCGTCGGGGTGCTCCAGGCCGTGCCGTGCCGTGGTCACGGCCATCAGCCCGCCCCCGAAGGCGACGCTGCTGGGGTGGGGAGTGGGCACCGCGAGGTCGCGCAGGACCTCGCCGCCGGGGCCGTAGCACCGGACACGGCCGGAACCCCACAGGGCGACCCAGAGGTTCCCGTCGTCGTCGACGGTCATGCCGTCGGGGCGCCCTTCGTACGCGGCGAGCTCGGCGAAGGGCTCGGAGCCGAGGAGGCGGCCCGTCCCGGGGGCCACGGTGTGGCGGGTGATCGTGCCGTGCGCGCTGTCCGCCAGGTACATGGACGTCCCGTCGAGGCTGAAGGCCGGTCCGTTCGGCACGGTCAGGCCGTCGAGGACCCGCTCCACGCAGCCGTCCGGCCCCGTCCGGTAGAGCGAACCGGCGCCGACCGCCGCACGGACCTCCATGCTGCCCGCCCAGAACCGGCCGGCCGGATCACACGCCCCGTCGTTCATCCGCATGGAGCGCCCGGTAGCGCGCTCGGGGCGGGCCAGCCACTCCGGCCGGCCGGCGCCGACCAGGGCGATGCCGTCACCGGCAGCGACGATCCAGTCGCTCCCCCCGGCGGCCACGGGCGCGACCGCGCCGAGCGGGACGCCGAGGCTGAGCACATGGGCCGGACGGTCCGTGGAACGGACGTCGCTCCGGAACAGGTCGCCGCGGAGCAGATCGACATGAAGAAGCCGGCCCTCGTGCCACCGGGCGCCCTCCGCCAGGTGATGGCGGACCGAGGAGTGGGGCCGCCACTTCGCCGGGGCCTCGCGCCCGGTCACCGGAGCACGTTCCCCGGGGCGATCCGCAACAGGTCGAGCTCCTCGCGCCCGGGCAGCCCCTCCCAGTCGCCCAGGGACGCGACCGCGAAGGCGCCGGTGGTCACGGCCCGGTCCAGCCGGCCGGCCACCGGCTCACCGTCGAGGAGGCCGGACAGGTACCCGGCGACGAAGGCGTCCCCGGCGCCCACGGTGTCGCGGACGGCGACCCGGACGGCCGGACGCGCGGTGGACCCCGTGGAGTCGAAGACCTCCGCGCCGTCCGCTCCGCGCTTCACGACCACTTCGCGGACCCCGGCGGCCAGCAGGGCCGCGACCCGGTCCGCCTCGGTCCGGGCCCCGGCCGGGGCCGCCAGCGCCAGTTCGTCGTCCGAGGCCACCAGCACGTCGACGTGCCGGACGAGCGGGCGCAGGGCGTCGGCGGCCTGGTCGCGGGACCAGAGCTTCATGCGGTGGTTCACGTCGAAGCAGGTGGCCACGCCCGCCTCCGAGGCCGTCCGCAGGGCGAAGCGGACCGCCTCCAGCGGGGCGGGCCCCAGGGCGGCGGTCACTCCGGTCGCGTGGACCACCCGGGGGAGCGCCGCCAAGGCGTCGCCGAGGTCCTCGGGAGCCAACCGGGACCCCGCCGAACCCCGGCGGTGGTAGTCCACCCGGACCAGCTCCGAGATCCGCGGTTCGAAGACGACGATGCCGGTGGGATGGCCGACGCGGCGGGCGTGGCCGATGTCGACCCCCTCGGCGCGCAGCGTGCGCAGGACGAGGTCCCCGAAGGCGTCCTTGCCGGTGAGGCCGACCCAGCGCGCCCGGTGGCCGAGGCGCGCCAGTCCGATCGAGACGTTGGCCTCGGCCCCCGCGACGGACGGCCGCAGCGTGCCGTTCGTGCCGATGGGGCCATCGGCGCGCAGCGAGACCATCGCCTCGCCGAAGGTGAGGACGTCGGTCATGACATCCCCTTGCCGTGTGAGGTGAGGGCGCCGAGGGCGGTGAAGGAGGTGATGCGCTCGTCGAGGCCCCTGGGGTCTCCGTCCGCAGCGCGCCCCACGAGGGGGCCGCCGACACCGACCGCGAGCGCGCCGGCCGTCAGGTAGTCCCGGGCGACGGCCGCGTCCACCCCGCCGACGGGGACGAAGGGCACGTCGGGGAAGGGGCCCCGCAGCGCGCGCAGCAGGTCCACGCCGCCCGGGCCGGCGGGGAAGAGCTTCACGGCGGTCGCCCCGGCGGCCCGGGCGGCGACGACCTCGGTCGGGGTCAGCGCCCCGGCGAGCACCGGCAGCCCGAGCGCGCGGGATGCCCCGACGGCCTCGGTCACGGCAGGAGTCACGATGAAGGCGGCTCCCGCCTCGGCCGCCCGCCGCGCGTCCCCGGCGGTGAGGACGGTCCCCGCGCCCAGCAGGGCGTCCGGGCCCAGGGCGGCGCGCGCCCCGCGGATGACGTCCAGCGCGTCGGCGCCGCTGAGCGAGACCTCGACGAGGTCTATGCCGTTGCGCACCAGCGTCAGCACCGTGTCGAGCGCGGCTTCCTTGTCGCTTCCGCGCACGATGGCGATCACGCGGCGGGTCCGGAACGCGGAGAGAAGGTCGGAGGGTTGCACGAGGGCCTCCTGCCCATAGAAGATGTTTAGTAGATCGTATACTTTCATGTCTCCAGTTCAACCCCGCCGACGCGTCGGGATCCGCTCCGCGCCCAGGCCATCACGAGTGAGGTGCCACAGATGACCCGTACCGCCCTGATCACCGGAGCCGGCGGCGGCATCGGCCGGGCCGTTGCCGCCCGCTTCGTCGCCGACGGCTACCGGGTCGTCGGCGTGGACCTGTCCGACCCCGGGCTCCCCGGCGTGCGTTTTGCCAGGGCGGACGTCACCGTCGCCGCGGAGGTCGCCGCCGCGGTGCGCTCGGCGGTGCCCGAGGGGGGCGCGGTCGACGTCCTCGTCACCTGCGCGGGCATCACCGAGGGGCAGCCGCTGCACCGGACCGCCGAGGAGGAGTGGGACCGGGTGCTCCGGGCGAACCTCGGCTCCGTCTACCTGTGCGTGCGCGAGGTCCTGCCGGGGATGATCGAGGCGGGCTCCGGCGCCGTGGTGACCGTCGGCTCCGTCCTCCACCGCACCGCCGCGCCGGGGCTGCCCGCGTACGCGGCGGCGAAGGGGGCCATCGCCGCGCTGACGCGTCAACTCGCCGTGGACTACGGCCAGTACGGAATCTCCTTCGTCACGGTCTCGCCCGGCTGGGTGCGCACCCCGGCGACGGAGTCGCGCCTCGACGGCCCGGACGACCTGGAGCGGCTGCGTCAGAGCAATCCGCTGCGCCTGCTCGGCGAGCCCGAGCAGATCGCGGACGCCGTGGCGTACGCGGCGAGCCCCGGGGCCGCCCTGCTGACCGGGGCGGAGCTGGTGCTGGACGCCGGCGCCTCCGTGGTGAGTCCGGCCAGTCTGCTCCGGGACGCCCACCGGGGACGGATGGGCCTGCCGCCCTTGTAGGGCCCGCTGTCTTTCGGGGCGGCGCCCTCTTCCCTATCTCGCGATCGAGGGGGGCGTGTGGAGGGGGCGGCGGCTGCGGCCTTACGTGGTGCAGAGCCGGGGCACGAGGCCGGCGCCCGGGTGGGGAAGGGTGAGGCGCGTCGCCCTCAGCGGCGCGCCTCGGCCTCGCGCCGCGCCTGTGAGGTGGTGTGGGTCCTGGCCGCGTCCGCCACCGCGTCGGGTCCGCCGGTGCGCAGTGCCTCGATGACGGCCTCGTGCTCCGCCAGGACGGAGCGCCAGTCCGCGTCCCGCCGGGGGATGATCAGGCGGTAGCGCTGGATCGTGAGGAGCAGCTGCTCGGTGACGTCGGCCAGTACGCGGTATCCGCTGGCGGCTGCGATCCGGCGGTGGAATTCGGTGTTGAGCCGGGAGAGCGCCTGTTCGTCGTCCTCCTCCATCGCCCGGAGCATCGCCTCGTGGGCGGTGGTCAGATCGTCGACGAGCAGGGCGTCGCCCCCCTCCGCGGCGAGGCGGGCGACGAGCCCTTCGATGGCCTGCCGGGCCAGGTATACGCCGCGGATCTCGTCCGGATCCACCTCCGTCACCGTCATGCCGGTGTGGACGCGTGACGTTAGGAGGTTCTCGGACTCCAGGCGTTTGACCGCCTCGCGGACCGGGATCTTGCTCACCCCGAAGGTACGGCCGAGCTCCTCCATGTTGATGCGCTCGCCCGGCCGCAGTTCACCCGAGGCGATCGCGGCCCGGAGACTGTCGTAGACGAGATCCGCCTTGCTCTTCACGACGGGCAGGCGCCCCGCCCATGTCTGCGCGTTCATTCGTTCATCGTATACGATATCTATTATTCCGTGACCTGGTGCTGCCTTAGTATATCGAATACTCTCCCTCTGCTCTGATCCGCTGTCCTCAAGGTGAGCCCATGACAACCGTCGTCGTCGCAGAATCGACCGGCCCCCTCCCCTCGCGCACCCGGACGGACCGGCGCACGATGGTCGCGAGTACCGTCGGCACGGTCATGGAGTGGTACGACTTCAACCTCTACGGTCTGGCGTCGGCCCTCGTCTTCGGGCCCCTCTTCTTCGGTTCCTCGGCGACCGGCGGAATCCTCGCCTCCTTCGCCACCTTCGCGGTCGGCTTCGCCGCCCGTCCGATCGGAGGGATGCTCTTCGGCCACCTCGGTGACCGGGTCGGACGCAAGCACGTCCTTCTCCTGACGATGCTCGGCATGGGCGTGACCACCACCCTGATCGGCGTCCTCCCCACGTACGCCGCCGTCGGGATCTGGGCACCCGTGCTCCTCGTGATCCTCCGCGTGTGCCAGGGGATCGCCGTGGGCGGGGAGTTCGCGGGGGCCACGCTCCTGACGGTGGAGAGCGCGCCGCCGGGCCGCAGGGGCCTCTTCGGCGCCATCCCCGCCATGGGCACCGGCGCCGGGTTCGTCCTGGCCGCCGGCGTGTTCGGGCTGGTGTCCATGCTTCCCCAGGAGTCGTTCGAGTCCTGGGGGTGGCGAGTGCCGTTCCTGCTGAGCGCGGTGCTCGTGCTGTTCGGACTCGTCGTCCGCCACGGCATCAAGGAGACGCCGGTCTTCGCCGAACTGGAGGAGTACGGAGAGAGGGAGAAGCGTCCCCTCGTGGCCATCCTCCGCCGGCAGCCGCTGGCCGTGATCCGCGTCCTCGGCATCACGGTCTCGGGCTTCGTGTGGGGGTACATGATCCAGGCGTTCGCCGTCGCGTACGCCACCGGGACGCTGCGCATGGACAAGTCCACGGTGCTCTGGGCGATCACGCTCGCCTCGGCCCTGGAGATCGTGGCCATCCCCTTCTGGGGGTGGCTCAGCGACCGGATCGGGCGGCGCGCGATGGTCTGCATCGGGCTCCTGTGCACGGTCCTGTACGCGTTCCCGTTCTTCTGGCTCCTGGAGACGCGCAGCACCGGAATGGTGGTGCTCGCGATGCTGATCGCCATCCCGGTCTGCAAGGACATGGTCTTCGGGCCGCAGGCCGCCCTGGTCGCCGAGCTGTTCGACGCGCGGATCCGCTACAGCGGCGTCAGCGTGGGCCGCGAGTTCGGCGGCGCGCTCTTCGGCGGCACCGCGCCCTTCATCGGGGCCGCGCTGCACTCCGCGACCGGTTCGGTCGCGCCGGTGGCCCTGTACGTGATCGCGGGCTGCGTGGTGACCGCCTTCGCGGTGCTCGCGGGCCGGGAGACGGCCCACGACCGGGACGATCACGTCTGACCAGCGCTCCCGGCGGAACGTACGAGCTCGGAGCCGGCCCCGCGCGGGGCCGGCTCCGAGCTCGTACGGATGGGGTCAGACCCGGTAGAGCGCCTCTACCTCCGCGGGGTGGGTCTGCACGATGCGCTCCCTGCGCGGCTGCGAGGCCCGGGTGAGCAGCCCCTGCTCGACGGTGAACTGACCCGTCAGCAGACGGAAGGTGCGGATCGCGGCGCCGGCGGGCGCCTTCCTGTTGGCCGCGAGAACGACCCGGTGGATCTCCGCCAGGAGCTCCGGGTCGTGCGTCAGTTCGCGCGGCGTCAGTGGACGCCTGCCGCACATGCGGAGCCAGTGCGCCACGGCGTCGCGGTCGAGGGTGATGAGCGCACCGGCGTAAGGGCGCCCGTGTCCGACGACGACGCAGTGGACGACCAGGGGGTGGGCCCGGATCTCCTCTTCCAGAGGCAGTGGCATGACCTCGGTGCCCCCGGTGGTGACCAGTACGTCGGCCACCCGCCCGACGACCGTCAGACGCCCCTCGGGGTCGAGTCGGCCGAGGTCGCCGGTGGCGATCCACTCGCGCCTCGGCAGGGCTCCACCGTCGGCTGCGTAGGACGTCGCCGTGTGCTCTCCGTGCACCCACAGGTGGCCGGTCTCGTCCACGTGCAGCGTGTTGCCCGGGAGCGGCAGGCCCGCCGTGCCCTGGCTGAGCCGCCCCGGGGGGCCCAGGGTGACGGCCCCCGTCAGTTCCGTCAGGCCGTAGCTCTCGTGCGCCTGGATGCCGACGCCGGCCCAGAACAGTCCGAGACGGCGGCGCAGGCCGGAGCCGCAGAGGAGGATGTGGCCCAGCCTTCCGCCGAGGGACTGGCGCAGTTCCGCGAAGGTCCCCCGGTCGAGCACGTCGTGCTGGACGCACACCCGGGCGCCCTGCCCGAGGGCCCCGCGCTCGCGGGCCTCGGCGTGCCGGACCGCGATGTCGAGGGCCGCGCCGAACCCCCCGGCCCTGCCTTCGAGTTCCGCGCTCCTGCGGAAGGACGAGACGAGGGCTTCCGTCGTCCTGGGTTCCGTCACCAGCACGGTCGGCCGCAGCTCCTGCAGGACCGCGAGGAGTTCGGCGGGGGAGCAGGGCGGCTGGTGGGCGAGGACGTGACCGGAGAGGAGGGCGGCGATCCCGACCACGCGCGCGGTGACGTCGTCGAACGGCGCGTGGAGCAGCACGCTCCCTCCGCCGCGGCTCCCCATGACATCCCCGTAGACGTGGAGCAGTCCGGTGGCCGCCGCCCACAGGTTGCCGTGGGTGACCAGGCACGTCTTGGGGCGGCCGGTGGTTCCGGCGGTGTGTGCGACGCTCGCGACGGTCCCCGGGCCGACGGACAGGCGGTAGCGGTGCACGGCGGTGTCGTCGAACCCCGCTCCGGCCCTGAACAGCAGGTCCAGGGCTCCCGCGTCGAGTTGCCACAGCTGGTCGAGGGCGGGCAGGCGGCTGAGGAGCGGGGCCACGGTCATGGCCTGCTCCACGTCCTCCACGACGCAGGCGCGCGCCCGGGAGTCGCCGAGGATCCGTTCGGCCTCGGCGAGCGGGGAGCCGTACGGGACGGGGGCGGACGCCGCTCCGATCGACCACAGGGCGAAGTCGATCAAGGTCCACTCGTACCGGGTCCGGCACATCACGCCGACCCGGTCGCCCGGCCCGACGCCGGAGGCCAGGAACCCCTTCGCGAGGGCCAGGACCTCCTGTCGGAAGGCCCGGATGTCCAGATGCCGTATCCCACCGTCGCCAGGGACGCTCACGGCGACTCGTCGCGGTGGGGCGCCGGCGTCGTCGAACAGCATGTCGGCGAGCCCGCCGGACCGTGGTCGAGGGGCTCCTTCGAGCGCGCTCGTCTCCTGTGGTCCCGAGCCGTTCATCCGTCCTCCTGGGGATCGCGCGGCGAACGGCCAGGAGCGGAGCAGAGGGCCCGAGACCGTCGCCACCACGGCGTGACCGTGGGAGGCTCCCTACGGCCGCAGGAGAATATAAGGTATACGAAATGTAGGTGCCAGGCCTGTCGACGGGCACAGGGCTTCAGGCGCCGCCGGGCGGCTCCCCGGCTCAGGCTTCGACCGCGTCCCCCTGCGGGGCGGTCTCGTGGTCGGCCTGGGCGTTGGTGTGGTCGCGCGCCGCCTTGGCGGCGGCTTCGGGGTCGCGCCGGCGGACGGCGTCGACGATGGCCTCGTGCTCGGTGAGAACCGAGCGCCAGTTCATGTCGTCGACCGGCGCCACGATCCGGTATCGCCGCACGGTCACCAGGAGCTGCTCGGTGAGCTCGGCGAGGATGCGGTAGCCGCTCGCCGCGGCGAGCGCGCCGTGGAACTCGGAGTTGAGGCCCATCAGCGCGTCGACCTCGCCCGCCTCCAGCGCCGCGCCCATCTTCGCCTGGACGCGGTCGAGCTCGGCCAGCAGCTCGTCGTCGGCGTTCTCCGCCGCGAGTCGGCCGACGAGGCCCTCGATCGCCTCGCGCGCGAGGAACACCCCTCGCATCTCGTGGCGGTCGATCTCGGCGACGGTGACGCCCGAGTGGACGCGGGACACCACCAGTCCCTCCGATTCGAGGCGCTTGACCGCTTCCCGGATGGGGATCTTGCTGACGCCGAACGTGCGGGCGAGTTCGTCCATGTTGATACGTTCGCCCGGGCGCAGTCCGCCGCTGACGATCGCCTCGTGAAGGTTGTCGTAGACGAGGTCGGCCTTGCTCTTCACTGGGGGCAGCGTGCCCACTCGTTTCCCTTGCGTCATCCCTCCATCGTATGCGATATCCGTTTGCTTGCCGCATCCCTTGTCCTATTTAGTTCGTATACGATATTCTCCTCTTGGTTGATGAGAACATCCGCTGCCAGGGTCGGCCTCATCGCCGCCACCGGTCCCGGGGACCGCACACCCCGGGACCGGCCCCTCCCCCCATGGCAGGAGTCCGCGATGACCCCCACCGCAGAAGTCCAGACCCTCCGCCCGTCCAGTACGGTCTGCGCCCGTGACCTCCTGCCCGAGGAGCAGGAGCCGGGCCGCCTGCGGCACTGGGTGCGGGAGCACCTCGTCCGGCTGGAACTCTCCGGCCTCTCCGACGACCTCACCCTGATCGCCGGTGAACTCGCCGCCAACGCCCTGCGGCACGGCGGAGCCCCGGCCCACGTCACCATGACCGTGACGCGCACGGCCGACGGAGGGGGCGTCGTCCGCCTGGAGTTCACCGACTCCGGGCCCGGCTTCGACCTGGAGCGGGTCCAGCGTGCCGGGGCATGCTCGTTCGAGGAGTCGGTGGAACGCTGCGACGGGCGCGGTCTGCTGATCGTGGCCGCCCTCAGCACGCGGTGGGGCTACCGCCGGATCCGCTCCGGCCATGTGGTCTGGGCCGAACTGTGCCTCCCGGCCCAGCCCTGCGGTCGCCCGTGACCTGTGGTGGAACAGCGCGGTGCTCCACGCCGCCGACGACGTGGAGCACCGTTCCTGTGGGAGGCCGGGTGAGGTCAGCCGCCCACGGTCCACCTCTGGTTGCCGCCGCCGTGGCAGTCCCAGAGCAGCAGGCGCGTACCGTCCGCGGTGCCGCCGTTCTCGATGTCGAGGCAGCGCCCGGACTTGGTGTTGACCAGGTTGCCGTCCGCGTGGTTCACCCACTGCTGCGCCGCGGTGTCGTTACAGGTGTAGAGCTGGACGACGGTGCCGTTGGCGGTGCCGCCGTTCTGGGCGTCCATGCACTTACCCAGGGCGCGGACGGTCCCGTCGCCGGGCAGGCTCCAGTCCTGGGCGGGGGTGCCGTTGCAGGTGTACAGCTGGAGCGGCGTCCCGTCGGCCGGGTCGGCGCCCTTGACGTCGACGCACTTGCCCGAGGCCGAACGGACGGGTCCGGAGGATCCCCTGTGCACCAGCTTCAGGATGCCGGCGGCCGACCAGCTGAAGTTGCCGGTGTTGTTGCCGGCGCCGGTGGCAGAGTCGTACTTCTCCCAGATCGGCTCGTCGCCGTCGAGCAGTCCGTAGGCGTTGTCGAAGAGCTTGGAGCGCAGCGCGTGGGCGTCGCTGCCGAAACCGTACGACTCCAGCCCTGTCACTCCGAACGAGACCTGGTCCGGCCACGCGCTGCCGCGGGTGTAGGAGTCGGGGTCGTACGTGGGGTGGTTCTTCGGGACGGGCGGGAAGGGGACGTGGGTGTTGAACTGCTCGGGGTCGAGCAGCGCCTTGCGCGTCTCGTTCGCCTGCTCGTACGTGGCGGAGCCGGAGAACAGCGGGACCATGCCCTCGATGCCCTTGCCGTTCACGGTCAGGGGCGCACCGGTGCCGAGCCGGGTGTCGTAGAAGTAGCCGCTGACCGGGTCGTACATCGTGGTGCGGATCTTGTGGTCCAGGTGCGCGGCCTGGTCCGCGAAGGACTTCGCTTCGTCCGTCCTGCCCAGTGCCGTGGCGATCTCGGACAGTGCGCGGTTGTTCTTCGCCATGAAGGCGTTGAGGTCGACGGACTCCTGGTTGAGGGACCAGCCGATGTGGTTGCCGGTGCTGTCGGTGTTCTTCAGCACCTCCAGGCCGTTGCCGAAGTCGAAGCGGGGCTCGTCGTCCATGCCGCTTTCCCAGGCGGCGGACAGCCGGGCGTCTTCCACGGTCTTGTTGTGCTCGGCGGTCCCGCCGTACTCCAGGACGCCGTTGCGGTCGTGGTCGCGGTTGCGCATCCACCAGGCGTGCTCGGCGACGAGCTTCGGGTAGATCTCGGCCAGGAAGTCCTTGTCCGCGTCGGCCTCGTAGATCTCCGCCACCGCCCAGCCGGCGAGCGGCGGCTTGGTGTTGCGCAGGTTGTGGTGTCCGGTACCGGTGGACGGCTCACGGAAGCCGGTGACGTCGGGGAGCATGCCGTGCTCGTTGCCGGAGGCGATCTGGTGCTCGAACTGCGCGCGGACCACGGACTTGGCGAGCTCCGGAGAGAAGGTCGCGGTGCCGACCGCCTCCTTGAAGGAGTCCCAGGGCCAGTAGCCGCCGGCGTAGAACCGGTGGCTCATCGACGGGACGATGCCGCCGTTCTCGAACCGGCCGCCGGGGCCGCGCCAGTTGCCGACCAGGGTCTCGACGGCCTTGACCGTCACGCGGTGGTACGCCGGGTCGACACCCTCGGTCGCCCTGTCGACGTAGCCCTGCCACCGGTTGTCCGTCTGCCGGGCGGCGGTGTCGGGGGAGTCGAGCGTCGCGGTGATCGCGGACTCCTCGGCGGCGCGCTCCTCGTCGTCGAAGGTGAACGACTCCGTCCACACCAGGCGCTTCGGCTTCGGGGAGGTGGCCAGCACCTTGCGGCGCTCGGTGACGTAGGAGTCGCCGGTGACGGTGGTGGTCACCCCGTCCGCGTGGCGCACGGCCAGCTTCTCGGTGCCGTCGGCGTAGAAGCCGCCGGTCTTCGTGGCCTTGAAGCGGACCTCCACCCCCGTGGAGGTGCCGGCGAGACCGAGTGCCGAGCGCTGCGGCTCGTCTGCCGGGCGCAGGAGCGAGCCGGTCCAAGCGACCTTGAGCTTCCGCGCCGAGGTGGACGTCACGTCGGCCGTGACGAAGGCGGTGTGCTGGGCGGTGAAGCGCAGCGTCAGGTCGAGCGTCACCCCGTCGGTGTAGTAGGTCTGGGTGAGACGTCCGGGGTAGGAGTGGGTCGTCGGTGCGGAGAGGGGCAGGACCTTGCCGGTCTCGGTGTCGGTCAGCCGGATCCGGGTGAAGGCCTTGCTCATCCACCACGGGAACTCCTGGGCCATGTACCAGGGGCCCGTGAAACCGCCGAAGGCGTGGGTGTCGCCCACGGCCGGGAGGCCGTAGGCGTGGTAAGACCCCAGGTCAGCCATCGGGCTCAGTCTGCTCGCGAAGCCGTTCTCCGCGACGGTCGGCATGCCGGTGCGGTCGATCACGTCGGCGAACCGGTCGTTGGCACCGTCGGTCGCAGCCGGAAGTGCGGCGGCCGACGGCGCGACCGTGGCCACGGCCGAGGGGACGGCCACGGTTGCGGTGGAGATGACCACCGCCCCCGCGAGCAGACACAGGGAGGCACGGCGCATGGGGCAACTCCTAGCAGTGGTTGGCCAGTTGGCGGGACGGTATGGTCACTGTCGCCAGTTGTCTAGACCTCTCGCACAATCCATTGAAATCCAACAGAATCGAGCATGTGGGGTGCGCTGAATCGCTACCCTGCTCGAGCCGCTGCCGACCGTTCACATCAATCCCCGGGGTGTTTCCGCATGCGACAACTCGACATCCGTACCGACCTGACCATCGGGGAAAGGAGGCCTTGCCGGGATCTGCGCGGTGATCGCAGCGGCCCGGCAGGAAAGCGCCGTGGTGCTGGTCCAGAACCGTCCGGCGCTCGGAGGCAACTCCTCCAGCGAAGTGCGCGCCTGGGTGTGCGGGGCGATCGCACACGGCGTCCAGCACTTCGTCCGCGAGACCGGCATCAAGGGAGAGCTGTTCCTGGAGAACCAGTACCGCAACCCGGAGGGCGGTCCCCGCCAC
>NZ_JBEZNU010000020.1:0-3268 GCF_040653375.1 Streptomyces sp. NPDC047974
ACGCTCGCGATCCCGGCATCCCGGCAGGCACGGGCGACACGAACAGCGATTTCGCCACGGTTGGCGATGAGCACCTTGCGCACGATGGCTCCCTCCTTGAAACAAGCTGAGTTTAGGGACTACCGACACGGCCCCTCGACCCGTGTCCCTGGGTGAGCTTGCCCACATAGAGGGTCGCTCGAAGTTTCCTCGGGTCGTGAAATCCCTTGTCGCACCACGGTACGCAGGGTTCCTTTACGGCACAGTAGCTCCGAGGTGTGGCGCAGGTCTCTGTTCGTGGAGCCAGTCGCCATTCGGGTTTCTTTGTGGAGTCCCTACGAATGGCGCAATGATTCTTTGCCGGAACGTCGGCCTTCGGCCATGCGGCGCACACTCTTGTCCGGACGTTTACTGGCCAGTAGCCTTCGCGCTGTCGACCGTACTGTCGGTAACAGGCGAATCCAGGGGGTGGCCGAGTGGCCCGCAGACCGATCGCACTCGTCACGGCCGCCGTGCTTCTGGTGGAGGCACCGGCCATCGTCGGCCTCAACGCGATCATGGCGCGTTTCGTGGAGGTCCAGTCGATGTCCCTCGACGGACTCGACCCCGACCACATGGTCACCGGCACCTGGGCCCTCGGCATCGGCTCCGGTGCCGCCCTCGCGCTCTGCTCGCTCGTCGCCGCGCTCGCGGGGATCCGCGACCGCCGCCCCGGCCGCTTCGGCCGGGGGCTGCTCATCGGCTGCGCGGTCGTCCACGGCGTCCTCGGCGCGGTCGCCGTCGGCCTGATCGGCTGGCACGCCTTCGCCTTCCTCATGACCGTCGTGGGGCTCGTCGTGCTCACCCTGGTCATGTACGGGAAGGAGGGCGCGGCCCCGGAGCCGTCCAAGGCCCCGGAGCCGGCGGAGGCCTGACGGGAGCTCAGGCGCTCCAGAGCTCGGTGATCCCCACGTCCAGCTTGGCGAGGAGCCGGCGCAGCAGCGGCAGCGACAGGCCGATCACATTGCCCGGGTCGCCGTCGATGCCGTCGATGAACGGCGCCGAGCGGCCGTCCAGCGTGAACGCGCCCGCCACGTGCAGTGGTTCGCCGCTCGCCACGTACGCCGCGACCTCCGCGTCCGTCGGCTCGCCGAACCGCACCACCGTCGAGGCCGTCGCCGACTCGTACCGCTTGGCGCGCGTGTCGTACACGCAGTGACCCGTCTGCAGGATGCCGACCCGGCCGCGCATCTCCTTCCAGCGGGCGGTGGCCTCGGTGGCGTCGGCGGGCTTGCCCAGCGCCCGGCCGTCGAATTCGAGCACCGAGTCGCAGCCGATCACCAGCGCGCCGCTCACCTCCGGGCGGGCCGCCACGTGCGCCGCCTTGGCCTCCGCGAGCGCCAGCGCGAGTTCGGCCGGGGTGGGGGCGTGGACCTTGGACTCGTCGACCCCGCTGACGATCACCTCGGGCGCGAGGCCGGCCTGCCGGAGCAGACCGAGCCGGGCGGGGGAGGCGGAGGCGAGGACGAGCCGGCGGGGCGTGCCGCCCGGGTGATCAGCAGTCATGGGGGCAGCGTACTCAGCGCGGGCCCACGACGAGCATCAGGACGACCATGGCCAGCGCCAGGATCACACCGGACCTGCGCAACATGGCCTGTGCCTCGCGCAGGAACTTCGGCGGCTTGTTCTCCGGGTCCGACCACAGCATGCCCCGATCCTGCCGCCGGGCCGCCCGGAACGCCTGAGTACGGATACTCAACCGGCCCCGTGACCGTGCGGGAGCGGGTGCGTCGAAGGCCGGACCCCCCGCACAAGGGGCCCGGCCTTCGCCTCGGTCATGCCGCGCGCGCCGTCCGCGCGCGTCCCGTCCGTCAGACCGGCCAGTAGGACCGGGCCCAGGCCCGCGGGCCCGGGCGGGGCCGGGTCGAGCGGGCGATGCGTGACGGGTCCGACCAGCCTTCCGGTACCGCCGGGCCGAGGCCCGAGGCGGCAGCCGCCGCCGTGGCCGCGGCCCGGGCCTGGACCACCGCCAGTGCGGCGGCCAGCTCCTCGGGCGTCGGGTTGCCTCGTACGACCTTGATCATCGTGCTGTCCCTCCCGAGGGCTAGAGCGGGATGTTGCCGTGCTTCTTCGGGGGCAGGGATTCCCGCTTCGTCCGCAGCTGACGCAGACCCTTGACGATCTGCGACCGGGTCTCGGACGGCAGGACCACCCCGTCGATGTAACCGCGCTCGGCCGCGATGTACGGGTTGAGCAGGGTGTCCTCGTACTCCTGGATCAGCCGCGCCCGCACCGCCTCGACGTCCTCGCCGTTCGCCTCCGCCTCCGCGATCGTGCGGCGGTGCAGGATGTTGACGGCGCCCTGCGCGCCCATGACCGCGATCTGCGCCGTCGGCCACGCGAGGTTCAGGTCGGCGCCCAGGTGCTTGGAGCCCATGACGTCGTACGCGCCGCCGAAGGCCTTGCGGGTGATGACCGTGATCAGCGGGACGGTCGCCTCGGCGTAGGCGTAGATCAGCTTCGCGCCGCGCCGGATGATGCCGCCGTACTCCTGGTCCACGCCCGGCAGGAAGCCCGGCACGTCCACGAAGGTGAGGACCGGGATGTTGAAGGCGTCGCAGGTGCGCACGAACCGCGCGGCCTTCTCGGAGGCGTCGATGTCCAGGCAGCCGGCGAACTGCATCGGCTGGTTGGCGACGACGCCGACCGGGAAGCCCTCCACCCGGCCGAAGCCGGTCAGGATGTTCGGCGCGAAGAGCGCCTGGGTCTCCAGGAACTCGCCGTCGTCCACGACGTGCTCGATGACCTTGTGCATGTCGTACGGCTGGTTCGCCGAGTCCGGGATGAGCGTGTCGAGCTCCAGGTCCTCGCCCGACACCTCGGTCTCCGCCGTCTCCGGGAAGGCCGGGGCCTCGGAGAGGTTGTTCGACGGCAGGTACGACAGCAGCTGCTTGACGTACTCGACGGCGTCCTTCTCGTCCCCCGCCATGTGGTGCGCCACGCCCGAGGTCGCGTTGTGCGTCCGGGCGCCGCCCAGCTCCTCGAAGCCCACGTCCTCGCCGGTCACCGTCTTGATGACGTCCGGACCCGTGATGAACATGTGCGAGGTCTGGTCCACCATCACCGTGAAGTCGGTGATCGCGGGGGAGTACACCGCGCCGCCCGCGCAGGGGCCCACGACCAGGGAGATCTGCGGGATCACCCCGGAGGCGTAGGTGTTGCGGCGGAAGATCTCGCCGTACATCCCGAGCGCGCTCACGCCCTCCTGGATGCGGGCGCCGCCGGAGTCGTTGATGCCGACGACCGGGCA
>NZ_JBEZNU010000020.1:3361-142042 GCF_040653375.1 Streptomyces sp. NPDC047974
CGTAGGGTGTTGCGGCGGAAGATCTCGCCGTACATCCCGAGCGCGCTCACGCCCTCCTGGATGCGGGCGCCGCCGGAGTCGTTGATGCCGACGACCGGGCAGCCGGTCTTCAGCGCGAAGTCCATCACCTTGATGATCTTCTGGCCGTACGTCTCGCCGAGGGCCCCGCCGAAGACCGTGAAGTCCTGCGAGAACACGGCCACCGGACGGCCGTCCACGGTGCCGTACCCGGTGACGACGCCGTCGCCGTACGGCCGGTTGTTCTCCAGGCCGAAGTTGGTGGACCGGTGCCGGGCCAGCTCGTCCAGCTCCACGAAGGAGCCCTCGTCGAGGAGCAGGGCGATCCGCTCACGCGCGGTCAGCTTCCCCTTCGCGTGCTGCTTCTCCACGGCCCGCTCCGAACCGGCGTGCGTGGCCTCGTCGATGCGGCGCCTGAGGTCCGCGATCTTGCCCGCGGTCGTGTGAATGTCGATCTCGTACTGCTCTGCCGGCTCGGACATCGGGATGCGGCTCCCTGCCTGGTCACGGGGGGTTCGTTGACTGCGAATGGGCTACTGAAGGCCTACTGATCCGTAGGGTATCGACGGCGATACGGTTCGGCACTGCGGTCTTTGCCACACCTAGTCTGGCTTGCATGACGTCCTCCAACGCCTCCGGCGGTCGCTGGTCCGACCTCGACCGGCCCCCGCTCAACACCTCCGTCCTGCGCCGGGCCCTCCTCCTCCCGGACGGGCTGTGGAGCTCCCTCGACGTGGTCGCGAGCACCGGCTCGACCAACTCCGACCTGGCCGCGCGGGCGGGCGAACTGCCCGAAGGGGCCGTGCTCGTCGCCGAGGAGCAGACCTCCGGCCGCGGCCGGCTCGACCGCACCTGGAGCGCGCCCGCGCGGTCCGGGCTCTTCCTCTCCGTCCTCCTCAAGCCGGACGTGCCCGCGCACCGGCTCGGCTGGCTGCCGCTGCTCACCGGAGTCGCCGCCGCCACCGGCCTCGTCAAGGCGGCCGGCGCCGACCTCTCCCTCAAGTGGCCCAACGACCTCCTCGTCACCATCCCCAAGGACTCCGACAAGCTCCGTCCAGGGGAGACCCCAATCGGCGAGGAGCGCAAGGCCGGCGGGATCCTCGCCGAGCGGGCCGGGGACGACGGGATCGTCGTCGGGCTCGGCATCAACGTCTCGCTGCGGGCCGACGAGCTGCCCGTCCCCACGGCCGGCTCGCTGCTGCTCGCCGGCGCCGTCTCCACCGACCGCGACACCCTGCTGCGGGCCGTCCTGCGCTCCCTCGCCGACTGGTACGGCGCCTGGGTGCGGGCCGACGGCGACCCCGAGGCGTCCGGGGTCCTGGCGGCGTACACGGCCGACTGCGCGACCCTCGGCCGGCGGATCCGCGCCGACCTGCCGGGCGAGCGGATGCTGGAGGGCCAGGCGCTCTCCCTGGACGGCGACGGGCGCCTGGTCGTCGCCACCGAGGGGGGCGGCACGGAGGCGGTCGGCGCGGGCGACATCGTCCACCTGCGGGCGACGGGCTGAACCCCCGGACCGTTCAGGCGTGAGCCAGCCCACACCTGTCGTATCGTGGAGCGCGATCCAGGCGAACAGATCGGCAGGACAGTGGGAAGCGGCAGCGGCAGGGAACGGGCAGGAGGCGGCCGGTGACCGTCGACGACGCGAACGCGGGCGACGGCCGCTCCGAGTCGCACGCGCCGCGGGGTTCACACGAGCCGGACGGCGCGCACGAGCCGTCCGGGGCGACCCCGTCCGGCCGGGCGGCCGATGCCTCCGGCGGCGCCGAGGGCTCGGCGTACCCCACGCCGCACCACGCCGTCGACCACACCGTCGAGCCGACCGACGACCCGCTCGCCATCCGCCTCGAACAGCTCATCCTCGGCGCCGACCGCCGCTACACCCCCTTCCAGGCCGCCCGCACCGCCGGCGTCTCCATGGAGCTGGCCTCCCGCTTCTGGCGGGCCATGGGCTTCGCCGACATCGGGCAGGCCAAGGCGCTGACCGAGGCCGACGTGCTCGCCCTGCGACGCCTCGCGGGCCTCGTCGAGGCGGGGCTGCTCAGCGAGCCGATGGCGGTGCAGGTGGCCCGCTCCACCGGGCAGACCACCGCCCGACTGGCCGAATGGCAGATCGACTCCTTCCTGGAGGGCCTCACCGAGCCGCCCGAGCCCGGCATGACCCGCGCCGAGGTCACGTACCCCCTGGTCGAGCTGCTCCTGCCGGAGCTGGAGGAGTTCCTGATCTACGTGTGGCGGCGGCAGCTCGCCGCCGCCACCGGGCGCGTCGCGCAGGCCGCCGACGACGAGGAGATGGTGGACCGCCGGCTCGCCGTCGGCTTCGCCGACCTCGTCGGCTTCACCCGCCTCACCCGCCGCCTGGAGGAGGAGGAGCTCGGCGAGCTGGTCGAGGCCTTCGAGACCACCTGCGCCGACCTGGTCGCCGCGCACGGCGGCCGGCTCATCAAGACCCTCGGCGACGAGGTGCTGTACGCGGCGGACGACGCCGGCATCGCCGCCGAGATCGCGCTCCGGCTGATCGAGACGCTCAGCCAGGACGAGACCATGCCCGCGCTGCGGGTCGGCATCGCCTTCGGCACCGTGACGACCCGGATGGGCGACGTCTTCGGCACCACCGTGAACCTCGCCAGCCGGCTCACCTCGATAGCGCCGAAGGACGCCGTCCTCGTCGACAGCGCCTTCGCCGAGGAGCTGACCCGCACCGGCGAGGTGCCCGTCTCCGAGGCCGAGGCGGCGGAGGAGGCCGCCCGCGCCGAGAAGGAGGGCCGGGCCCCGGAGACGTACCGCTTCGCGCTCCAGCCGATGTGGCAGCGGTCGGTGCGCGGCCTCGGCGTCGTGGAGCCCTGGCTCCTGAACCGCCGTCCGACCTAAGATCCCTCCCGGTGAACCATGTGAACCGTCGTTAACCGGGAGGGCGCAGGAGATGTCCGAGCAGCGTTTTGGTGAGTTCGTGCTGGTCCGCAAGGAGGGGCACGTCGCCGAGTTCGTCCTCGACCGGCCCAAGGCGATGAACGCGGTCTCGTCCGAGATGGCCCGCTCCATCGGCGAGGCCTGCGCGGCGCTCGCCGCCGACCGGGACGTCCGGGTCACCGTCCTGAGCTCGTCGAACGACCGCGCCTTCTGCGTCGGCGCCGACCTGAAGGAGCGCAACTCCTTCACCGACGCCGAGCTGGTCCGTCAGCGGCCCACCGCCCGCGCGGCGTACACCGGCGTCCTGGAGCTGCCCATGCCGACCGTGGCGGCCGTGCACGGCTTCGCCCTCGGCGGCGGGTACGAGCTGGCGCTCTCCTGCGACGTCATCGTCGCCGACGCCACCACCGTCGTCGGCCTCCCCGAGGTCTCCGTCGGCGTCATCCCCGGCGGCGGCGGTACGCAGCTGCTGCCGCGCCGGGTGGGCGCGGCGCGCGCCGCCGAGCTGGTCTTCACGGCCCGCCGGGTGGAGGCGGCGGAGGCCCGCGAGCTCGGTCTGGTGGACGTGCTCGCGGAGGACGCCCGGACGGCCGCCCTGGAGCTGGCGGGGCGGATCGCGGCGAACTCGCCGGTCGGGCTGCGGGCCGCGAAGAAGGCGATGCGGCTGGGCCAGGGCCTGGACCTGCGGGCGGGCCTGGAGGTCGAGGACGGCGCTTGGCGCTCGGTGGCCTTCTCTGGCGACCGCGCCGAGGGCGTGGCGGCGTTCAACGAGAAGCGGAAGCCGCAGTGGCCGGGCGAGTGAGACGCACCGCCCTCCGGGCCGATTGATCCCTTTTTGTACTAGATGTCACTTTCCGTGACGTCTCGGAGGGGAAATCCGCACAAACCTCCCTAAGCTGGAGGAATGGGAGAGGATGTGCGGTTGCGGGCCGTGGTGGCGCTGGCGCAGGGGATGGCGGCGGCGCACACCCCCCGCGAGTTCTGGCGGGCCGCGGCGCTCGGGGCGTGCGCGGGGCTGGACGGGAGCTTCGGCGCCCTGTCGGTCTGGGAGCGGGACCACGGGCGGCTGCGGGTCCTGGTGAACGCGGGGGAGCGGGCCTCCGGCGAGGAGGAGTTCCCGGATGCGGAGACGTATCCGGTGCACCAGTTCCCCGAGATCACCGAGTTCCTGCACGAGCGGTGGGCGGTGGGCGCCGGTCCGCACGCCTGGATCGAGACGGCCGGCGCCGAGCCGGTCACCGGGCGGGTGGAGGGGCTGCGGCGGCGCGGCCGGGGCGCCTGCGTGGTCGCCCCGATCGTGCTGCACGGCCGGGCCTGGGGCGAGCTGTACGTGGCCAGGCAGCTGGGGGCGAAACCTTTCACCAGCGAGGACGCCGACTTCGCCAACGTCCTCGCGGCGGTCGTCGCGGCCGGCATCGCCCAGGCCGAGCGCCTGGAGGAGGTCCGCAAGCTCGCCTTCACCGACCCGCTCACCGGCCTCGCCAACCGCCGGGCGGTCGACGCCCGCCTCGACGAGGCCATCGAGCGCTACCGGTCCGACGGCTCCGTCGTCAGCCTCGTCGTCTGCGACCTCAACGGCCTCAAGCGCGTCAACGACACCCACGGCCACGCGGTCGGCGACCGCCTCCTCGAACGCTTCGGCTCGGTCCTCTCCCGCTGCGGCGCCCGGCTCCGCGGCGCCCTCGCCGCCCGCCTCGGCGGCGACGAGTTCTGCCTGCTGGCCATCGGCCCGAGCGCGGACGAGGTGGTGGCCGTCGCGGAGGAGCTCTGCGTCCGGGCGGCGGAGCTGGAGCTCGGCGAGGGCGTCGCCATCGGCGTCGCCTCCACCGGCGACCCCATCGGCCCGCTGAAGTCCGCCCGCCGCCTCTTCCGTCTCGCCGACGCGGCGCAGTACCAGGCCAAGGCCGCCCGCTCCACGAAGCCCGTCGTGGCGGGCCGCGACGGCACCGTCATCCGCCTCGCCGACGCCCCGCCCGGCGCCCGCGACCGCCGCCGCTTCCGCGACGCGCCGACGGTGGAGCCGCCTCCGGATCGGTAAGGGGTCGCCCTGGTGGGGGACGGTGACAGATTGCCTAGTGACAGGTCGCTCTTCAATCCGTAGGGTGCTGAATATGGATATGCAGACAGTCGTTCTCGGCACGTCCGGCACGACCCCGCAGGACGTCATCGCCGTCGCCCGTCACGGCGCCCGTGTCGAGCTGTCGGAGGGGGCCGTCGAGGCGCTCGCCGCCGCCCGCGCCGTCGTCGACGCGCTCGCCGCCAAGCCCGAGCCCGTCTACGGCGTCTCCACCGGCTTCGGCGCCCTCGCCACCCGGCACATCGACCACGAGCTGCGCACCCAGCTCCAGCGGAACATCGTCCGCTCGCACGCCGCCGGCATGGGCCCGCGCGTCGAGCGCGAGGTCGTCCGCGCCCTGATGTTCCTGCGGCTCAAGACCGTCGCCTCCGGCCACACCGGCGTCCGCCCCGAGGTCGCGCAGACCATGGCCGACGTCCTCAACGCCGGCATCACCCCGGTCGTCCACGAGTACGGCTCCCTCGGCTGCTCCGGCGACCTCGCCCCGCTCTCCCACTGCGCCCTCGCGCTCATGGGCGAGGGCGACGCCGAGGGCCCCGACGGCACCGTCGGGCCCGCCGGCGAACTGCTCGCCGCCGCCGGCATCGAGCCCGTCGTCCTCCGCGAGAAGGAGGGCCTCGCCCTCCTCAACGGCACCGACGGCATGCTCGGCATGCTGATCATGGCCCTCGCCGACCTCGACACCCTCTACAAGTCGGCCGACGTCACCGCCGCCCTCTCCCTCGAAGCCCTCCTCGGCACCGAGAAGGTCCTCGAACCCGAGCTGCACGCCATCCGCCCCCACCCGGGCCAGGCCGCCTCCGCCGCCAACATGCTGGCCGTCCTCAAGGGCTCCGGCCTGACCGGCCACTTCCAGGCCGGCGAGGCCCCCCGCGTCCAGGACGCCTACTCGATCCGCTGCGCCCCGCAGGTCGCCGGCGCCGGCCGCGACACCATGGCCCACGCCCTGCTCGTCGCCGAGCGCGAGCTCGCCGCCGCCGTCGACAACCCGGTCGTCCTCGGCAACGGCGAGGTCCGCTCCAACGGCAACTTCCACGGCGCCCCCGTCGCGTACGTCCTCGACTTCCTCGCCATCGCCGCCGCCGACCTCGGCTCCATCGCCGAGCGCCGCACCGACCGGCTCCTCGACAAGAACCGCAGCCACGGCCTGCCGCCCTTCCTCGCCGACGACGCCGGCGTCGACTCGGGCCTGATGATCGCCCAGTACACCCAGGCCGCCCTGGTCAGCGAGATGAAGCGGCTCGCCGTCCCGGCCTCCGCCGACTCCATCCCCTCCTCGGCGATGCAGGAGGACCACGTCTCCATGGGCTGGTCCGCCGCCCGGAAGCTGCGCACCGCCGTCGGCAACCTCGCCCGGATCATCGCCGTCGAGCTGTACGCCGCCACCCGCGGCATCGAGCTGCGCGCGGGCCTCACCCCGGCGCCCGCCTCGCAGGCCGCCATCGACGCCCTGCGCGCCGCCGGCGTCGAGGGCCCGGGCCCGGACCGCTTCCTCGCCCCCGACCTGGCCGCCGCCGACGCCTTCGTCCGCGAGGGCCGCCTGGTCGCCGCCGTGGAGCCGGTCACCGGCCCGCTGGCCTGACCGCGGCCCGCGTCCGCGGGAGGCCGCCCCCCCCGGCCGGGGGGGCGGCCTCCCGCGCGTTCGCAGGACGCGTCCGACCAGGACGCGCCCGACTAGGACGCGCGCCCGTGCCGTCGCATCGCCAGTGCCACGAAGCCGGCGCCGACCCCGAGGAAGCCGGTCCCGCCCAGCACGTACGCGGTGGTGTCCGGGCCGCCGGTCTCGGCGAGCCGGCCGGTCGCGGGCTCGGTGGCGCCGCTCCGTACGCCCGCTCCGGGAGCCGCGCCGGAGGCGTTGGCCGAGGGGACGAACCACAGGGCGCACAGCAGGGTCCCCGCCGCGGTGGCGGTCAGCAGCGGGCGTCGGGCGGCGGACACGCGGATCTCGTTCTCCTCACGCAGAGCCCCGCGGGAAGCCCGCGGTGCGCCGATGGTAGTGAACCCAGCGGGTCACGGGAAAGCCGAGGCCGGGCAGGCCATACGCTCCCAGCCATGAGCACTCCCGAAACCCCCGCCACCGCCGCCGGGACCATGGCCGAGACCGCCACCCGCCACGTCCGCCTCCGGGTCGACATCGTCCTGGAGATCGACGGCCCCGCCGAGCTGACCGCCGCCGCCGAGGGCCGGATCGACGCCGACGAGTTCATGCCGGCCGACGAGCGCGAGCACGCCAGGACCGCCGTCCGGGAGGACCCCTCCGAAGCCCTCGCCTACCTCGTGGAGCCCTTCGACCTGGTCCGCGACCTGCCCGGCGTCGAGCTGGTCCAGGCGGCCTGGAGCAGCGAGGAGATCGAGTACGACCCCGACGCGATGGAGTGGGAGCTCGACGAGGATGATGAGGACGGCGAGGACGGGGAGGACGACGTCCGGCCGTAGGCGGCGAGCAGAGGACGGGCCCCGGGACGGCGTCCCGGGGTCTTTTCGCGCCGTCATGGGGCGGACGGGGAACCGGAAGGCCCCCGTGCGCGTGTAGATCAGTGGTGTTCAGTGGTCTTCCCCACAAACCCCCCGCTTCCGGAACCGGAGGGGGTCTTATGGGTGTTCTGATGGATTGACAGGGAATCGGCGACGATGGAGAAGCGTGTGATGACGGTCGGCAAGCGCCGCAGGAGCCTGGCCGCGGCGGCGGCGGTGCTCAGCGGCGTACTCGTGCTCTCGGCCTGCAACGACGACGAGGCGTCCGGCCCGGCCGCGTCCGGCTCGGCCACCGCCACCTCACAGGCCCAGGTCGACGAGGCCGCCGAGCAGAAGACGTCCAAGGCGCAGATCGCCATCTCGCCGGAGAACGGCTCGCAGAACGCCTCCATCAACAAGGACGCCAAGGTCGCCGTCACCGAGGGCAAGCTCACGGAGGTCACCATGACCTCCGCCGAGGGCACCTCCGTCAAGGGCGAGATAGCGGCCGACGGCCTCTCCTGGAAGCCGACCGGCCAGCTGGAGCGCGCCACGGTCTACAAGATCGCCGCGACCGCCGTCGACGCGGAGGGCCGGGAGGCGCACGAGAACTCCTCCTTCACCACCGTGTCGAAGGAGAACAGCTTCATCGGCAACTTCACCCCCGAGGACGGCTCGACCGTCGGCGTGGGCATGCCGGTCTCGATCAAGTTCAACAAGGCGATCACCGACAAGAAGGCCGTCCAGGGCGGCATCACCGTCTCCTCCAGCTCCGGCCAGGAGGTCGTCGGCCACTGGTTCGACTCGACCCGGCTCGACTTCCGCCCGGACGACTACTGGAAGGCCGGCTCGACGGTCACCCTCAAGCTCGACCTGGACGGGGTCGAGGGCGCGAAGGGCGTCTTCGGCGTCCAGCAGAAGACGGTCACCTTCAAGGTCGGCCGCAGCCAGGTCTCCACCGTCGACGTCGCCACGAAGACGATGACCGTCAAGCGCGACGGCAAGGTGATCCGCACCATCCCGATCTCCGCCGGCTCCCCGGACAACACCACCTACAACGGCGAGATGGTGATCTCCGAGAAGTTCAAGGAGACCCGGATGAACGGCGCCACCGTCGGCTTCACCGACTCCGACGGCAAGGGCGAGTACGACATCAAGGACGTGCCGCACGCCATGCGCCTGTCCACCTCCGGCACCTTCATCCACGGCAACTACTGGGGCGCCCGCTCCATCTTCGGTTCCGTGAACACCAGCCACGGCTGCATCGGCCTCGCCGACGTCAAGGGCGCCGGCGACCCGAACCAGATGGCCGCCTGGTTCTACGACCAGTCGATCACCGGCGACGTCGTCATCGTCAAGAACTCCAAGGACAAGACGATCGCCCCCGACAACGGCCTCAACGGCTGGAACATGAACTGGTCCGCCTGGAAGTCCGGCTCGGCCCTCTGACCCACCCGAGCGCGCACCGCATGAACGGGCCCCCCTCCCCTCGGGAGGGGGGCCCGTCGGCGCTGCGGCGTCAGCCCTCGGCGCGGCGGTACTTGCGGACGGAGAGGGTGCGGAAGATGACGACGATCAGGACCGAGTAGATCAGCGAGGCCCAGACCGGGTACTGCATCGGCCAGGCGTCGGAGGGGGAGAGGCCGGGGTCGCCGAAGAGTTTGCGGCAGGCCTGGACGGTGGCGCTGAACGGGTTCCACTCGGCGACCGGCTGGAGCCAGCCGGGGAGCTTGCTGGAGTCGACGAAGGCGTTCGAGATGAACGTGACGGGGAAGAGCCAGATCAGGCCGCCGGAGGTGGCCGCCTCCGGGGTGCGGACGGAGAGGCCGATGAGGGCGCCGATCCAGGTGAAGGCGTAGCCGAGGAGGAGCAGCAGGGCGAAGCCCAGCATGATCTTCCCGAAGTTGGTCGGCGCCGCGTAGCCGGGCCGCCAGCCGATGATCAGGGCGACGACCGCGAGGACCAGCAGGGTCAGGGCGGTCTGCACGAGGTCGGCCATGGTGCGGCCGGTCAGGACCGCGCCGCGCGCCATCGGCAGGGAGCGGAACCGGTCGATGAGGCCCTTGTGCATGTCGTCGGCGATGCCGGCGCCCGCTCCGGCGGTGGCGAAGGTGACCGTCTGGGCGAAGATGCCGGCCATCAGGAAGTTCTTGTAGACGTCCGGGTCGGTGCTGTTCCCGATCTGCATCGAGCCGCCGAAGACGTACGTGAACAGGATGACGAACATGACCGGCTGGATGAGCCCGAACAGGATCATCTCCGGGATCCTGGACATGCGGATCAGGTTCCGCTTCGTGATGACCAGGGAGTCCGAGAAGGACTGCGCGATGCCGCCCCTGGGGGCGGGGACGTGCGGGGCGGTGTCGGTGAGGCTGGTCACGCGGCCGGCTCCTTCCGCTGGAGGTCCCCGCCGTTCTCGTCCTCCAGGGCGAGGGCGGCGGCGTGGCCGGTGAGGGAGATGAAGACGTCGTCGAGGGTGGGGCGGCGCAGGCCGATGTCGTCGATCTCCACGCCGATGGCGTCGAGGTCCCGGATCACCTCGGCGAGCAGCTTGGCGCCGCCGGTGACGGGGACGGTGAGCTTGCGGGTGTGGTCCTCGACGGAGACGTCGCCGAGGCCGCGTTCGCCGGGGCCGTAGCGGGCGAGGACGGCCCGGGCGGGGGCGATGTCCTCGCGTTCGTGGACGACGACCTCGACGCGCTCGCCGCCCGTGCGGGCCTTGAGCTGGTCGGAGGTGCCGCGGGCGATGACCTTGCCGTGGTCGACGACGGCGATGTCGTGGGCGAGGTGGTCGGCCTCCTCCAGGTACTGGGTGGTGAGGAGGAGGGTGGTGCCGCCGGAGACGAGCTCCTTGATGACGTCCCACAGGGCCTGGCGGTTGCGGGGGTCGAGGCCGGTGGTCGGCTCGTCCATGAACATCACGGGCGGGGCGACGACCAGGGCGGCGGCGAGGTCGAGGCGGCGGCGCATGCCGCCGGAGTACGTCTTGGCGGGGCGGTCGGCGGCGTCGGCGAGGTGGAAGCGCTCCAGGAGCTCGCCGGCCCGCTCCTTCGCGGGCCGCGCCTTCATCTGGTAGAGCCGGCCGACCATCTGGAGGTTCTCGCGGCCGGTGAGGTACTCGTCGACGGCGGCGAACTGGCCGGAGAGGCCGATGGACCGGCGGACCTCGTTGGGGTGCTTCAGGACGTCGACGCCGGCGACGCTGGCGGTGCCGCTGTCGGGCCGGAGCAGGGTCGTCAGGACCCGTACCGTGGTGGTCTTCCCCGCGCCGTTGGGGCCGAGCAGCCCGAGGACGGTGCCCTCGGGCACGTCGAGGTCCACCCCGTCCAGTGCGGTGACGTCGCCGAAGGTCTTCACCAGTCCCTCGGCATGGATCGCGCCTGGCATGTCCACACTCCCGAATCATTGCTGGATCATTTCGGGCATTTCTGTCGATCCTAGGACAGTGTGGAGTGCCGTGCTCAGGCCAGGACCGTGTAGCCCGCCTCCCGCAACGCCCCCTCCACCTCGCGGCAGTGCTCCGGGCCCTTCGTCTCCAGGTGCAGCTCCACCTCCACCTCCGTGAGGCCGAGCCGCGGATCGGTGCGTACGTGACTGACGTCGAGCACGTTCGCGTCGACCACCGTCAGCACCGCGAGCAGCGTCGCCAGCGCCCCCGGCCGGTCCGCCACCCGCAGCCGCAGGCTCAGATAACGGCCCGCCGCCGCCATGCCGTGCCGCAGGATCCGCTGGAGCAGCAGCGGGTCGACGTTGCCGCCCGACAGGACCGCCACCACCGGGCCCCGGAACGACGACGGATCGCTCAGCAGCGCCGCGACCGGGCTCGCCCCGGCCGGCTCCACCACCAGCTTCGCCCGCTCCAGGCAGAGCAGCAGCGCCGAGGAGAGCGCGTCCTCCGAGACCGTGCGGACCTCGTCCACGTACTCCTGGACCAGCCCGAAGGGCACGTCGCCGGGCCGGCCGACCTTGATGCCGTCCGCCATCGTCACCGGCGCGTCGACGACCACGGGATGCCCGGCGGCCAGCGACGGCGGATAGGCCGCCGCGCCCTCCGCCTGCACCCCGATGATCCGCACGTCCGGCCGGACCGACTTCACCGCGAGCCCGATCCCGGCGGCGAGCCCGCCGCCGCCGACCCCGACGACGATCGTGCGGACCTCCGGGCACTGCTCCAGGATCTCCAGGCCGACCGTGCCCTGGCCGACGATGACGTCGGGGTGGTCGAAGGGGTGGATGAAGACCGCGCCGGTCTCCCGCGCGTACTCCTGCGCGGCGGCCAGCGTCTCGTCCACCACGTGCCCGTGCAGCCGCACGTCCGCGCCGTAGTCACGGGTCGCCGCGACCTTCGGCAGCGGGGCGCCGACCGGCATGAAGACCGTCGCGCGCACCCCGAGGAGCTGTGAGGCGAGCGCCACACCCTGCGCGTGGTTCCCGGCCGAGGCGGCGACGACCCCCGCCGCCCGCTCCTCCGGCCGGAGCCCCGCGATCCGCACGTACGCGCCGCGCAGCTTGAACGAGCCGGTCCGCTGGAGGTTCTCGCACTTCAGCAGGACCGGCGCCCCGACCAGCGACGACAGGTGGCGGCTGCCCTCCAGGGCGGTCACCCGGGCCACCCCCGCCAGCATCTTCTGCGCCCCGCGCACGTCGTCGAGCATCAGCCGGTGCAAGGGGTATGGCGTACCGAAGGTCATGACCCCAAGTCTCGCAGCTCACCGGGGTCGCGGCCGTGCGGACCGCGGGCCCGCGGCGGGTTTGCGCACGGCCGGTACGGACCCCGTCCCGTCCGCGTACTCTGTCCCCCACACCGACCACCCCCGCACGAGAGAGCCCCCCAGCCATGCCCACATCTCAGGACATGACGACCGAGCTCGACCCCGGCCTCCTCGATGCCCTCCAGCACCAGGTGGCCGTCTTCGCCCGCCGGGCCGAGCAGACCCGCCTCGGCGGCACCGGACAGCTCCGCAACTCCATGGACCGGGCCGCCTACCTCCTCCTCAACCGCCTCGACCAGGAAGGGCCGATGGGCGTCAAGGCGCTCGCGGCCGGCATGGGGATCGACTCCTCGACCGTGACCCGCCAGGTCGCCCCGCTCGTCGACTCCGGCCTCGTCAAGCGCGCCTCGCACCCCGAGGACGGCCGCGCGGTCGTCCTCCAGCTCTCCCCGCGCGGCCTGGAGCGCCTGGAGGAGGTCCGCTCCTCGCGCCGCACGCTCATGGCCGAGGTCACGGACGGCTGGACGGAGGACGAGCGCGAGTCCTTCTGCTCCCTGCTCACCCGCTTCAACGCGGCGCTCTCCGCCCGCCAGTCGGGACACCACATCGGAAGCGGCGGTTCGACGCAGGGGGGTTGACCCCGCTTCCCTCCCCACCCCATACATGAGCGGGTGGGGAAGCAGCGGACCCGATCCGAACACGCCGCCCGCGCCCGGGAGTTCGACGCCTTCGTGGCGGGCGCGGCGGGGCGGCTGCTGCACGTCGCCACGCTGCTCACCGCCGAGACCCGGACCCGGAACCCGTACGCCCGCGCGCTCCTCGCCGCCGCCCTCGCCCACACGTACGCGGTCCGCGACCGGGGCCACGACGAGGACCCGTACGCGCTGACCCGCGACGGACTCGCCCTCCGCTTCGCCCGGACCGCCCGGCGGCACCGCGCCGGCCGCGGCGGCGTCCTCGGCCCCCTCACCCCGCAGGAGCGGCTCGTCCTCGTGCTGCGCCTGTACGAGGGCGTGCCCGAGGAGCAGACGGCCGCGCTGCTCGGCCTCCCGGAGACCCGGGTCCGCGCGGTGTACGCCCGCGCGGTGGCGCGCGTCAGGAAGGGGGCCGCCGCGTGAGGCACGGCGACAAGGAGGCGGCCGTCCGGCGGCTGCTCGACACGCCCCATCCGCCCGTCCCGAGAGACCTGGCGGCGCGGGCCGCGGCCCGGGGCGGCCGGGCCCGGCGGCGGGAGCGGGCACTGCGGCGGACCGGCGGCGTGCTGGCCGGGATCGCCGCCCTCGCCTTCTCCCTCTGGGCGGCCGAGGCCCGCCCCTGGGAGCCGCCGCCCGCCGCGACGACACCGCCGTTCGCCGGGCCGTGAGGACGGCTCTAGCCTGGAGGAGGGGGTCGGTCGGAACAGCGACGCAGGAGGCCCACATGACCAGGAAAGCCGCCGACTGCCGGGACACCCCGAGCGTGTCGGGCTGCACGCTCTACATCTCGGGCGAGGAGGAGGAAGTGGTCCGCGCGGCGACCGAGCACGCCGTCTCCGTCCACGAGCACACGGACTCGCCGGAGCTGCGGGCGGAGGTCCGGGCGAGCCTGAAGGACTCCGTGCCGGGGACCTGAACGCCCCGGTGGTCCCGGGTACGGCATCGCTCGCCGTACCCGGGCCCGCACGCGGACCGGCGCCGGTGACCGGCGCCCGGATCGGCCCGGAGCCCCGGATCGGCCCGGAGCCCCGGATCGGCTTGGCGCCGTGATCAGCCCAGCGCCTCGCGCAGGTCGGCGATCAGGTCGTCGACGTTCTCGATGCCGACCGAGAGGCGGACCAGGTCGGCCGGGACCTCCAGGGCCGAACCGGCGACGCTGGCGTGCGTCATCCGGCCCGGGTGCTCGATCAGCGACTCGACGCCGCCGAGGGACTCGCCCAGGGTGAAGAGCTTCGCGCGGTTGCAGACGCCGACCGCCGCCTCCTCGCCGCCCTCGACGCGGAAGGAGATCATGCCGCCGAAGGACCGCATCTGCTTGGCCGCGATCTCGTGGCCCGGGTGCTCGGCGAGCCCCGGGTAGAGGATCTGCGTGACCTTCGGGTGCCGGGTGAGGAAGTCGGCGACCCTCGTCGCGTTCTCGCTGTGGCGGTCCATGCGGACGGCGAGGGTCTTGATGCCGCGCAGCACGATCCACGAGTCGAACGGACCGGCCACCGCGCCCATCGCGTTCTGGTGGTACGCCAGTTCCTCGCCGAGCTCCGCGTCGGCCGCGATCAGGGCGCCGCCGACGACGTCCGAGTGGCCGCCCATGTACTTGGTGAGGGAGTGCACGACGACGTCCGCGCCGAGCGCCAGCGGCTGCTGGAGGTAGGGCGAGGCGAAGGTGTTGTCGACGACCAGCTTCACACCGGCCTGCCGGGCCACGCCCGCGACCGCCTCGATGTCGGTGATGCCGAGCAGCGGGTTCGACGGGGTCTCGACCCAGATCAGCTTCGTGCGGTCGTTGACCGCTGCGCGCACCGAGGCGATGTCCGAGGTGTTCGCCACGGAGAAGTCGACGCCCCAGCGCTGCACGACCTTGGCGAAGAGCCGGAAGGTGCCGCCGTACGCGTCGTTCGGGATGACCACGTGGTCGCCGGGGGCGAGGAGGGTGCGCAGCAGGCAGTCCTCCGCGGCCAGGCCGGAGGCGAAGGCGAGGCCGCGCCGGCCGCCCTCCAGGGCCGCGAGGTTCTCCTCCAGGGCGGTACGCGTCGGATTGGCGCTGCGGCTGTACTCGTAGCCCCCGCGGAGCCCGCCCACGCCGTCCTGCTTGTAGGTGGACACCTGGTAGATGGGCGGGACGACCGCGCCGGTCAGCGGGTCGGCGGTGTTGCCCGCGTGGATGGCGCGGGTCTCGAAGTTCTGGTGGTTGTGCTGGTCGCTCATGGTCAGGAGCGTAGTGCCGGGGTCCGTCTCCTGCCGCTATTCGTCCACAGGGGCGGCGCGGCCGGGCAGGTGCCGGGCGGTCGGCGGGGGATCGGCGGGGGATCGGCGGGGGAGTTGTCCACAGCCTGGTCCCGGCCGGGTTCCTCCCCACCGCTGTCCTGGACAATGGACGCATGGAGATTCTCTGGTTCCTGATCGCCCTGGGCCTGCTCTTCGGCGTCCTCGGCCCCTATCTGCTGCGCCGCCGCGGCGGCGGCATCCGGCAGGTCGCGCCCGGCACGCCCGACGCGGCCGACCCGGAGGCGTACGGATTCGTCCGCCAGGAGGAGCAGGACGTGCGGCTCCCGGGGCCGGACCACGATCTCCTCGACGTCCTCCGGGTCGTCCAGGCCACCCAGGACTGGCGGGCCGCGTCCCAGCTGCTCGCCGGGACGCCGAAGGAGGGCGAGGTCCGCTGGCAGCGCGTCCAGGCGTTCGCGGGCGCGGCCTCCCTGGAGCTCGCGGAGAAGCCGGGCGTCGGCGGCGCCTGGCTGCGCGCCTGGCGTTCGGACGCGCCGAAGGACGCGGGCGCGGCCGCGGTGCACGCGGAGTTCCTGGTGCAGCAGGCCTGGCGCTCCTCGGCCGCCGGCAGCGACGACTTCCGGATCATCCTGGAGGAGGCCCGGAAGGTCGCGGACGAGGCGGCCCTGCTGGCCCCCGGCGACCCGGTCCCGTACATCACGCAGCTGGCGGTGGCCCGCGGACTCGGCTACACCCACGAGCAGTTCGACCAGGTGTGGGCGAAGGTCATCGACCGGGCGCCGCGGCACATGGGGGCGCACCTCGCCGCCCTGCACTACTGGTGCGAGAAGTGGCACGGCTCGCGCGAGGAGGCCGACCACTTCGCGACGACGGCCGCCGCCCGCGCCCCGCAGGGCTCGCTGCTCTCCGCGCTGCCGCTCTTCGCGGTCTTCGAGCACGTGCCGGACGTGGTGCTCGTCCAGGACTTCTACCGCACGGCCGTGGTGAGCAAGGCGATGGAGGGCGCGCTGTACGCGGTGCACTCGGCCCGCCCGGACGACCCGATGATGGCGCACGTGCGCCATCTGCTCGTGTACTTCCTGGTGCGCGGCGAGCGCTGGGCGGAGGCGATGCACCAGCTGGTCCGCGTCGACGGCCACGTGGGCGCGGTCCCGTGGACGCTGAGCGGCGACCCGGCGGCCGAGTACACCCTGTACCGGAACCTCGCGGTCGCCGGGTACGAGGCGAACGGCGGCAGCCCGGCCACCCTCCGCCACTGACGGCCGGCCCGCCCCGGGCCGCGTCGTCGGGGAACAGCGGTGTCCGCGCCGGCGTTGTGCCCACTGCCGAACCGCGTCGAGGAGAGATGCCGCATGTTCCTGTCCCGCACCCCCGTCCTGCCCGCCCCGGAGCAGGCCCTGCGCGGCCGCCCGGAGCCGGAGTTCTCCGTCCCCGAGCGCCACACGGTGCTCGGCAACCCGCTGCTCGGCCCGTACCCGGAGGGCCTGGAGGTCGCCGACTTCGGCCTCGGCTGCTTCTGGGGCGCCGAGCGGAAGTTCTGGCAGACCGACGGCGTCTGGACCACGCTCGTCGGCTACCAGGGCGGCTACACGCCGAACCCGACGTACGAGGAGGTCTGCTCGGGCCTCACCGGGCACACCGAGGTCGTCCGGGTCGTCTTCGACCCGGCGAAGGTGTCGTACGAGACCCTGCTCAAGGTCTTCTGGGAGTCCCACGACCCGACGCAGGGCTTCCGCCAGGGCAACGACGTGGGCACCCAGTACCGCTCCGCCGCCTACACCCACTCGCCGGCCCAGGCCGAGACGGCCGAGGCTTCCCGGGCCGCCTACCAGAAGGTCCTGACGGCCTCCGGCTACGGCGAGATCACCACCGCGGTCCTCCCCGCCGCCGACCGCGCCTTCTACCCGGCCGAGGCCTACCACCAGCAGTACCTCGACAAGAACCCGGCCGGCTACTGCGGCATCGGCGGCACCGGCGTCTCCTGCCCGATCGGGGTGGCGAAGGCCGAGTAGGCGCCGCACGGACCCCGGGAAGGCCGAAGGGCCGGTCCCCCCGCGGCGGGGGGACCGGCCCTTCGGGCGTGGAGTGGGGGCGTCAGCCGGTGTAGGGCTTGGCGCTGAGGATCTTGACCATGGCCTTCTTGCCGTTCGGGAGCTCGTACTCCGCGTCGTCGCCGGCCTTCTTGCCGTTGACGCCGACGCCGAGCGGCGACTGCGGCGAGTAGGTGTCGATCTTCTCGCTCGCGTACTCGCGGGAGGCGAGCAGGAAGGTCATCGTGTCGGACTCGTCGCCGTCGAAGGCGATCGTGACGACCATGCCGGGCTCGACGACGCCGTCGTCCGCCGGGGCCTCGCCGACCTTCGCGTTCTGCAGCAGCTGGGTCAGCTGACGGACCCGGAGCTCCTGCTTGCCCTGCTCCTCCTTGGCCGCGTGGTACCCGCCGTTCTCGCGCAGGTCGCCCTCCTCGCGCGCCGCGGCGATCTTCGTGGCGATCTCGGTACGCGCGGGACCAGACAGGTACTCAAGCTCTGCCTTGAGCTTGTCGTACGCCTCCTGGGTGAGCCAGGTGACGTTGTCGCTGGTCTGGGTCACAGGTGCTCCTCGTAGGTACTGGGAATACAAAGCATCGCCCTACGCGGAAGGCGGGTGCCAACCGGGTGGGCGAAACCACGAGCCTAACAATGTGTGGCGGAAAGCGGGAGGACATAAACCATCGGGATGGCGTCGGTCCAGGTCACCGCGGTGGCCCGCCGGGGCCCGTCCCGGTGTCCCTACCCACCGCTACCGCGGCGTACACCCCAGCAGCTCGGCGCTGGTGGCGCGGGCGGTCGTGCGCAGGGAGTAGACGCGGTCGACCCGGCCCTCCGGCTCGTCGACGACGACGTCCTTGCGGGCCACCTCGGCGCCGTCCTCGGAGCGGGAGCGGAGCGTGCACACGCCCTCGACGCCCTGGTCCTTGCGGACCTCCAGGTGCACCTGGACCTCGGAGTCGCTCACCACGTCGAACTTGATCATCTCGGCGCTGATCCGGTTGGCGCCGACGTAGTGCCAGCCGAACCAGCCGATCATGGCGAGGAAGAGGGTCCCGAGGACGGCTCCGGCGATCTTCAGCTTCCGGTCGGCCCGCTCGTCCGCCGAGCGCCCGTAGCGCCCCTCGGGCGGCTGCTCTCGCACGGCGCTCATGGTTCGGTCCTCTCGGGGCGGGGGCGGCGGAATTTTCGTCCCCCCGATTCCGTCACTATAGAGACCACGCTCCGCGTCGAATCACTGAGGATCGAGTCTTGACTGAGCAGCTGCGACTGATGGCCGTTCACGCCCACCCCGACGACGAGTCGAGCAAGGGCGCGGCGACCATGGCCAAGTACGTGTCCGAGGGGGTGGACGTCCTGGTGGTGACGTGCACGGGCGGCGAGCGGGGCTCGGTCCTGAACCCCAAGCTCCAGGGCGACCCCTCCATCGAGGAGAACATCCACGAGGTCCGCCGCAAGGAGATGGAGGAGGCCCGGGAGATCCTGGGCGTCGAGCAGGAATGGCTCGGCTTCGTCGACTCCGGGCTGCCCGAGGGCGACCCGCTGCCCCCGCTGCCCGAGGGCTGCTTCGCCCTGGAGGACGTGGACCACGCGGCCGGCGAGCTGGTGCGCAAAATCCGCTCCTTCCGTCCGCAGGTCATCACGACCTACGACGAGAACGGCGGGTACCCGCACCCCGACCACATCATGACCCACAAGATCACGATGGTGGCCTTCGACGGCGCGGCCGACGCCGAGAAGTTCCCCGAGGCCGAGTACGGCCCGGTCTTCACGCCGCAGAAGCTCTACTACAACCAGGGCTTCAACCGTCCGCGCACCGAGGCCCTGCACAAGGCCCTCCTCGACCGGGGGCTGGAGTCCCCGTACGGCGACTGGCTGGCGCGGTGGAGCGAGTTCGAGCGCAAGGAGCGGACGCTCACCACGTTCGTCCCGTGCGCCGACTTCTTCGAGACCCGCGACCGGGCGCTGATCGCCCACGCCACCCAGATCGACCCCGAGGGCGGCTGGTTCCGCGTCCCGATGGAGATCCAGAAGGAGGTCTGGCCGACGGAGGAGTACGAGCTCAGCAAGTCTCTGGTGCCGACCTCCCTCCCCGAGGAAGATCTCTTCGCGGGCATCCGGGACAATGCCTAGCATGAGCGCACACCTCGCACTGACGCAGCTGGTCCCCTTCGCCGCCGAAGAGCTGGACAAGAACAAGGTGACCCCCGGCGTCCTGGGGTTCGTCGTCTTCGCGGTCCTGGCCCTGGCCGTCTGGGCGCTGATGAAGTCGATGAACCGCCACATGCACAAGATCAGCTTCGAGGAGGCCCCGGAGACCGCCGAGGCCGCCCCGGGCGGCGGCAAGGCCGCCCCCGCCTCGAAGTAGCGGAGCACCGGCTCCCGCACTCCCGTGCACGTGTCCGCACCGCGTCTCCTCGCGGTGCGGACACGCGTGTCCTCCGGGCCGTGGAGGCATTCGCCGCACCGGTCACCGAGAGCGACGTGACAGGGTGTGGCGGAGTGCGTGCGGATCCCGTGCCCGGTGGCGCAGACTTCACCAGGACCATCGAAGGACCGCCGCAGGACCCGCGCCGACACGTGAGGGTGGAAGAACTGATGCCGGAAGACACCGCCACCGCCGGCGCAGGACGGTCCGCCGGCCGTCTGCTGGCCGTCTCCGACCTGCACATCGCCTACCGGGAGAACCGCGCCATCCTGGAGGAGCGGGTCCTCCCGACCTCCCCCGACGACTGGCTGGTGGTCGCGGGCGACGTCGGCGAGACCGTCTCCGACATCGAGGGCGCCCTCAAGCTGCTGCGCGACCGCTTCGCCCAGGTGATCTGGGTGCCCGGCAACCACGAGCTGTGGACCCCGGGGGACGACCCCGTCCAGCTGCGCGGCGAGGAGCGCTACCGCCACCTCGTGGAGATCTGCCGGGGCATCGGCGTGCTGACCCCCGAGGACCCGTACCCGGTGTGGACCGGCGCCGGCGGCCCGGTGGTCGTGGCGCCGCTGTTCCTCCTCTACGACTACTCGTTCCGGGCCGCGGGCCTCACCAAGGAGCAGGCGCTCGCCGCCGCGTACGAGTCGGGCGTGGTCTGCTCGGACGAGTTCCTGCTCCACCCCGAGCCGTACCCGTCCCGCGACGCCTGGTGCCGGGCGCGGGTCGCCGAGACCCGGGCCCGGCTGGACGCCGTCGACCCGGCCCTGCCGACCGTCCTCGTCAACCACTTCCCGCTCGTGGTGGAGGACACCGCCCTCCTGCACTACCAGGAGTTCGCCCAGTGGTGCGGCACCACGCTCACCGCCGACTGGCACACGCGCTACCGCGCCGCCGCCGTCGTCTACGGGCACCTGCACATCCCGCGCACCACCTTCCACGACGGCGTCCGCTTCGAGGAGGTCTCCATCGGCTACCCCAGGGAGCACCGCAAGCGCGGACTGCCCCGGGGAGTGCTGCGGGACGTCCTGCGGGTGGGGGAGGACCGGTGATCGGGGCGATCCTGCCGCCGGAGGCGTCCTGGGCGACGCTCGACCACGACCCGGGGCCCGACGTCCTGTTCCCCGCCGAGGCGGCGCTCGTCGCGGACTCCGTCGCGTCCCGGCGGGCCGAGTTCGCCGCCGGCCGCCACTGCGCCCGGCTGGCCCTGGCGCGCCTCGGGATCCCGCCGGTCGAGATACCGGCCGGGCCGCGCGGCGAACCCCGCTGGCCGGACGGGATCGTCGGCAGCCTCACCCACTGCGCCGGCCTGCGGGCCGCCGCCGTCGCCCGCCGCACCGACCTCCGCTCCGTCGGCATCGACGCCGAACCGCACGCGCCGCTCCCGGAGGGCGTACGCGACGCCATCGCACTCCCCGAGGAGGCCGCGCACCTGCGGGACCTGCGGCGCGAGCGGCCCGACGTCCACTGGGACCGGCTGCTGTTCAGCGCCAAGGAGTCCGTCTACAAGGCGTGGTTCCCGCTGGCCGGCCGCATGCTCGGCTTCGAGGAGGCCCACCTCGCCTTCGCCCCGGACGGCCGCTTCACCGCCCGGCTGCTCGTGCCGGGCCCGCACGTCGACGGCCGCACCCTGACCGGCTTCACCGGCCGCTGGACGGTCACCCCGGACCACGTCGTCACCTCGGTCCACGTCCCCGCACCCGAGGTGACGGAAACCCGCGCCTGAGCCCCCGCGCCGCGCGGCCCCGCACACCCTCCCGCCACCCCACGCGACGCCCGGAAGCGCCCCGTGACCGCCATCGCGCCCCCCGTTGCGCGAGGATGGGGGCATGCCCAACCGACTCGCTCAGGCCACGTCCCCGTACCTCCTCCAGCACGCCGACAACCCCGTCGACTGGTGGCCCTGGTCGCCCGAGGCCTTCGAGGAGGCCCGCCGCAGGGACGTCCCCGTACTGCTCAGCGTCGGTTACAGCTCGTGCCACTGGTGCCACGTCATGGCCCACGAGTCCTTCGAGGACGAGGCCACCGCCGCGCTGCTCAACGAGCACTTCGTCGCCGTGAAGGTCGACCGCGAGGAGCGGCCCGACATCGACGCCGTCTACATGGAGGCCGTCCAGGCCGCCACCGGCCAGGGCGGCTGGCCCATGACCGTCTTCCTCACCCCCGACGCCGCCCCCTTCTACTTCGGCACCTACTTCCCGCCGGAGCCCCGCCACGGCATGCCGTCCTTCCCCGAGGTCCTCGAAGGCGTCCGCACCGCCTGGACCGAGCGCCGCGGCGAGGTCGCCGAGGTCGCCGACCGGATCGTCAAGGACCTCGCCGGCCGCTCCCTCGCCGTCGCCGGCGACGGACTCCCCGGCGAGGAGGAGCTCGCCGCCGCCCTCCTCGGCCTCACCCGCGAGTACGACGCCACCCGCGGCGGCTTCGGCGGCGCCCCCAAGTTCCCGCCGTCGATGGCCCTGGAGTTCCTCCTCCGCCACCACGCCCGCACCGGTGCCGAGGGCGCCCTCCAGATGGCCGCCGACACCTGCGAGGCGATGGCCCGCGGCGGCATCTACGACCAGCTCGGCGGCGGCTTCGCCCGCTACGCCGTCGACCGCGCCTGGGTCGTCCCCCACTTCGAGAAGATGCTGTACGACAACGCCCTGCTCTGCCGCGTCTACGCCCACCTGTGGAAGGCCACCGGCAGCGACCTCGCCCGCCGGGTCGCCCTGGAGACCGCCGACTTCATGGTCCGCGAACTCCGCACCCCCGAGGGGGGTTTCGCCTCCGCGCTCGACGCGGACTCCGACGACGGCACGGGCAGGCACGTCGAGGGCGCCTACTACGCCTGGACCCCCGCCCAGCTGGAGGAGGCGCTCGGCGCACAGGACGCCGCCCTCGCCGCCACCCACTACGGCGTCACCGAGGAGGGCACCTTCGAGCACGGCGCCTCCGTCCTCCAGCTCCCCCAGGAGGCGGGCCCCGCCGACGCCGGCCGGATCGCCTCCATCCGCACCCGGCTCCACGCGGCCCGCGAGCGGCGCGAGCGCCCCGGCCGCGACGACAAGATCGTCGCCGCCTGGAACGGCCTCGCGATCGCCGCCCTGGCCGAGACCGGCGCCCTCTTCGACCGCCCCGACCTGGTCGAGCGCGCCACCGAGGCCGCCGACCTGCTGGTCCGCCTCCACCTCGACGACGGCGGCCGGCTCGCCCGCACCTCGAAGGACGGGCGGGCCGGCGCCCACGCGGGCGTCCTGGAGGACTACGCCGACGTCGCCGAGGGCTTCCTCGCCCTCGCCGCCGTCACCGGCGAGGGCGCCTGGCTCGACTTCGCCGGCCTCCTCCTGGACCACGTCCTCGACCGCTTCACCGGCGAGGGCGGAGCGCTGTACGACACGGCCCACGACGCCGAGACCCTCATCCGGCGCCCCCAGGACCCCACCGACAACGCCACCCCGTCCGGCTGGACCGCCGCGGCCGGAGCACTGCTCTCGTACGCGGCCCACACCGGCTCGGAGGCCCACCGGACCGCCGCCGAGGGAGCCCTCGGCGTGGTCAAGGCGCTCGGCCCGCGCGCCCCCCGCTTCATCGGCTGGGGCCTCGCCGTCGCCGAGGCCCTGCTCGACGGGCCCCGCGAGATCGCCGTCGTCGGCAGCGCCGCCGACCCCGCCTACCAGGAGCTGCGCCGTACGGCCCTCAGGGCGGTCACCCCCGGGGCGGTCCTCGCCGCCGGAGCCCCCGACAGCGAGGAGTTCCCGCTCCTGCGCGACCGCCCCCTGGTCGCCGGTTCGGCCGCCGCGTACGTCTGCCGTCACTTCACCTGCGACGCGCCGGTCACCGCACCGGACGCCCTGGCCGGCCTGCTGCGCTGAACCCCTGACAAGGGCACGGCCCCGCCGCCCCTCCGGAGAGGGACGGCGGGGCCGCGCCGTGGCCGAGCGACGTTGCTCAGCTGTTGCCGGCGCCGTTGCCGGACAGCACGGGGATGTCGCTGAGGATGTGCGACAGCGGCTCGTCACCCTTGGCCTGGGTGGAGTTCTCGACGCACTGCTGGTTCTGCGGGGAGGACAGGACGTTGATGTCCTGGACCGCGATCGGGATGAGGCCGACGATCGAACCGGCGTTGACCTTGGCCGGGAGACCCACGCACGGCTTGTTCAGGGAACCCTGGACGAGCGCGAACTGCGGGCTCATGTTGCCGTGGGTGGCGGAGTTGCCGAACTCCTGGTGCGCGCCGTTGCCGGAGAGCGAGGTGGTGCCACCGTCGTCGGCGATCGCGAGCGCCTGCCCGGCCGTCGCGCCGACGACCGAAACAGCCACCGCAGCGGTCGCGAGGAGCTTCTTCATGTTCTGGCCTTTCGGATGACTGGCCCAGGCTGAGTGCCGAGCCGTGCTGATCAACTGGTCGGGGCGGCCGAGGTTCCGGCATGTCCACCGGACGGCCTACGGGCAGATGAGCGAAGACCCCCGAGCGGGCGCGTAGTCGGCGACGGAGAGCTCGCTGGGCGCGATGGCGTCGCCGGACGGCAGCGGCCGGTCCGCGCGCAGTCGCGCGAAGACCTCGGCGGCCCCCTCCTCGTCCCAGCCCACCGTGGATCCGACCCCGTCGATCAGGGGGTTGAAGCCGCGGACGGGCACGGTCGCGAACTCGGTGCGGGACGGGCCGACGGCCTTCAACCGGGTCGCGAGCGCGAGCAGTTCGGACGCCGAGACGCCCCGCTCGACGGCGGCCGCGCCGCGCAGCGTCGTGGCGAGGTCCCGAAGTCTCGCCGGGTCCTTGAGGATCCCGCCGGAGCGGACCCGGTCCAGCATGTTGACGAGGAACTTCTGCTGCTTGCGGATGCGGCCGAAGTCCATCTCCCCGTCCGCCTTCCGCGAGCGCACGTACTGCAGTCCCTCGCCGCCGCCCACCCGCCGGGTGCCGACCGCCAGGTCCAGGCCGGTCGCGGGGTCCTTCAGCGGCTTCTGCGTGCAGATGGGCACCCCGCCGTCGACCCGGTCGACGCTGTCCATGAAGCGGCGGAAGTCGATTTCGAGGTAGCGGTGCACGTAGAGCCCGGTCGCCGCCTCGACGGTCTCGACCGCGAGGGCCGGACCGCCCTCCGCGCGGGCCGCGTTGATCTTCGCGAGATGGGAGTCGTGGACGGCGCCGGTCCGCCGGTCGGTGTGCGGGCCGGGGAGTTCGGCGAGCGAGTCGCGGGGCAGCGAGACCACGCTCACCCGGTCGTTCGCGGCGGAGACGTGGACGAGCATGATCACGTCCGTGCAGTCGCAGTCCGCACCGCCGAGCCGGAAACGTTCCTTCTCCTCCGCGGTGACCCCCGCCCGCGTGTCGACGCCGACGAGGAGCAGATTCAGTCCCTGTGCGGGAGAGGGGAGTTCGGTGGGTCCGCCGAGGGCGGAGGCGAGGGCTCCGGGGGCGAGCGCGAGAAGCGCCGCCGGTGCGAGCAGGAGCCGCCACGGACGGGGGAATCTCATGGCCGCACGCTAATTCGACCCCGCTCGCACACAGATACGCGACGCGGTACCGGGCGTGTGAATCACTCCGTTGCGAGGCTTGTGTAATGATGCGGGAATAGCAGCGGAAGGAGCGAGGATGGCGCCGCCGGTTCCCGGTAATCCCGGGAAATGGGAACGGATGGCCTTCATTCCGAAGAGCCGGTACGTGAGCGAACCGCCGACCGTCGACAGGGCCCCGTCCCACCGGCAATTCCCCGTCTATTCTGCCCTGGTGACCCAGTGGGTGCAGGCGGGGCGGGCGGTGCCGGGCATGCCGGACCGGGAGTGGGAGCGACTGATGTCCACCCCCGTCTGGCCGCGCTAGCGGGGCCGGTACGCACGAAGGGGCCGCCCCGGCGGGGCGGCCCCTCGGCACGCGATCGTCAGCTGTTGCCGACGCCGTTCCCGGACAGGACCGGGATGCCCTCCAGGATGTGCGACAGCGGCTCGTCGCCCTTCGCCTGCGTCGAGTTCTCGACGCACTGCTGGTTCTGCGGGGAGGACAGGACGTTGACGTCCTGGACCGCGATCGGGATCGCGCCCACGAGCGAACCCGCGTTGAGCTTCGCCGGCAGACCGATGCACGGCTTGTTCAGGGAACCCTGGACCAGCGCGAACTGCGGGCTCATGTTCCCGTAGGTGGTGGAGTTGCCGTACTCCTGGTGGGCGAAGTTGCCGCTCTTGGAGGTGGTGCCGCCGTCGTTGGCGATGGCGAGGGCGGGGGTGGCCGCGACGGCGGAGGCGCCGACGATCGAGGCGGCGGCGGCCGCGGTGGCCATGACCTTCTTGATCACGGGAGTTCCCTTCTAGAACCGGCTCCGTGCAGGGAGCCCCCTGATCAACTCGCTCCGGACCGCCGGGTTCCGCCCTGTCACCCCGTTGGCGGAGCGCACGCGGCAGCGCTCGCCGCGGCCCCCAGTCGATCGAGTGAAGCGCCGGAACCTCCCTCCTCGACCGCAGTTGATCCGGTCGCATCAATCAGCTCGATTGGTGGGAACAGAACGGATTCACCGTGATCAAGAAGATGATGGCGGCCGCGGCCGTCACCGCTTCGGCCGTCGGCGTCGCCGCCGCGGCCGCCGCCCCCGCGATGGCCATCGCCAACGACGGCGGCACGACCTCCCTCTCGGGGAACGGCGCCCACCAGGCGTTCGGCAACTCCACCACCGACGGCAACATGAGCCCGCAGTTCTCCGCCGTCCAGGGCTCGCTGAACAAGCTCTGCCTGGGTGCCCCGGTCAAGGGCAACGTCGGCTCCGTCGTCGGCATCCTCGTGCCGGTCGCCGTCCAGGACGTCAACGTCCTGTCCTCCCCGCAGAACCAGCAGTGCGCGGAGAACTCGACGCAGGCCAAGGGCGACGAGCCGCTGTCGCACCTCGTCGAGGACATCCCGGTCCTGTCCGGGAACGGCATCGGCAACAGCTGATCCGGAGACAAGCGCACCACAGGGCCGGCGGAATTCCTTCCGTCGGCCCTGTGTCGTGCGCGCCAACGGAGTGAATGCCCGGCCGGGGAACGCGGATTTCGGTTTCCTTCGAGAGAGTTTGTCGTTGTCCGTGTGAGCGACGGAAGCCGATCTCCCGTCGCGGAAATGGAGCCAGACGAAATGAAGTGCAAGAAGGCTGCCGCCGTCATCGCCGGAGTCATCATGGCCATGGGCGCGGCCACCCCCGCCTTCGCCGACGCGGACGCGCACGGCGCGGCCATCGGTTCGCCGGGTGTCCTCTCGGGCAACGTCGTCCAGGTCCCGATCCACATCCCGGTCAACCTCTGCGGCAACAGCATCAACGTCATCGGCGCGCTGAACCCGGCCTTCGGCAACACCTGCATCAACGCCTGACCCGGAACGTCGTGGGCGAGCCCACGGCACCGGCCGGCCCCGGGAGGCGACCCGCCTCCCGGGGCCGGCCGCTTCCTACGCCCGCACGGCCGCCGCCCGTTCGCCGCTGCGCGGCCGGCCGACGCCGCCGCCTCGGGACCCCGCGCGCAGCCGTCGCCGCACCCCCCGCACCAGCCGGCCCGCCGTGTAGCCGGAGCCGAAGACGAACCGCATGACCGGGCCGTACGAGGGCGCGGTCACGAGTCCGGCGAGGAACAGCCCCGGCCAGGACGACTCGAAGAGGGCGCCCGTCTCGGGGGCGCGGACCGGACCGACCGTGCGCAGCGCGGAGCGGAGCGCCGGGTCCAGGACCCCGGCCCGGTCCAGGGAGGGGACGAAACCGGTGGCGGCGACGACGTGGTCGGTCTCCAGGGCCGAGGCCCCGTCGGGGCCCTCGACGACGAGCCGGAGGCGCTCGTCGCCGGTGAGGGCCGCCGAGACGATCCGGTGCCCGAGGCGGACGTCGGTGACGGCGGCGAACCGCTCGCGCAGCCACCAGGCCCCGGCCGGGCCGAGCGCCGAGTCGAAGAGGCGCGCCCGGGTGGCGGCGGGCAGCCGCCGGAAGACGCCGGGGGTGTCGGCGTACAGCTTGTTGGTCCAGCCGCAGCCGAGTCCGGTGTGCGGGGCGCGCAGGGTGGCCCAGGGGCCCCGGTCGAGGGCGGGCGGCAGGGTGTTCCAGCGCAGCAGGTCGGCCCGGGCGACGATCCGTACGGCGGCGGCGCCGGCCTCGACGAGCAGGGCGGCGGTCTCCAGGGCGGCCTGCCCGGCGCCGACGACGGTGACGTCCCGCCCGGCGAGCGCGTCGAGTTCGCCGTGGTGGCTGGAGTGGGTGACGTACCGGCGGGGGAGGTCCCGGAGCGGGCCGGGGACCTCCAGGAAGGGGAGGACGCCGACGGCGAGGGCGACCGTGCGGGCCCTCAGCGTCTCGCCGTCCTCGGCGGTCACCGTGAAGCCCTCGGGGGCGGGCGCCACCGCGGTGACCAGCCGTTCGTCGACGGCGGGGACCGCCTGCCGGGCGAACCAGTCGCCGTAGGCGGCGAAGAAGGAGACGGGGAGCGGAACGCCGTGCTCGGCCCGCACGCCCCGGTCGGCGGCGTAGGCGTCGAGCCCGTACGCCCCCGCCGGGTCGGAGAGGTGCGAGGCCCACGGCTCGGACTTCAGGAACATGCCGGAGGGCATGGCGTGCCAGGACTCCATGGGCCGGCCGAAGGTGACCGGGCCGAGGCCGTGGGCCGCCGCGTGCGCGGCCACCGAGAGCCCGTAGGGGCCGGCCCCGACGACCACCAGGTCGTGGACCGGATTCGCGTTCGCCATCGTGTCTTCCGTCTTCATCGCTGGGTGAGCTGGGTGGAGGAGGGGCGGCCCGCGGGGCGGGGGAGGGCGGCGGGGTGCCGGGGCCGGCGGGCCGCGAGCCGCCGGCGGACCGCCGCCAGGGCCCGGCGCAGCAGGTGGGCGAGCCAGGCGCGGCCCATGGCGAGCGCGGGCGCCGGGTCGTCGGCGGCGAACCAGGCGCGCTCGGCGGGCCCCCGCGCGGCGCCGGGCTCGGGGGCGTACCGGCGGCGCGGGGAGGCGAGCAGCGAGAGCGCCGCGTAGTTCTCGACGACGAACCGGCGGCCGTACGCGGGGGCGAGCGGCGGCACCGGGCGGCCGGTCAGGTCGAGGTGCAGGGCCCGCACCACGTCGAGGCCCCGGCGGTCGGCGAAGAGCCGGAACTGGGCGCCGGGGCGGGGGTTGAAGTCCAGCAGGTGGTACGCGCCGGTGTCCCGGTCGAGCCGGAAGTCGAGGTCGCACACGCCCCGGTGGCCGAGCGCTTCGAGCAGACCGCGGGCGAGCCGGTCCACCTCAGGGTTGGGCGTCCAGCGGCCTACGGCGGTGAGCCCGGCGCCGTCCGGCCAGGACCGCTCCTTGCGGCCGGTGGCCCCGGCGGCGCAGCGGCCGGCGGAGTCCGCGTACCCGTGGAAGAACCAGTCGAGGTCCCGGCCCGGCGGCAGCAGCTCCTGGAGCAGCAGCGGGCTGCCGGCCTGCGGGGTGCGGCGGTACAGCTCCCGCACCTCGGCCGGCGAGCGGAGGATCGTCGTACTGCGCAGCCCCGAGCCGGCGGGCAGCAGCCACGGGCGGCTCCACTTGGCGACCACCGGCAGGCCGAGCGACCAGGCCATGGCGGCGGCCTCGTCGGCGTCGGCGGGGAGTTCGGTACGGGGGTGGGGCAGGCCGAGCTCGGCGCAGACCTCGGCGAGCCGGGCCTTGTCCGCGACCCGCAGCAGCTGGTCCTCGGTCCGGTCGGGCAGCAGGATCCTGCCCGCGAGTTCGGTTCGGCGGCGGGCGAGCGCGAGGGCGCTGACGTCGTCCAGCGGCACGGCGAGCACCGGAGCTGACGGGGTGTCGGTGATCTCGCCGGCGATCCGGAGCAGCAGCGCGGCCAACTCGGTGGAGGCGGCGGAGGCGGGCCGGGCCCGGACCGAGCGGACGTACCGCGAGCGGGCGACGGGGCTGTCGCGGGACTCGACGACCGCGTGCACGGGGATTCCGGCCCGGCCCAGCGAGCGGGCGGCCCCCAGGGTTCCGTGGTGGAAGGGGTTCCGGTCGAGCCGCACGAGGACTGCGGGTACGCGGGTGTCGTAAGGCGGCACGGCCATGGCCCCTTCATCTCGGGTGCCCCAACTGGGCGATGAAATCCTCTAATGGACTACGGAGCGAAGGAAAGCCGAGTTCACGGTCGGCTCATTAGGAATACTTTCGGAACATCGGATTGACTGTGCGTCAAAGGGCGTACGCCTGAAGGAGCGGCCATGGAACCTGTCGGAGGAACACCGAGAAAAAGACGGACATGGCTGGGGGTGATCACCGCCGGTCTCCTCGTCTCGGGCTCGGTCGCGCTGTCGGCACCCGCGCAGGCCGCCGCATCCCTCACGACGGAGGACCCCGGTCCGACTCTCCCGGCCGCCACGGCCATGGGCGCCTTCCTCGATTCCGGTTCGCGGGGCGTCAGCCGGATCGCCGAGCTGGAGCGCTGGCTCGGCGGCCGCGAGCTCCGGGTCGGCCACACCTACCTGCCCGGCGACCTCTGGTCCAACATCGAGGGCCCGCCCGGCTTCCTCGACGCGTGGGCCGACTGGCGCAACACCAAACGGGACCGGATCCTCGTCCTCAACGTCCCCATGCTGGAACGGAACGAGGCCGGCGTCTCCGACCAGGAGGTACGCCGCCAGCTCCAGCTCGGCGCGGCCGGCTACTACGACCACCACTTCCGCACCCTCGCGCAGCGGCTCGTCGAGGCGGGCGCCCTGGACCCGGTCCTCGTCCTCGGCTGGGAGATGAACGGCACCACCTACACCCACCGGTGCGGACCCGACCCGACGGCCTGGAAGAAGTACTGGAACCGGATCGTCACGACCATGCGGTCCGTGCCCGGCCAGCGGTTCCGCTTCGACTTCAACCCGAGCCGGGGCCGGGACGCGGTGCCGTGGACCGAGTGCTATCCGGGCGACGACGTCGTCGACATCATCGGCATGGACTCGTACGACCAGCCGCCCGGCGCGGATTTCGACCGGCACGTGAACGAGCCGTACGGACTCCAGAAACAGGTCGATTTCGCGGCCGAGCACGGAAAGCAGATCTCCTACCCCGAATGGGGGCTCTTCCGGAACGGCGACAATCCGACGTACATGCGGCGCATGCTGGAATGGATCCGGCAGCACAAGCCGCTCTACCACACCATCACGGACTATTGCCCGCACGGCGTCTGGCAGTGCGACGACAATCCGCAGTCGTCCCGGGTCTTCCGGGAGATGCTGTACGGGGTGGAGCCTTCGGTGCCGGTGGATCCGGTGGATCCGGTGGATCCGGTGGACCCCGTGGATCCTGTTGACCCGGTGGATCCTGTTGACCCGGTGGACCCGGTGGACCCGGTTGACCCGGTGGACCCGGTGGACCCGGTGGATCCTGTTGATCCGGTGGATCCGACGGTTCCTGAGCCGAAGCCTGAGCCCAAGCCTGAGCCCAAGCCGGAGCCGAAGCCTGAGCCGAAGCCGGAGCCCAAGCCGGAACCGAAGCCTGAGCCGAAGCCGGAGCCCAAGCCGGAACCGAAGCCTGAGCCGAAGCCGGAGCCCAAGCCGGAGCCGAAGCCTGAGCCGAAGCCGGAACCGAAGCCGGAACCGAAGCCTGAGCCGAAGCCGGAACCGAAGCCGGAACCGAAGCCTGAGCCGAAGCCGGAACCGAAGCCTGAGCCGAAGCCGGAACCGAAGCCGGAACCGAAGCCTGAGCCCAAGCCGGAACCGAAGCCGGAACCGAAGCCTGAGCCCAAGCCGGAACCGAAGCCCGAGCCGAAGCCCGAGCCCAAGCCCGACTGTTGGAAGGTCGAGCTCGGGGACTGGGTGGAGAGCTGGATCGGTGGGCCGGTGTGCGTGCCGAAGGACACCGGGTGGAAGGACGAGCCGCAGGGCGATCTCGGTCTCGGACTCGACCTGGACCTCGACTGGAAGGGGGCCCTCAACGGCGTCTGGCCGTTCTGACGGTCAGCCGCCCGGCACGGACGCGGGCGCGCGGCCGGGGCGGCGGGCGAGGAGCCGGCCGGCCCAGGCCCGCTCCCGCGCCTGCCGGGCCGCCCAGCGCCGCGCGTCCGCCGCGCCCGCGTGCAGCCAGAGGAGCGGGGCCGTACCGCGGCCGGTGAGCAGCAGCCGCCGGTTGCGGACCGGCTCCGGCCGCCAGTGCTGCTTGTACGGTTCGCTGCCCCGCAGCATGCTCAGCGTGGCCCGGCCGCCCGCGCTGGTCTCGCGGGCCCCGTGCCGCAGCAGCATCGCGGCGACGTCGACCTTCCGCTCCCGCAGCACCGGGTCGGCGCCGTACAGATAGCCGCCCGCGAGGCGCGGGGACATCAGGGTGAGGTCGGCGGCGACGACGTCCTCGCCGAGCCGGAACTCGGTGACCATCGCGTCGCCGCGCTCCACCATGGGCCGGACCGCCCGGGCGAGGTGCTGGGCGAACCGCTCGCTGGTGTGCTCGGCGGTCACCCCGCGCCCCCGCCACTGGAGTTGATGGAGGGTCAGGAGGCGGTCGAGGGCGGCCGGCACGTCGGGTCCCGTCACCACGTGCGCGTCGATGCCGAGCGCGTCGAGCTTGCGCAGCTTGGCGCGGACCCGCTGGGCCTTCCCGGACGGGATCCGTTCGAGCAGGCCCTCCATGGGGACGGCCGGCAGCTCCAGGCAGAGCGAGTCGGGGAGCCGTCGGCGCGGCCCGCGCCAGTGCGCGAAGACCCGTTCGGCGGCGGCGCCGGGCCGCACCTCCCGCAGGTCGACGACCGCGCCCCGGGCGGTCCGGGCGACGGCCTCGGCGAGCGCGGCGGCCGCCTCGGGGCGCTCGTCGTCGAGCAGGACGTCGGTGAAGTCGGTGATGGCGCCGCCGAGCTGGGTGAGCACGGGCAGCGGCCCGCGCGCCCGCATCAGGGGCGCCGCCGCGACGAGCGCGCCGGACCCGTCCCGTACGAGCACCACCCGCAGCGCTCCGGGACGGCCGTACGACACCCACCAGGAGTGCAGCCAGGAGTGGGACTGGAAGGGGGTCGCCGAGGAGCAGCGCCCGTACAGCGCCGTCCACTCGGCCGCCAGCCGTCCGAAGGCCTCCGTGTCACGGCAGAGCTCGGTCCGCAGGGTTCTTCCCAAGGTCACACCGCCTCCGGTTCGGGCTGGTGGGCGGCGGGCGCGGGCACCGCCGCGCCCGTGGCCGCCGCCGGGCGGGAGTGGCGGCCCTCGGCGCGGCCCGCGGCCCGCTTCGGGCGGACGAGCAGCGCGAGCCCGCCGAGCAGCCCGCCGGCACAGGCGCCGACGAGGGCGGAGAGCGGCGCGGACGGAGACACGGGGGTGGCCGGCTTGGTCGCGCGGGAGAACTGGACGACCTTCACGCCGGTGCTGCCGGCGACGTGCGAGGAGTTCAGGACGAGTGAGCGGGCCACCCCGTCGGCGATCGACACCGCCTTCGACGGCTTCGACGCCCGGGCGGTGATGGAGATCATCGGCGCGTCCGGGGAGGTCTCGGCCCGGACGCTCTCGCGGAGGGCGGCGGCGGTGACCCCGGCCCACACCTGGGCGTCGCCGGTGACCGCGATGTCGGTGGCGACCCGGCCGTACGCCTGGGCGAAGCCGAGCGCCGCCGCAGGGTCGGACTTCTCGCCGGGCACGACGATGACGTAGCTGGTGGCGGCGTACTCGGGGGTCTTCAGGGCCCCGTAGCCGCCGCCGAGCGCGGCCCCGGCGACCACGGCGGCGGGCAGCACCGCCCAGCGGCCGGGGGAGCGCAGGGGGGCGGGCAGTCGTACGGCGCGGGGTGGGGTGGTGGTCATGACGGGCTCTCTCGCTGGGACGGGCAGGGGCTTCGGAAGGCGTTCGGGGTGCTCAGGGTGCGGGGCGGCCGTGGACGGCCCGGTCGTAGAGGCTCATCAGCCGGTCGGCGCTGTGCGCGATGTCGTAGCGGCGGGCGGCGGCCGGGGCGGGCAGGCGTACGGGCCGGGGGCCGTGCGCGGCCCGCAGCTCGTGCAGGGCGCCGATCAGCTCGGGCACCGACTCGCCGATCCGCCGGGCGCCGGGCGCCGCGTCGGCCGGCAGGTCCTCGATCGCCGGACACGCCACGTACAGCACGGGCAGTCCTGCGGCGAGCGCCTCGACGACGGCGAGCCCGAAGGTCTCGTCGGGCGAGGTGGAGACGAAGACGTCCATGGCGGCGAGGAGTTCGGGGAGCATCGGCCCGGCGGGCCCGTCCAGCGGCGGGTCCTCGCAGGCGCCGAAGAACAGCACCCGGCCGGCCGCGCCGCACTCGCGGGCCACCGCGCGCAGCTCCTCGCGGTGCTCGCCGTCGCCGACGAGGAGGAGCCGGGCCTCCGGCACCGAGGCCACGGCCCGGATCAGCCGGTCGAACCGCTTGCCGGGCGCGAGCCGTCCGACCCCGCCGACCACGAAGGCGTCCTCGGGGATGCCGAGGACGCCCCGGGTGAGCCGGCGGGCGCGGGGGACGAAGGCGAAGCGGCCGGTCTCGATGCCGTTCGGCACCACCTGGATCCGCTCCGGTGCCACCCCCCAGGCGGCGAGCCGGCGGGCCACGCTCGCCGAGACCGCGACCGTGGAGGTGCCGAGCCGCTCCGAGGCCAGATAGAGCGCGCGGGTGCCCGTCGACAGCGGGCGGCCCTCGATCTGCGACTCCCCGAGCGAGTGCTCGGTGGCGATGACCCGGCGCACGCCGCCCAGCCGGGCGGCCAGCCGGCCGTAGACGCAGGCCCGGTACAGATGGGTGTGGACGAGGTCGTAGCCGCCCTCGCGGACCAGCCGGGCGAGCCGGGGCAGCGCGCCGAGGTCCCGGTTCCCGGTCATGCCGAGGTGGGTGACCGGGGTGCCGTCGGCCTCGATGCCGAGCGCCACCGGGCCGGGGTTGGTGAGCGTCACCACCCGGCCCTGGACCGGGAGGTGGCGCAGCAGGAGGCGGAGCTGCTGCTCGGCGCCGCCGATGCCGAGGCCGGTGATGACGTGCAGCACCTTCAGGCGGCCGCTCTTCCCGGGGCCGCTCATCCCAGCACCGCCGCGGCCGGGCCGGTGTGGGCGGGGACCAGCTCGGCGGGGTGGCGGCGGCGCAGCGGGTGCAGGGCCCGCTTCGCGGTCAGCCGCCACGAGGTGTCGGCCTCCCCGATGTGGACCCGGGGCAGGGCGTGGGCGCTGGTCAGCGGGCCGGGGTCGATGGCGCAGGCGTGGCGGTACCCGGCCTTGCGCACGGCGCGGACCACGCGCGGGTCGACCGCCCCGTAGGGGTAGCAGAAGCCGTCCACCGGGCCGCCGGTGATCTCCTCCAGGAGGGCCCGGGAGCGCTTGGTCTCGTCGGCGAGGGTGGCGTCGTCGGCCTCCGTGAGGCGGCGGTGCGTCAGTCCGTGCGAGCCGATCTCCATGCCGGCGCCGGCGATCCGCTCGATGCCCTCCTCGCTGAGCAGCGACTTGCGCGGGCCCTCGGCGTCCCAGTCGTTGACGCCGCCGAGCCGGCCCGGCAGCACGTAGACCGTGGCCGTGAAGCCGTGCCGGCGCAGCAGCGGCAGCGCCGAGTCGAGGAAGTCGGCGTAGCCGTCGTCGAAGGTGAGGCCGACGAGGCCCCTGGCGCGTCCCGCGGCGGTGGCGGCGAGCAGCTCCCGCACCGAGACCCCGCGCAGGCCGCGGTCGCCGAGCCAGTGGAGCTGGCGGGCGAAGCGCACGGGGGAGACCGTCACCCGGTACGGATCGTCAGCGGTGTCCGTGATCGAGTGGTACATCGCCACCCACAGGGGCGGCTTCGCCCACAGGGGCGGCTTCGGCAGCAGACGGCGCAGCGCGGTGGGGGCGGGCATGGGCGGTCCTTCGGCGTCGGGTGGCGGTGTGGGGGAGGGGAGGGATCTCCGGCGCCTTGGCGGCGCAGGCGATGAAGACGAGGAAGACGGCGGCGACGACGAGGACCGCGACGGCGAGGGAGGCCAGGGGCGGGTCGATCGCCACCGAGGCGAGCCAGCCCGCGCCGGTCGCCCAGGCGCCCGCCGTGGCCAGCCGCAGCAGGCCCTCGCCGAGCCGGTCGGGCCGGACCGGGACGGTCTGCCGGTGCGCGCCGCGCAGCAGCAGGACGGCGGTGAGCGTGATGCCGAGGGCGTTGGCGGCGGCGATGCCGACGGCGCCCCAGGCGGCGGCGCCGGGCACTCCGGCGGCGGCGGTGGCGGCGAGCCCCGCGGCCATCGCGGCGGCCGGGTACCAGAGGGGGCGGGCGGCGGAGAAGTAGCAGCGGACGAGGGCGCCGACCATGGTCTGGCCGAGCAGCCCGAGCGCGTAGACCCGCATGACGGCCGCGGTGGCGACCGTGTCCGAGCGGTCGAACTCACCGCGCTGGAAGAGCAGTTCCACGATCTTCGGGGCGGCGGCGATCACGACCGAGGCGCCCACCAGGACCACCACCGCCGCCAGCAGCAGATCCCGCTCGACCCGCCGCCGCGCCCCCTCCGGATCGCCCGCGGCCAGCGCCCGCGCGACCACCGGGAAGCTGACCGTGCACAGCATCAGCGACAGGATCATCGGCATCTGCGCGATCTTCTGCGCGTAGTTCAGGTGCGAGATCGCGCCCGACGGCAGCGGCGCGGCGAGGAACCGCTCGATCAGCGTCTGCGACTGCCGGATCAGCGAGAAGGCGACCACCGGTGCGATCAGCCCGAGCACCACGAGCCGTCCGTCCCCGGCGAAGCCCGGCGCGAGCGCCTCGGGCTCCCGCGACGGCACCGGCCGCGCCCGCAGCTCCCGCACGAGCGCCGGCGCCTGCACCAGCACCATGAACACCCCGCCGACCGCGACCCCGGCGGCGGCCGACCGCACCCCCCACGGCTCGCGCAGGAGCACCATCGTGCCGATGATGCCGACGTTGTACGCCACGTAGATCGCGGCCGGCGGCAGGAAGACGTGGTGCGCCCGCAGCGCCGCCGAGCAGTAGCCGACCAGCGCGAAGGTGAGCACACAGGTCGCGGTGAGCCGGGTGCAGTCCACCGCGAGCCCCGGGTCGGAGAGGCCCGGCGCGAGCAGCCGGACGACCGCGGGCGCGGCCGCGATCAGGACCGCGGCGACGGCGGCGACGGAGAGCGTCAGCCGCGGCAGCGTCCCCCGCACCAGCTCCCGTACGGGATCCCCGAAGAGCGAGCCCGGACGGCGGGCGAGGGCACGGGAGAAGGCCGGCACCAGGATCAGCGCCATCGCGTCCTCGATGAGCAGCGTCGAAGCGAACTCCGGCACCGTCCACGCCACCAGGAAGGCGTCCGTCTCCGCGCCCGCGCCGAAGTACCCGGCGAGGATCTGGTCCCGTACGAGCCCGAGCACCGCCCCGAGCGCCGTCAGCGCCGCCGTCACGGCCGCCGCCTTCGCGAGGAAGCCGCCGCCCTGCCCGCCCGCCGCCGCCCGCACCTTGATCCGCGCGTGCGCCCGCCGCCCCTTCGGCGCCACGGGCGCGGGGGCCGGAGCGGGCGGCGGCGGCGCGGTGGCCGTGGCGACCGGCGCGGGCGTCCACACGTCCGAGGCGGGGGTGTGCCCCACCGGGCGGTGCACCGGGACCCGCCGCGCCCCGCTGAGCCCGGCCGGCGGCGGTGACGCGGCACCGCCCCCCGGCAGCACGGCGGCCCCCGGGGCGCACGGGGAGTCCGTGGCGCCCGGGGGCATGGGGGACCAGGGGTCGGTCAGGGGTTCGCCGCGCGGCGGACACGGCGGGACGGCGGGGCCGCCGGGCCCCGGGGGCGCGACGTACGCGTCCGTGGGATCCGGCGGACCGGCCCACGGGTCACGCACCGCGCACCTCCGGCGGGCCCTCGGGCCCGGGCGCGAGGGCCCACCAGGCGGCGAGCCCGAAGACCACCGACATCAGCACCGTCGACGGGCCGCCGATGTCCGCGTAGAAGAAGTCGATCAGCTGCCAGGACAGCAGCCCGCCCGCCACGAGCGCGCACTCCGCGCCCGTCCGGCGCCGCCGCAGCGCGCCCACGAGCAGCGCCAGCCAGCTCCCGGCGAGCGCGAGCAGCCCGATGAGCCCCTGCTCGCTGAGGACCAGCAGGTACATGTTGTGCGGGGAGAGCAGCGGCTGCTTCCGGTAGCCCGCGCCCGCGCCGGCCGTGTCGCTGCCCGCGGAGAGCGCCACCGAGGCGTTCGAGTCCCGGTAGTGGGGGAAGCCCTTCAGACCGACGCCGGTCAGCGGCTCGGAGCGCCACATCCGCCCGGCCGCCGCCCACATCGTGTACCGGTCCGTCACCGACTGGTCCGGCGCCGCCGTCACCCGCGTGATGCTGGTGACCCGCTCCTTCACCATCTCCGAGCCCAGCCCGAAGCCGCCGACGAGGACCACCGCGAGCGCGCCCACCGCCAGCGTCACCCGGGCCGCCCGGCGCACCCCGCCGAGGAGCAGCTGGATCCCGCAGGCCAGCACGGTCGCGATCCACGCGCCCCGGCTGAAGGAGAGCAGCAGCGGCACCACGAGCAGTCCGGCGCAGACCAGCGCCGCGGTCCGCGCCCGCCCGGCCGGCGAGCCGAGCGCGATCCCGGTGACGGTCACCAGGCCGTACGCGACCACCGTCGCCATGCCCATCACGTCGGTCGCCCCGAAGGTGCCGACGGCCCGGATGTCCTCGCCCTGGTACGACGCGCCCGTGCCCGTCAGGAACTGCCCGACGCCCACCGCGCCCTGGATCAGCGCCAGCCCCACGAGCCCCCACGCCACGACCGCGAAGTCCCGCCGGTCCCGGATCATCAGCAGCACCGCCGCCGGGACGAGCACGAAGACCTGGACGTAGCGGGCGACACCCGGCAGGCTCGACGCCGGGTCGTTCGACGTGATCGCCGCCAGACAGATACCGAACACCGGCAGCCCCAGGACGACCGCGGCCGTCCGGGTCAGCGGCCGCGCGCCGCCGCGCAGGAGCCGTACGAGGCAGATCAGGACGAGGAGGCCCGAGGCCGCGTCGGCGATCGTGCCGGTGCCGCCCGTCCCGCCCTGCGCCCCGCCGCCGCCCGGCACCAGGAGCAGCGCGATCACCGCGAGGACCGGGGAGAGCGCCCCGGCCCTGCGGGCCCAGTCCCTCAGGTCCGGCGTCCCCGCGAGGGCCGGCACCGTCGTCACGGCCGTGGCCATCCTCAGCTCCCCGTCGGTCGCACGAGCCCGGCCGCCGTGCGGACGAGGATGCAGACGTCCTGCCAGAGCGACCAGTGGTCGATGTAGTGGTTGTCGAAGCGGCAGCGGTCCTCGATCGACGTGTCGCCGCGCAGCCCGTGCACCTGCGCCAGACCGGTCAGCCCGACCGGCATCCGGTGGCGGGCCGCGTACCCCGCGTGGATCTTGCTGAACTGGGCGACGAAGTACGGCCGTTCGGGCCGCGGCCCGACCAGGCTCATGTCGCCGCGCAGCACGTTCCACAGCTGCGGCAGCTCGTCGAGCGAGGACTTCCGCAGGAACCCGCCGGCCGCGCTCATCCGCCGGTCCCCGGCCACGTTCCACCGGGTCGCCGACTCCGTCTCGTCCGACGGGCGCAGGGTCCGGAACTTCAGCAGCGTGAAGTGCCGCCCGTGCTGGCCCACCCGCTCCTGCCGGAACAGCACCCCCGGCCCGTCCGAGAGCCGCACCGCGAGCGCGCACACCGCGAGGACCGGCAGCGCCAGCGCCAGCGCCGGACCGGCGAGCGCGATGTCCAGGGCACGCTTGGCCAGCGTCCCGCGCCGCTCGGTCGCCGGCACCAGACGCCGCCGCGCGTACCCCCACACGTGCTCGCCCATCGGGCCCGCGTACCGCTCCCCGCCGACCCGCCAGGTCGTGCAGCCGTAGTGCTGGAAGAGGGTCACCAGCTCCGGCTCGTGGGAGAGGAACACCGCCTCGCGGACCGAGTTCTGGATGACCGCCCGGCGGATCTCCTCCGCCGTCGTCAGCAGCGGAAGCCCCGGCTCCAGCGGCCGCTGCTCACCGACCGTCGCGTCCGGCAGCCCCACGATCCCCACCGGCCGCATCCCGTACTCGGGGTGCTGCGCGGCCGCCGCCGCGAACCGGCGGGCCGCCGCGGGCGGACCCACCACGAGCGCCGACCGCGGCCGCTCCCGGGCGATCCGCCGCCCGCGCGCGAGCAGCACCGCCCGCAGCACGGCCGCCACCCCGACGTGCGCGGCGTACGCCCCGCACAGCCGCAGCGGCCCGATCGCGAGCAGCGGCGACCAGGCCGCCGCGACCGCCGCGACCACGCACCACACCACCCCGGCGCGCGAGGCGAGCGCCGGCAGCTCGTCGAGCAGCCGGGCGTGCATCGGCGGCCGGTGGAGCCCGCCGCGCCCGTCGAGCAGGAGCAGCAGCGCCGCGGCCGGCAGCAGCAGCCGCGGGTCCTGGTGCACCGGGGCGAGCAGCGCGGCCCCGGCCAGCACCGCCAGACAGTCGACGACCCGCAGCGCCGGGGCCCCGGGGCCCGGCCGCACGGCCGCCCGGCGGCGCGCCGGCGCGAGCCGGCCGGGGAGCCGCCGACGGGGGACGAACGAGGCCGGCCCGAAGGCCGGACCCGCGACCGGCCACGGGCCGGGTGAGGAAGGAACGCTGGTACTTTCCGTGGTCACTGCGCAATCGGCTCTCTGTGCTCCGTGCCCCGCACTCCGGCCAGCTCGCGGTAGATCTCCGCGACGGCCGCGCCGGTGCGCCGCACATCGAAACTGCTGAGGACGTGCTCGTGGGCCTCACGGCCCAGGCGGTGCCGCAGCTCCGGCCGGCCGAGGAGGCGGCCGAGAGCGGCGGCGAGGGCGGCCGGGTCCTCCGACGGGACCAGGCACAGGGCTTCATGGCCGGGCGGCAGGCTCTCGCGGGCCCCGTCGACGTCGGCGACGACGACCGGCCGGCCCGCCGCCATCGCCTCCAGGGGCGCCAGCGCCATGCCCTCCCAGCGGGACGGCAGCACGACGACGTCCGCCGCCCGGTACCAGGGCGCGGTGTCGCCGACCGCGCCGGTGAACCGCACCGAGGGACCGGCGGCGGGACGCAGCCGCTCCCCGTCCGGACCGTCGCCGACGAGCACGAGCCGCGCGGTCGGCACCTCGGCGAGGACCGCCGGCCAGGCGGCGAGCAGCACGTCCTGGCCCTTCTGCCGGCACAGCCGGCCCACGCACACCACGGTCGGCGCCGGGTTCCCGGCCGGACCGCCGGTCGCGAACCGCGCCACGTCCACGCCGTTGTGCACCACCGACCAGGCCGCCACCACCCCGGCCTCCTCGCCGGTACGCCGCTCCGCCTCGCTCACGCACAGGATCCGGTCGGCCCAGCGGGCCCCGAACCGCTCCCAGCGGCGCGCCAGTTCGGCGGTGGTGCCGGTCACGGCCTCGAAGGACCAGGCGTGCGGCTGGTACACGGTCGGGATCCGCCCGCGCACCGCGAGCCGGGCGCAGAGCCCCGCCTTCGCGGAGTGCGCGTGGACGAGTCCGGGCCGCACGGCCCGCACCACCCGGGCCAGCCCGCGGGTCTCCCGCAGCAGCGCGGGACCGGGGTCGCGCCCGGCCACCCAGTCGTGGACCTCGGCGCCCTCGGCGCGCAGCTCCGCGGCGAGCGCGGTGCCGGGCGGGCAGGCGGTGACGGGCCCCAGCCCGGCCGCGCGCTGGGCGCGCACCAGGTCGACGACGACCCTGGCCACCCCGCCGTCGCCGGGCTGGACCGCGTGCAGGACGGTGACGGACCCGGGGTCCGTCTCGATCGGGGCCCGCACGTCAGCGCCGTACGTCCGCCTGCAGGAAGAGCGCGCCGAGCCAGACGGTGTCCTCGCGGCTGCCGAGCCGGACGTGGACACGGTCGGCCCCGTTGCGCAGCGCCCCCCGCAGATCGAAGACGTCGGAGTCGTACCCGAGGGTGTTCCCGGCGGCGGGGAAGCGTGCCGTCCCGGCCTTGCCGAATTCGGTGATGCTGGAGTTCAGCCAGTCGTTCACGGAATTGGCGGAATCACCGATCGGGGTGGACTTCTGACGGCCCGTCCGTACCTCCAGGTAATCCCCGGAAGTTCCCCGGTCGCCGTCATAGGCGATCACTCCGAGCCGTCCCTCGGTGTCCTTCGGATAACGGTTCCCGTCGAGTGCGAGGCGCAGCTCGCCGGAGCGCGGACCGGCCGTCTCGAAGCCGTCCCAGACGCTCAGCCGGCGCAGTGGCTCCTCGGCCTTCTCGTACGCGGCGACCAGCGTCCAGCCGCCCCAGCCGCCCACCGCGCTGCGGCCCATGGCGACGTTGACCTGCGCGACCGTCCACTGCCCCGGCTCCGCCCAGCGGACCAGCCCGGTGACGTCGGCGGAGGCCTGGAAGGCGTCGGCGCCGTCGGCGGTCCGGTGGCCGACCAGGGTGTCGGCGAGGACCGCCTTGTACTGCCCGCCGGGCTCCGCGATCAGCACCCGGCCGTTGTCCTTCGGCGGCTTCTGCTCGCCCACCCGCAGGTTGCCGCCCCAGTACAGCCGGGCCCAGGCCACCCGCGCCCCGGCGGGCACGGCCAGTTCGGCACGGCTGGAGTTGTACGTGTTGGGGTCGTCGTCCACGTCGACGTAGCCGATCGGCGTTCCGTCGTTGGAGGTCTCGGTGCCCTTGAGGCCCTTCGCCGAGGCGTTGGCGGCGCGCACGATCCCACCGTGCAGCTCGGCCTGGTAGCGCGCGGCGAAGGGGACCCGGGCGGCCTCCCCGGGCGCGGGCGGCGCGGTGGCGGAGGCGAGCGGCGCCGCGGCGGACAGAACCGCGCACGACAGGGCGCACCACACGCTGCGACGCACAGCAAGAACCGCTGAATTCCGCATACAGGTTCTCCGCTTTGATGAGAGGAGGAAGGGAAGACCCGTGAAGACCGGGGGAGGGGGAGGTGTCGTCCGCACGAAATGGGTGAACGCGCGGCGGGCCCGGAAGCAACGTTCGGGAACGTTATAACCCCGGCGCGGGGCGATAGTAAGCATTAGATGCTCGGAAACGCTAACTCCCGTATCCGCGCGGCAGGTTCCTCGTTGAGCGTGTTGCGCCTTTCTCCGGCCCGTCGCTCGAATGGCCCTCCCGCAGGCCAAAGATCGGTTGAACGTCACCCGTTCGGGAGAGCAACCGACGAATAGCCGGCGCGTTGTTGAGGGAGCCGGGCCGAACAGTCCGCGCAGTCCGAGTTGGAAATCGATCGAGGAGAACTTCTCCATGTCCCGTATCGCCAAGGCCGTCGTCCTGACCGTGGGTGCCGCCGCCGCGGTCGCCGGTGCCGCCGGTGCCGCCGCCGCCGACTCCATCGCCGAGGGCGCCGCTGTGAAGTCCCCCGGTGTCGGCTCCGGCAACGTCGTGCAGGTCCCGGTCCACATCCCGGTCAACATCTGCGGCAACACCGTGAGCGTCATCGGCGCGCTGAACCCGGCCTTCGGCAACGTCTGCGCCAACGTCTGACCTCGCACGTCGGATCGGTCCTTCCGAAGCCGGTGCGCCCACCCCTCGGGGCGGGCGCACCGGCTTTTTCCTTGCGGCCACTGGGCCGGTACCCGTTCGGACGCACGCCTGTGCGCCGTCCGGTGCAACGGCGTACGCCCCTTCGAGGGGCAGGCCGGAGGGCGGATTCACTCGAACGGAGGCGTGGCGCTCAGTAGTTCTGCGGTTGCGGAGGGCTATACCCGCAGGCACGGTGAGAGAGCAGTTGTCCGACGCATAAGGAAAAGGAACACATATGCGTCCCCTGGCTACACGCCGTCTCACCGCCCTGGCGATATCCGCCGCCCTCACCCTCGGTACGGCGGGACCCGCCTTCGCCGACGAACACCGTCCCTCCCGCGCGGCCGACCGGGCCGCTCGCGCCCCGCTTCCCGACGCCGCCGCCCTGCTGACCCAGACCAAGGCCCTCGCGGACGTCGGCGGGGTGACGACCCCCGTGACCGAACTCGTCACCGCCGCCCTCAAGGCCGACGAAGGCCAGCTCCCCGCGGCCGACGCCGACGCCCTGAAGGCGAAGATCCAGGCCGCCGTCGACCAGGCCAAGGAGACCGCTCCCGCCCCGCTGCCGGAGACCCCGGCCGCCCCGGAGCTGCCGGTCACCCCGCCCGTCGCGGACGCGCCGGTCACCCCTCCCGCCGTCGAGGCCCCGGTCGCCCCTCCGGCCGTCGAGGCCCCGGTCGCCCCGCCCGCCGTGGACGCGCCCGTCGCCCCGCCGGCCGTCGAGGCCCCGGCCGAACTGCCCGTGAAGCCGCCCGTGCCCCTGCCCGTCACGGCCGGGGCCAGGGCCGCCCAGGCCGCCCCCGCCGATCTGGTGGGCGACGCGCTCGGCACCGTCGAGAAGGCCGTCGCCGGGCTGCTCGCCGCCGTCACCTCCGGGGACGCCGCCGGAGTCGCCCCGCAGGTCACGGCCACGCTGACCTCCCTGGTCAACCTCGCCGTCGCCACCGTGCTCGGCAGCGGGCTGCCCGCCCCGGACCTGGCGGGCCTCCCCGCGCTGCCCGCGCTCCCGGTCGAGGCGCCCGAGCTGCCCGTCGACCCGCCGGTCGAAGCGCCGGAGCTGCCGGTCGACGTACCGGTGAAGCCGCCGCTGCCGGTTCGCTGACCCGCGCGCGCCCCCGACCCGTACCGGTCCGGCCTCCCGCCGGGCCGGTACGGGCGCGTCCGCGTCCGCGTCCAGTCGTCCGGAAATAGCACCGGTCCCCTTCGATCGGGTGCAGTGTCGAGAAATCCTTCCTCCTGGAGTTTCCGGGGAGCGAACCTCTCGTTACAGAAGACGGAAGCGACGCACGGGAATTCGTCAAGAAGCCTGTGCGGAACGCGAGTTGAAAGAACAGAGGAAGGATTCTCCCCATGAAGCCCACCAAGGTCGCCGCGGTCGTCGCCGGTTCCCTCATGGCCCTCGGTGCCGCCGCCCCCGCCATGGCCCAGCAGGCGTTCACGCCGACCAGCCTGAACGGCGGCCTGGAGGCCATCGCCGCCAACGGGCTGAAGTCCGACGTGCTCAGCAGCACCACCGAGGGCTCCCCGGTCAAGTCGGTCACCGACACCGCGACCCAGCTGAACCAGACCGGCAAGGGCCTCCCGCTGGTCGGCGGCCTCCCGGTCAACCCGCTCGGCGGCTGATCGAATGATTTTCTGACCGGCCGCCGTGTGGCCTCGACTTCACACGGTGTGCCGCTCCCTACTCTCGGGACCGTCCCACGCGAACGTCAGCGCGGGACGCGGCCGGACGGAGCGAGGGGGGATCCTCGCCGGTCTCTCCCTTTCTCCCGAGGAAGAGCGGTATGCGGTCCATCATCAGCAGGAAAGTACTCACCGCGGCGGCAGCGACCGGCTTGCTGTCGCTGACCGGCGGTCTCGCGCTGGCCGCGAACGCGCACCCCGGCACGGGCGACACCCCGGGCCCCGGCAACGGGCAGGCCCACGCCCCCCTCTCGCCGGAACTCTGCGGTGCCGACATGGACCTGGGCGCATACGTGGCGTCGGCCGTCGGAGACCTCTGCGCCCACGCGACGGAGGAACCCGACGGCGGCTACGGCGAAGAGCCCGAGGAACCCACCCCGACGCACCCGCCCACGCACCCGCCGACGAAGCCGCCGACGAAGCCGCCCACGCACCCGCCGACGACTCCGCCTACGACTCCCCCCACGACTCCGCCGACGACTCCCCCCACGACTCCGCCGGGTGAGTGCGAGGAGCCGGGGCCGGGCTGCGAGCCCACGCACCCGCCGACCAAGCCGCCGACGAAGCCGCCCACGCACCCGCCGACGACTCCCCCCACGACTCCGCCGACGACTCCGCCCACGACTCCCCCCACGACTCCGCCGGGTGAGTGCGAGGAGCCGGGGCCGGGCTGCGAGCCCACGCACCCGCCGACGAAGCCGCCGACGAAGCCGCCCACGCACCCGCCGACGACTCCGCCCACGACTCCGCCCACGACTCCCCCGGGTGAGTGCGAGGAGCCGGAGCCGGGTGAGGAGCCGGAGCCCGGCTGCGAGCCCACCACGCCGCCCACCACCACCCCGCCCACCACGCCGCCCGAACTCCCCGAGACGGGCAGCGACCCCGCCCTGTGGGGAGCGGCCGCCGTCAGTGCCGCCCTCATCATCGGCGGCACCGTCGTCCAGCTCCGGGGCGGCCGCCTCGTCCGGAGCCGTCGCCACTGACGTACGCGCCTGCCTGACGTGACGTCAACAGAGGCCCCCGCCCTCACCGGTGGGGGCCTCCGGCGTTGCTGCACATGGGGGATCCAGGCGCGACGTTCCGGCCGAGTGGCTCGTTCACCCGGCATGACTCTGCGCTCTCACGCCGGCATGGGACTCCTCATGACCGCACTCGCCTCCGCCGCCATGGCCGCTCCGGCCGCCGCCGTCGAGGCCCCGGTGATCGTTCCCCTCCAGGGCCTGGAGCCGGTCCTGCCGATGGACGCCCCGACCGTCGCGACCGGTGTGCCGGTGCCGATGCCCGGTGCCCCCACCGGCTTCCAGAAGGGCCTCGGCGCACTGCCCGACGTGACCCTGCCGTCCGTCCCGCTCACCGGCACGCTGCCCGAGACCGTCGTGGACGCCCCGCTCCCCGAGCTCCTGAAGGGCAGCGAGCCCGGCAGGGCGCTCCTCGCCAGCCCGCACTCCGAGATGAAGGCCGCCACCCCCGGCGCCAGCCTCGGCCACCCGGTCGAGGCTCCCCAGGGCAACGGCCTCGCCGGACTGCCCAAGCTCGCCGACCCCCGGCTCGGCCTCATCGCCCCGACGCTCAGCGGCGCCCTCGACTCCCGGCTCGGCCTCGCTCCCGAGCGCGGCTGAACCCTTTCCTCGCCCCTTCCCCCCTCTTTTCGGAATTCCGTTCGGGTGGGTTCCGCGCGAGTGAAGACACGATTCTTCCCCGCTACCGCAAGGGCCTTTCCTCGTTGCACCAGAAGGCTTGTCGCATGGCCACGGCCCGCGGCCCGGAGTGTCGCCCCTCGTATCCGACGGGGGGCGGACATCGGACCGCGGGCCACCTTTTCGGCCCAAAGACCGTGACCCGCTCCGTGGTACGGCGTTGAACGCACGTGACGGCCGTGATCCCTGCGGTCGCTCGACCCATTCAAGGAGTTCTGATGTCTCGCATCGCGAAGGCTGCCGCCGTTCTGGCCGGCACCGGTGCCGTCGCCCTCAGCGGAGCCGGCCTGGCCGTCGCCGACTCGGGCGCCGAGGCCGTCGCCGCCCACTCGCCCGGCGTCGCCTCCGGCAACGTCGTCCAGGTCCCGGTCCACGTCCCGGTCAACCTCTGCGGCAACACCGTCAACGTCATCGGCCTGCTGAACCCGGCCTTCGGCAACCACTGCGCCAACGTCGACGCCCCGCACGACAACGGCGACGGCGGCTACGGCGGCTGACCGCCCCGCTTTCCCCGGGCGTCCCCCCGGCCCCTCCAGGGCCGGGGGGACGCCCGCGTCCGGGGCCCGCTCCGTCAGGCGTACCGGTAGATCGCGCCGTGGTCGAACATCTCGGCGGGCGTCACGCCCCACGGTGCCATCGGCTGGTGCCGCGCCACCACCTTCCGGTACTGCGCGTCGCCCAGGGGCGGCGGCTCCGCCGGCAGGTACGCCGCCTGCGGATTGCGCTGCTGCCACCGCGACCACACCAGGTCCACGAAGGAGTGGTGCAGCCAGAACACCGGGTCGTTCACCGAACCGCCGCCGAGCATCAGACCGCCCACCCAGCGGTGCACCCGGTTGTGGATCCGGAACCGCTCGTTGCCCGAGCCCTGCGCCCAGCCTTCGAGACGGTTGCGGAACCCCGACGGGCTGGTCGAGTTCCACGGGGCCGTGTCGTACGTCCGCTCCCGCATCACCTCCTCCAGCTGGGCCGCCGTCGGCAGCGCCACCGGATCGCGCGGACGGCCGAAGTCCCTGGTCAGGAAGGAGGTCTCGGTCATCGCGTGCTTCACCGTCCACTTCCCCTTGGCGTACGCGAAGGGGCCGGTGGTCACCTGGAGGTCCGAGCGGCGGCCGTTGCCGCCCATGAAGTCCTCCGACCAGAGCGAGGCGGCCGGGGTCGAGTCCCGGGTCCAGTCCCAGTAGGGGACCGTCACCGTCGCGTCGATCCGGCGCAGCGCCCGCTCGAACTCCAGGAGGAACTTCCGGTGCCAGGGCAGGAAGCTCGGCGCCATGTGGGCGGTCCGCAGCCGGCCGGCGCCGTCGGCGACGTAGTGGTCGATGTGCATCCGGACGAACTCGTCGTACGTGCCGCGGCGCTTCAGTTCGAGCACCGCGGCGACGAACCGGCGACGCTCGGCCGTCGTCAGGTCGCGCTGGTTCTTACGCGTGTACACCACGCGGGTTCCCTCCCGTCGGGTCGGAGTGGAGGCCGTGCCCCGCCGCGTACCGGGAGAGCGGGGCCGACCCCGCCGCGTCCACGGCCGCGCGGGTGGCGGCGAGCGGGCTCGGACAGGACTCGTAGTGGTCCAGCGGGGTCACCCAGCCGCCGTCGGCGCAGCGCATCAGGTGCAGCGGCCGCCCGTCCACCAGGGCCACCGGCTCGCCCGCGGGCCCGGTGAGGCCGCGGATCCGGCGGCCCGCGTACATCTCGTCGAAGGCGTACGGGTCCGTTCCCGTCTCCGGGGGCCGGGCGGCGATCCGGCCGAGGGTCCCGCCGGTGGCGGCGGTGACGGCCAGCGCGAAGAGCGACCGGAGGGCGACACGGCGCGGGAAGGGCATCGGCGATCTCCTGGTGTCGACAAGGGGCCTCAGGGCACAACGATGAAAACCCTTGTTCGTTGCGGCCGGGAGTTCGAGCGGGGGAATGTCGGCCGGATGAGTGAATTCGGTACGGGGAAAGGGTGGTTGCCCCACTAGCATCCCCTTCCATGACCACTCCCCACGTCCTTTCCGAGGCGCGCAGCGTCTCTCCGCTGGGCACGCTCACGGTGATTCCGTGGTCCAGCGAAGTCACCGAAGACTCCGCCGGCACGCCTTTCCTCATGGCGTATTCCCTCGGCGACGGCCGGGACGGGCCGGAGGCCGGGCAGCAGGCCATGCGCTCCGCCCTGGAGTCGATGGGCCTCTCGGTCGGCGACCGGCTCTTCGACCTGGAGAAGGACGCGGGGATCAGCGCCTCGCTGATCGTCGAGGCCGGCACCGCCGTCCTCACCCTGCCCTTCCTCAAGGTGCAGTGCCCGGTGCCCGCCGAGTGGCAGGCCGCCGCCCGCGAGACCGGCAAGGTCTACTTCCTCTGCTCGGTGCGCCCGTGGGCCGAGGCGGTCCCCGGGCAGCCCGTGGACGAGGACCGGCTGCGCGCCTTCGTCTCCGACGAGGAGATGCTCGCGGAGTGCGCCCACGTCCTGCTGCCGGTCCGGCGCGTGCAGGGCTGAGCGGAAGGGGCGGCGCGATGACGACGCTCGGGGTACGGAGCGGGGTGCCGGGGCAGCGGCAGGAGGACCGGGCGGTCCCGGCCGGGCGGTCGGAGGACGGCACGGTCGGTGCGGGACGGGGGCTCGGCTGGCTCCTCGTCGTCACCGGCGCGGCCGGGATCCTGGCCGCGTGGGTGATCACGATCGACAAGTTCAAGCTCCTGGAGGACCCGGGCTTCCAGCCGGGATGCAGCCTGAACCCGGTCGTGTCCTGCGGGAACATCATGAAGAGCGAGCAGGCGGCGGTCTTCGGCTTCCCCAACCCGCTGCTCGGCCTCGTCACGTACGGCGTCGTCGTCGCGATCGGCGCCGGGCTCCTGGCCGGGGCCCGGTACCGGGGGTGGTTCTGGCTCGGGCTGAACGGCGGGACGCTGTTCGGCGTCGGCTTCTGCACCTGGCTGATGCAGCAGTCGCTGTACGAGATCAACGCCCTCTGCCTGTGGTGCTGCCTCGCCTGGGCGGCGACCATCACGCTGTTCTGGTACGTCACCGCGCACAACGTGCGGACGGGAGTGCTGCCCGCGCCGGCGGCGGTGCGGGGCTTCTTCGCGGACTTCGCCTTCGCGCCGCCCGTGCTGCACATCGGGATCATCGGGATGCTGATCCTGACCCGCTGGTGGGAGTTCTGGACCAGCTGACGTGAGTCGTCCCCGCCATCGCTCCCGGCCGCGGGCCGCACTTCTGGTGCTGCTCGCGGCCGTCGCCGCGCTCGTGCTCCTGCCCGGGATCGTCGGCCGGCTCGCGCCGGGCGAGCGGCACGCCGCGCCCGCGCCCGAGCCCTCGCCGCTGTCCGGGGTGCCGTCCGGCTTCTTCACCGGCTCCGACGCGGAGGGCGTGCGGCGGATCGCCGGGGCGCAGGCGTGGCTGGGCGGCGGGCGGCTGACGGTCGGGCACACCTATCTGCCGGGCGACCGCTGGTCGAACATCGAGGGCCATCCGGAGCTCTTCGCGCCCTGGGCGCGGTGGAAGGCCGAGCGGCCCGGGCGGCTCTTCGTGCTGAACGTGCCGATGATGGACCGCAACGAGGCCGGGCTGACCGACGCCGAGGTGCGGGAGGGGCTGCGGCGCGGGGCGGCCGGTGCCTTCGACGGGCACTTCGAGGCGCTGGGCGAGGGGCTGGTGGAGCACGGGCTCGGGGACGCGGTCCTGGTGCTCGGCTGGGAGATGAACGGCACCACGTACGGGCACCGCTGCGGGCCGGACCCGGCGGCCTGGAAGGCGTACTGGCGGCAGGTGGTCGGGGTGCTGCGGGGGGTCGAGGGGCAGCGGTTCCGCTTCGACTTCACGCCGAGCCGGGGACGGGACGCGGTGCCGTGGCCGGACTGCTACCCGGGCGACGACGTCGTCGACATCATCGGGATGGACGCCTACGACCAGCCCGAGGGGGTCTCCTTCGAGGAGCAGGTGGCCGAGGAGTACGGGCTCGCGCACCACGTGGCCTTCGCGAAGGCGCACGGCAAGCCCGTCTCGTACCCGGAGTGGGGGCTCTTCCGGAACGGGGACAACCCGGCGTACGTCCGGGGGATGCTCGACTGGTTCGCCCTGCACCGGCCCGTCTACCAGACGGTGACCGACTACTGCCCGCACGGGGTGTGGGGATGCGCCGCCAATCCGCGCTCGGCCGAGGTGCTCAGGGGCGCGCTGGGAGCGCCGGCCCGGCCCTGAGGGTGTCGAGGGTGCGGTGCAGCAGTGCCGTGAGGTCCTCGGCGAGGCCGCGCTCGGCCCAGTAGAGGACGGCCTCGCGCAGGGCGCCGAGGACGGCGGCGGCGAAGACCCGGACCTCCAGGTCGTCGGGGGCGCGGCCGGTGCGGTCGGCGAGGGCGCGGGCGAGCCGGCGGCCGGTCTCGGCGGTGGTCTCGGTGAGCCGGGCGCGGACGGCGGGGGTGTCGGCCATCAGCCGGGCGCGGACCCGGAGCTCCTCCGGGTCGGCGGCCAGGGCCGTGCCGATGGCCTCGACGACGACCGCGCGGAGGGATTCGAGGGGATCCTCGTCGGCCGGGCGGGCGCGCAGCAGGGCTTCGAGGCGCTCGTCGTCCTCGTCGGTGAGGAGGATGTCCTCGCGGACCGGGAAGTAGCGGACGACGGTGGAGGGGGAGACGTCGGCCTCGGCGGCGATGCGCTCGATGGTGGCGGCCTCCCAGCCGTGGGCGGCGGCGATCCGTCGTCCGGCCCGGCGGATCGCCGCGCGGGTCTTCTGCTTCTTGCGTTCCCTCAGACCACTGGCCATGGGGTCATTCTGCCGTGTCATCCCTGGTCAGGACTGGTAGGCGACCAGGGAGATGCCGACGTAGTGGACGATGAAGGCGGCGAGGGTGAAGGAGTGGAAGACCTCGTGGAAGCCGAACCAGCGGGGGGACGGGTTCGGGCGCTTCATGCCGTAGATGACGCCGCCGGCGCTGTAGAGCAGGCCGCCGACGACGACCAGGACGAGGACGGCGATGCCGCCGGTCCGCATGAAGTCGGGGAGGAAGAACACGGCGGCCCAGCCCATGGCGATGTAGCAGGGGGTGTAGAGCCAGCGGGGGGCGCCGACCCAGAAGACGCGGAAGGCGATGCCGGCGGCCGCGGCGGCCCAGACCGCCCACATGAGCGGCTTCGCGGTGGAGTCCGGGAGCAGCAGCAGGGTGAGCGGGGTGTAGGTGCCCGCGATGATCAGGAAGATGTTGGCGTGGTCGAGGCGGCGCAGGACGGCCTCGCCGCGCGGGCCCCAGTTCCCCCGGTGGTAGAGCGCGCTGATGCCGAAGAGCAGGCAGGCGGTGAGGACGTAGATCCCGCAGGCGATCCGGGCGCGCGGGGAGTCGGAGAGGGCGACGAGGACCAGTCCGGCGACGATCACGGCGGGGAACATGCCCGCGTGCAGCCAGCCCCTGAGCCGTGGCTTCAGCGGGAGCGACGGGGCCTGGGCGGTCGGTTCGGGCTCGACCGGGGTCACTTCCGGCGTGGCTGCAGTCATGACACGGAATCGTACCTACGGCCCCGTAGGTGCCGGATACGAGTGGCGATGCTCACGTGTGCACCCCCCTGGACATATGGGCGTATCCAGCGGATGATCAAATGAGTGCGGTCGGCACCGGATGAGCAGCTACGACGCATCCGGGTCGCGGCCCCCACGGGGCAGACAGCGGAATACACCCCTCTACAAGGAGCAATCGTGGCGCGCGACAACGCGGCTCCCCTTCCCACCCAGCACCAGGAGCTCGTCTCCTGGGTGAACGAGATCGCCGAGATCACGCAGCCGGACAGCATCGTCTGGTGCGACGGCTCCGAAGCCGAGTACGAGCGCCTGTGCGAGGAGCTCGTCGCCAAGGGCACGTTCACGAAGCTCGACCCGGTGAAGCGCCCGAACTCGTACTACGCCGCCTCCGACCCGACCGACGTCGCCCGCGTCGAGGACCGGACCTTCATCTGCTCCGAGAAGGAGGAGGACGCCGGCCCGACCAACCACTGGAAGGCCCCGGCGGAGATGAAGGAGCTCTTCGCGGGCTCCGAGGGCATCTTCCGCGGCTCCATGAAGGGCCGCACCATGTACGTGGTCCCCTTCTGCATGGGCCCGGTCGGCTCCCCGCTCTCCGCCATCGGCGTCGAGATCACCGACTCCGCCTACGTCGCGGTCTCCATGCGCACCATGACCCGCATGGGCCAGGCCGTCCTCGACGAGCTCGGCACCGACGGCTTCTTCGTGAAGGCCGTCCACACCCTCGGCGCCCCCCTCGCGGAGGGCCAGGAGGACGTGCCGTGGCCGTGCAACTCCACCAAGTACATCTCGCACTTCCCGGAGACCCGCGAGATCTGGTCGTACGGCTCCGGCTACGGCGGCAACGCGCTCCTCGGCAAGAAGTGCTACGCCCTGCGCATCGCCTCCGTCATGGCCCGTGACGAGGGCTGGCTCGCCGAGCACATGCTCATCCTCAAGCTGACCCCGCCGCCCTCCGCCTCCGGCCTGGCCGAGGCGAAGTACGTCGCCGCCGCCTTCCCGTCGGCCTGCGGCAAGACCAACCTCGCCATGCTGGAGCCGACCATCCCCGGCTGGACCGTGGAGACCATCGGCGACGACATCGCCTGGATGCGCTTCGGCGAGGACGGCCGCCTCTACGCCATCAACCCCGAGGCCGGCTTCTTCGGCGTCGCGCCCGGCACCGGCGAGCACACCAACGCCAACGCCATGAAGACCATGTGGGGCAACTCCGTCTTCACCAACGTCGCGCTCACCGACGACGGCGACGTGTGGTGGGAGGGCATGACCGAGACGGCGCCCGCGCACCTCACGGACTGGAAGGGCAACGACTGGACGCCCGCGTCCGAGACGCCCGCCGCCCACCCGAACGCCCGCTTCACCGTCCCGGCCGGGCAGTGCCCGATCATCGCGCCGGAGTGGGAGGACCCGAAGGGCGTGCCGATCTCGGCGATCCTCTTCGGCGGCCGCCGCGCCACCGCCGTCCCGCTGGTCACCGAGTCCTTCGACTGGAACCACGGCGTCTTCCTCGGCGCCAACGTGGCCTCCGAGAAGACCGCCGCCGCCGAGGGCAAGGTCGGCGAGCTGCGCCGCGACCCCTTCGCCATGCTGCCGTTCTGCGGCTACAACATGGGCGACTACATGGCCCACTGGGTCAAGGTCGGTGCCACCGCCGACGCGGCGAAGCTGCCGAAGATCTACTACGTGAACTGGTTCCGCAAGAACGACGCCGGCAAGTTCGTCTGGCCCGGCTTCGGCGAGAACAGCCGCGTCCTCAAGTGGATCGTCGAGCGCCTCGACGGCAAGGCCGAGGGCGTCGACACCCCGATCGGCGTCCTGCCGACCCGGGAGGCCCTGGACACCGACGGCCTGGACCTGGCCGACGAGGACCTGGACTTCCTGCTCACCGTCGACAAGGACGTCTGGCGCGAGGAGGCCGCCCTGGTCCCCGCGCACCTGGAGACCTTCGGCAGCCACACGCCGAAGGAGCTGTGGGACGAGTACCGCGCGCTGGTCGAGCGCCTGGGCTGATCCCGTAGCAGCATGAGACTCGTGGTGGGCTGCCCCGACATACCGCCCTGACCAGTGGGGTCACGACGGTCCACCACGACGCAACCGGCCCCGGAGCCCCCTCAGGCTCCGGGGCCGGCGCATCTCCCCGTGCGGGGATCAGTCACCCCGGTCCTCCAGGTAGCGGGTGTGCGCCCGCTGACGGAGCTCCTCCGCCTCCTGGAGTGCCGCGGCGATCCGGCCGGCCTCCTCGCGCAGGGCGGCCAGCTGCCGCTCCAGATGGCGCTCGGGAGGCTCGGAGCCCGGGTTCACCCGGCTCCACCAGCGGGTGCGGACGAAGGCGTCGACCGCCTCCGGCACGTCCTGGCGGACCGCGCGGGCCAGCACGTGCAGGTGCTCCGGGTCGCTGACCCAGCCCGGTTCGAGCAGCGCCTCGAAGAGCACGTCCAGCTCGTCGAGCCGCTCGCGGGCCCGCTCCGGCAGCTCCACCTCCGCGAGGTACTCCCGCAGGGTGGCGTGGTCCTCGCGCAGCGACTCCAGCTGCTCGTCGGCGCTCGGGAAGGCCGGGGCGTCCGGCCGCTCCGGCGGGGCGATCAGCGCGCCCGCGCCGTACAGGCCGAGCACCACGAGCGGCCAGAGGCCGCCGGCCGCGCCGGTGAGGCCGATGCCGAGCCCGGCCAGGCCGCAGAGGCAGCCGGTGAGGTTCTTGCGGGACTCCGCGTACCGGAGCACGCGGTCACTGGTAGCCACGGATCTCCTCGAAGGCGCCCTCCAGGGAGCCCTTCGTCGCGTCGAAGAGCTTGCCGCCGGTCAGGTCCGCGATGTGGTCCAGCTCGCTGCGGTCGGAGTCGCCGAAGAGGACCGGGAAGACCGGGGTGTGCCGCTGCTCGTCGGGCAGCGCCCGGAAGAAGGCGTCGAAGTCGGCGGCCTTCATCCCGTCGGTGTTCTCCCCGTCCGTCATGAGCACGACCGAGGTGAAGGTGTCGCGGGGCGCGGCGCCCAGGCTGCGGTAGGCCTCGGTCAGGCTGGAGTAGATCGCGGTGCCGCCGGAGGCGGACAGCTGCCCGGCATCGGCGCGGAGGGCGTCCCTGGCCTTCGCCGGGTCCTTCGGGTCGACCGTGTACGTACGCACCTCGGCGCTCTTCACCTCGGAGCCGAAGGGCATCAGGGTGACCTCCTCGCGGTCCCGGAAGTCCCCCGTCAGCTCGGCGATCGCCTCCTTGAGGCGGGTCAGCCGCTCGCCGCGCATCGAGCCCGAGGTGTCCAGGACGTAGACCGTGCGGGAGGGCCGGCGCAGCGTGTTGTCGTACGCGTCGAGCAGGCCGTCGGCGACCGAACGGCTGCCGGGGAAGGGCAGCTCGCGCCGCAGGTCGCGGTCGAGCCGGGCCGACGGGGCGACGCCGGCGACGACCGGGCGGCGCAGGGTGGTCTCGGTGATCCGGCGCTGTGCCTCCGGGGTGCGGAGGTAGGTGGTGAGCCGCTGGGCCGAGTCCTTGGCGGTGCCGGGGGCCGCGGTGAGCAGGGTGAGCGGGTAGTCGGCGGTGACGACGCCGTCGGAGGGGCGGATCACGGTGAGGTCGCCGGGCGCGGAGAGCAGCACCGACTCGTAGTTGACCAGCGCGTCGACGTCGGTGCGGCGGCCGTAGGCGGCGGCGAGCCAGCCGGAGGAGCCGGAGGTGAGCTTCTGGCCGGTGAAGAACTCGCGGAGCTTCGGGGTCGCCTTCGCCACGTCCCGGTCGCTCAGCGCGGACTGGGCGCCGGAGAGACCCGAGGCGACCGAGACCAGCGCGGAGAAACCGGAGTTGGAGCGCTTGGGGTCGGTCATGCCGTACGTCAGCCGGCCCTCGGCGACCGCCTGGTGGAGCTGCGACCAGGTGACCTTCTTCGGGTCCCAGCCGAGCCGGGTGACGACCTCGGGGCGGACGCCGAGCGCCACCGGGGAGGTCATCACCGGGGTCTCGTTGGTGATCCGGCCGGCGGTGTCGGGGCGCAGCCGCAGGTAGTCGTTGGAGGAGAGCCAGACGGCGTCGTACTCCTTCTCGGCCCGGCCCGAGGCGATCTGCTCGACGGCGTCGAGGGTGCCCGCGTAGGTGGTGCGGACGGTGACGCCGGTCGCCTTGCGCGCGTCCTCCAGGACCGGTGCCATGTCGGCGAGTTCGGAGGAGGCGAGGACGCGGAGGGTGCCGGGCTCGGCGGGCCTGGAGTCGGTCTTGTCGCGCTGCTCGCCGGTGCCGCCGACCGAGTTGTCGATCGTGCCGCAGGAGCCCGCGGTGGCGGTGAGGAGCAGGGTGAGCGCGAGGCCCGCCAGGAGGCGGGGGAGCGTGCGGGGTCTCATGCGGAGGGGCCGCCTTCCCGTGCGCTCGTGCGGCGGCTGCGGTCCAAGTGGGCGCTCGCTTCCTGGAGTTCGCTCGTGAGGGAGGAGACGGTCGCCGCCATCGCCTCGGTCGCCTGGACCTTGTACGTGTCGATGGCGTCGAGCGTGCGGTAGATCTGGTGGAAGGCGTCGCGCAGGGTCTCGGCGCCGACCGCCGGGTCGGCGGCGATCCGCTGGATCTCGCCGGCCTGGGTGGAGAGCATCTCGGCGTTGCCCCGGATCAGGTCCTCGGTGGTCGAGCGGAGCACGTTCACCTGCTCGGTGACCTTGCGCTGGTTCTCCAGGGCGGAGGCGAGCATGACCGCGATCCGCAGCGCCGACAGGGTCGTCGTCGCGGCTCGGTCCACGCCCTTGATCAGCTCGTCGTTGTTCCGCCGGACCACGTCCATCGCGAGGTAGCCCTGTGCGCAGACGGCGAGTTGGGTCAGGAGGTCCTGGTGCTTCTGGCGGACCGGGAAGAGGACGTCGGCGCGGAGCGCGTCCGCCTCGGCCGGGTCGTGGGTGCCGGTGATGCGCTGCTCGACGGCCGCGTCGAGGGCCTCGGTGAGGACGGCGAACTCCTGGAGCTTGCCCATGGTCTCCCAGAGCCGGGCCCGCTCGGTCTGCAGCGCGGCGTTGTCGCGGCGCAGTTCGTCCTGTCCGCCGCGCAGCGAGCCGACGATCCGGTTGAGCGTCGCCTGCGAGGAGGCGTACTTGGCGACGTGGTCGCGGAACCTGTTGCCGCCGGGCAGCTTGGCGAGGAGGCCCTTGAGGCCCTTGCCGGGGGTGTCCCGGGGATCCAGGTCCTCGACCGTGCGCCGGAGTTCGACGAGCGAGGAGCCGACGCGGGCGGAGGCGTCGCCGCCGCCCTGGCCGAGGGAGCGGACCGTGCGGTCCAGCATCCGGTTCGACTGCTGGGCGGCGGCCCGCATCTCGCCGGAGCCGAGCGCCGCGATCTCGCCGATGCGTTCCGCGAACTCCGGGGAGCGCGCGTCGAGTCCGGCGAGCGAGCCCACGTACTCCTCGGCACGCCGGGCCGTCTCGGCACGCACCGACTCGTCCAGCGGCACCAGGCCGGAGGCCTGCTCGGCGCGGACCACGGGGGCCGGGGCGGGCGGGGTGAGGACGAGCGGCGCGTCCTGCTCGGGCGGGGTCAGCAGGAAGGTCGACTCGGGCGGACCCGCGTAGGGGTTGCGGGGCGCGCCGCCGGCGCGCGGGTCGGTCGGATCGGTCATGCGGTGCCCCCCTGGTCACGGGCCCGCCGCGCCATGTCGCGCAGCACCGCGCCGGTGGGCACGGGCGCCTGGCGGACTCCGGTCAGTGTCTGGTTGAGGTATTCGCCGTACTGGTTGGTGGCCTCGGTGAACTCGGGTGCGGCGCCCTGCGGCCGGAAGCCGTGCCGGACGGCGAGGCGGCGCAGCTCCGGGTCCTCGGAGAGCAGCCGGCCCAGCTCCTTGCCGTCCTCGGTGAGCGGTACGAGGGTGTGGTCGCTGTTCACCGTCGTGTCCGGGTAGAGCACGACGAGGTCGCCCATGGGCCGGCCGGCGAGCAGCTGGGCGGCGACCTGGGACTCGTACACGAGCACGAGGGGGTTGCCGACGCCGCTCACGAAGTCCCGGAAGGGGGCGTCGGAGCTCGTCTGCTGGGCGCCCTGCACCTGGGTGAGCTTGCGGAGCAGCGGGGCGGTGCGGGCGACGGCCTCCTTGCCGTCGGCGACCCGGCCGCCGTCGGCGACGTAGCTCGCGGCGGCGAGGTAGAGGGCGCCGGAGTTGGAGGCCACCGGGTCGGTGGAGGTGATGAAGAGCGTCCCGCTCAGCTCGGCGTGCTGGTCGGCGCCCTTGAGCTGGCGCCAGCCGCGGTCGGCGCGGACGGCGGCCAGATAGGCGTCCATCTTGAGGATGCCGCTGGTGCCGCGGGCGCCGAGGGTGGCCAGGCCGTTGCCGGCGAGGACCCGGGCGGCGTTGCTGTGCGCGACGACCACGAGGGGCGAGTAGAACGGGCGCAGCGGCGCGGCGGCGGCCTTGTCGGGGGCCTTGGCGCGCAGCTCGTCGGCCGGTCCCTTCGAGGACGGGAACGCGAAGTCGTACCCCTCAAGGGGGAGTTGCTCCATGTCCCAGGACCCGGAGGTCTCGGTGCTCACGGTGAAGCCCTTGGCGGACAGGGCCTTCACGACGTCGGGGTCGGAGAAGAACTCGCTCTTCTCCGAGCCGATGACTCCTCGCACGGTCTTCGTTGCCGTGCCCTTGTCCTTTTCGCCGCCCGTCACGAGGACGGCGGCCACGCCGCCGAGGAGCAGGACGGCCAGGACGATTCCCAGGATGCGTCTCACGCGGGCAGCGTGCTCGCGGAAACCCACATTCCAGAGGGAGTTGGGTGGACGGCAGGTGAAGGAGCGATCCCGGATGGGAACCGGAGGAATGGCCGCCGGATGGCGTCCGGACGGTGCGGCGGGGTGGGGGCGGTGCGGGGCGTGGGGTGGTGCGGGGCGGTGCCGGGTGGGTGTGGACCCTGGGGTGGATGGCTCCCGGGCCGGGCGGTTCGTGCCGCGCGGCCCGGGGCCGACTAGGGGGCGGCGGTGAGGGCCGCGGTGTGGGTGTCCATGCGGGTGGCCGCGAGGATGGCGGCGGAGGTGTCGGCGCGCGAGGCGGCGACGAGCAGGGCCCGGCCGGCGAGGGCGTGGGCCTTGCGGTGGAGCGACTCGGGGGTGGCACCGCTCAGGGCGGCGTGCCGGGCGGGGGGCGCGCCGCGCAGGCGGGCCACCTGGCGGGCGATCTGCTCGCCGCCCTCGCCGTCGCCGAGCTCGTCGGTGACCGCGAGCAGGGCGGAGAGGTGGCCGGCGAGCTGGATGTCCAGCTCCTCCTCGCGGGAACGGTGCGGGAAGGTGCCGGGCGCGCCGGCCGTCGTGTGGACCGAGGGGGTGCGGATCGGTTCGTACATGGGACGGCCTCCTGACTGCTCGGAGACCAGCCTAGCTTAGATTCCGTCTAAAGTTGATTCCGGTCCGGTTCAAGGGTGGGTCAAGGCCGGGGTGCCGCCCGCGGTGGCGGTCAGGGCTGGCTGTAGCCGTCCAGGAAGCGGCCGATCCGCGTCACCGCGTCCGTGAGGTCCGCGACCGACGGCAGCGTCACGATCCGGAAGTGGTCCGGCTCGTGCCAGTTGAAGCCCGTCCCGTGCACCACCATGATCTTCTCGGCCCGGAGCAGGTCCAGGACCATCTGCCGGTCGTCCTTGACCTTGTAGACGTTCGGGTCCAGCCGCGGGAAGAGGTACAGCGCGCCCTTCGGCTTCACGCACGTCACGCCCGGGATCGAGGTCAGCAGCTCGTACGCGGTGTTCCGCTGCTCCAGGAGCCGCCCGCCCGGCAGCACCAGGTCCTCGATCGACTGCCGCCCCTGGAGCGCGGCGGCCACCGCGTGCTGGGCCGGCATGTTGGCGCACAGCCGCATGTTCGCCAGGATCGTCAGCCCCTCGATGTACGAGGAGGCGTGGTGCTTCGGGCCGCAGACCGCGAGCCAGCCGGAGCGGAAACCGGCCACCCGGTAGTTCTTGCTCATGCCGTTGAAGGTGAGGCACAGCAGGTCGGGGGCGATCGCGGCGGTCGGCGTGTGGGTGGCGCCGTCGTAGAGGATCTTGTCGTAGATCTCGTCCGAGCAGACGACGAGGTCGTGACGGCGGGCGAGGTCCGTGAGCGAGCGGAGCATCTCGTCGTCGTACACGGCGCCCGTGGGGTTGTTCGGGTTGATGATCACGATCGCCTTGGTGCGGTCGGTGATCTTCCGCTCGATGTCGGCGAGGTCCGGCATCCAGTCCGCCTGCTCGTCGCAGCGGTAGTGCACCGCCGTACCGCCCGCGAGGGAGACGGACGCCGTCCACAGCGGGTAGTCGGGGGCCGGGACGAGGACCTCGTCGCCGTCGTCCAGCAGCGCCTGCATCGCCATCTGGATCAGCTCGGAGACGCCGTTGCCGAGGTAGATGTCCTCGACCGAGAGGTGGATGCCCTTGGTCTCGTAGTGGCTCATCACCGCGCGGCGGGCGGACAGCAGGCCCTTCGCGTCCCCGTAGCCGTGCGCCTCGGAGAGGTTCCGGAGGACGTCCTCCAGGATCGCGGGCGGGCACTCGAAGCCGAAGGCCGCGGGGTTTCCGGTGTTGAGCTTGAGGATGCGATGACCCGCGGCTTCGAGCCGCATCGCCTCTTCGAGCACCGGGCCCCGGATTTCGTAACAGACGTTGGCGAGCTTCGTGGACTGGATCACCTGCATGACGAGAGCTTACGGCGGGCGGGGGCGGGACGCGTGGTGTTCTCGGACACGTCGGGCGGGGACGGGCCTCCTCCGGGTGATCGCCGGGATCCCTACAATGCGGGGCCATGAGCTTCGAGGACCCTGAGAGACCCGCGCGCCGCCGGCACGCCTCCGCCCGGCGCGGGCGCGGGGCGGTGTGGCTGATCGCCGTCGGCGGGGCCGCGGCGCTCGGCCTCGGCGCGGTGGCGCTGACCGGCGGAGGCGGGGGAAAGCGGCCGGCCGAACGGGACGCGGACGGGGGAGGCGGGGGTCTGCCCGCGCTGATCCAGACGGATCCGGACCGGAGCGGTACGGCTCCGACACCCTCGGCTCCGCCGTCGGCGAGCCGCGGCGCGAGCCACCCGGCGAGCCCCGGGACGCCGACGACGCCCGGCGCGTCCGCCACCGCCCCGGCCGGGGCGTCCGCCACGGCGGAGCCGTCGACGGAGGCCGGGACCCCGACCGCCACGCCCAGCGCCACCGCGACGGCCGACAAGCCGGGACGGGGACGCGCGAACGGCAGGGGCCAGCGCTGAAGCACCCCCGCGGGACGGGCGCCCACCGCGGGGGACGGTAGGTTTGCAGGTCATGTGGGTGGTGAGTGCTTCCGGGTGCCGGTGGCTGGGTGCGGTGGGCGCGGTCGGCGTGACCCTGGGCGGATACGCGGCCGGGGCGCTGCCCGTGGTCGGCGGCGGGTCCCTGTGGGCGCCGCGGCACGGCGCCGCCGAGACCGCCGGGGCCGTCGTCGCGGCGGTCGGACTGACCCTGCTCGTCGCGGCCTGGTGGCGGTACGGCGTGCTCCTCGCACGCGGTGTCCAGGACCGGGTCCTGGTCACCCTCGCCGCGTGGGCCGCGCCGCTGCTGGTCGCCCCTCCGCTGCACAGCGCCGACGTGTACAGCTACATCGCGCAGGGCGCGATGGTCCTGGAGGGGTACGACGTCTACGGCGCCGGGCCCTCCGCGCTCGGGCCCGGACAGCTCGGGGCGGACGCGGCGGCGAGCGTCGGCGGCAACTGGACCGACACCCCGGCGCCGTACGGGCCCGTCTTCCTGCTCCTCGCCGAGGGCGTGGTGAAGCTGACCGGCGGGGCCGTCGTCCCGTCCGTCCTGCTGCTGCGGCTCGTCGCCGTCGGCGCGCTCGCCCTCACCGTCTGGGCGGTGCGCGGCTTCGGGCGCGGCGACGGGGCCCTCTGGCTCGCCGTGCTCAACCCGCTCTGGCTGATCCACGTCGTCGGCGGCGCCCACAACGACGGGCTCATGGTCGGACTGATGCTCGGCGGGGTGCTCCTCGCCGTGCGCGGCCGGTGGGTCCTCGGCAGCGTGCTCGTCGGCTGCGCCGTGATGGTGAAGTCGCCGGCGGCCGTCGCGCTCCTCTTCATCGCGGTGGTCGTCGCCCGGCGCGGCGGGCTCCTGAAGGGGCTGCTGCTTCCGCCGGCCGTCGCCGCCGCGGTCGCCGCCGCGGCCGGCCTCCTCGCGGGGACCGGCTTCGGCTGGCTGGGGACGCAGTCCGTCGCCGGGGCCATCCACACCCCGCTCTCGCTCACCAGCGACCTCGGCCTCGCGCTCGGCACCCTGGTCGCCGACGACCCCGAGCCGGTCAAGGCGGTCGTCCAGAAACTGGGGCTGCTCGCCGCCGCCGCGATCATCGCGGCCCTCGCGTGGCGGGCGTACCGGGGGCGGATCGACCCCGTCCTCGGGCTCGGGTACGGGCTCGTCGCGCTGGTCGCCCTCTCGCCGATGGTGCAGCCCTGGTACCTGTTGTGGGGCACGGCCGTCGTCGCGGCCGTCGCCTGGCACAGCCGGGGCGGGCAGGTGCTCGCCGTGGTCTCGGCGGCCCTCGTCTACGAGACGCAGCCCTCCGGCCGCACCCCCTGGTACGGCTTCGTCGCCGCCGCCCTCGTCCTCGCCCTCGGCGCGGTCTGGCTGCGGCGCGACCGGTGGCCTTCGGCCGCCCGCCCGAAGGAGCGCGTCTAGAGCGGCGTCCGGCGCACCGAGCGGCCCGCGAGGACGTCCGTGCGGTGGCCGTCCTCGATGACGAAGCGGCCCGCGACCAGGACGTGCGGGATGCCGACGGGCAGGGTGCGGGGGGCCTCGTACGTGGCTCCCGCCGCGACCGTCGCCGGATCGAACAGCACCAGGTCCGCCACGTACCCCTCCTTCACGAGGCCCCGGTCGGGCAGCCTGAGCCGGGCCGCCGGGCGCGAGGTCAGATGGGCCACGCACTCCTCCAGCGAGAGGACGCCCTCCTCGCGGACGTACCGCCCCAGGTACTCGGGGAAGGTGCCGTAGGCGCGCGGATGCGGCTTGGCGCCCTGGAGGATGCCGTCCGAACCGCCCGTGTGGACCCGGTGGCGCATGATCGCCCGCACGTTCCCCTCGTGGCCCACGTGCTGGAGGATCGTGGTGCCGAGCCGGTCGGCGAGGAGCAGCGCCCGCGCCTCCTCCCAGCCGGCGAGCCGCCGGCCCACCCGGTCCGCGAGGGCCGGGTCCGAGACGCCCGAGACCTCCACCGTCCGCCAGTCGACCGGCACCCCGTGGCAGCCGTCCGAACCGGTGACCTCCAGGTCATACCGCATCCGCTCCGCCGCCGCCCCGTCCGCGAGCCGCGCCAGGACCGCCTCCGGGCCGCCCTCCTGCGCCCACGACGGGAGCAGCGCGAGCAGGGTCGTACAGCCGGGGGTGTAGGGGTACGTGTCGAGGCTGAGGTCCGCGCCGGCGTCCAGGGCCCGGTCGAGGAGGGCGAGGAGTTCGGGGGCGCGGCCCTCGTTCTCGGCGAAGTTCATCGTGGCGTGCGCCAGGTGGAGCGCGCAGCCCGCCTCCCGGGTCAGCGCGATCATCTCCTCGTACGCGCGCAGCGCCCCCGCCCCGTAACTGCGGTGGTGGGGGCAGTAGTAGCCGCCGTACTCCGCCACCACCCGGCACAGCTCGGTGAGTTCGGCGTGGGGGGCGTACATGCCGGGGGTGTAGGTGAGGCCGGAGGACATGCCGACCGCGCCCTGCTCCAGGCCCTCGGCGACGAGCCGGCGCATCCGGTCGAGCTCGGCGGCGGTCGCGGGCCGGTCCTCCCAGCCCATCGCGTACATCCGGACCGTGCCCTGCGGCACGAGGTAGGCGGCGTTCACCGCGATGCCCCGGCCGCCGTGGGCGGAGTCGAGCCGGTCCAGGTACCCGCCGACCGTCCGCCAGTCCAGGTCCACGGTCGTGTCGCCGGGGCCACCGCCGTTCCAGCCCGCGATCGCCCGCCGCACCTCCTCGCGGGTGCGGTCGTCCACCGGCGCGTACGACAGCCCGTCCTGGCCCAGGACCTCCAGCGTCACGCCCTGCGCGGCCTTCGCGGTGTGCTCCGGGTCGCGGAGCAGCGCGAGGTCGCTGTGGGCGTGCATGTCGACGAAGCCGGGGGACAGGGCGAGGCCCTCCGCGTCGACGATCCGGGTGGCCGTCGGCCGCTGGCAGCCGGCCGCCGCGGCCTCCTTCACGATCGAGACGATCCTGCCGTCCTCGACCGCCACGTCGGCCCGGTAGGAGGGCGCGCCGGATCCGTCGACGACCTCGGCGTCCCGGAAGACCAGATCCGTCATCCCCGGCCCCCGGTCAGAAGAAGGTGCGGACGTAGTCGACGACCGTGCCGTCCGCCTCGACCAGCGGGATCAGCTGCCACTTGTCGAAGGAGGTGCACGGGTGCGACAGGCCCATCCCGACCCAGTCGCCGACCTCCACCCCCGCGCCGCCCTCGGTGCGCAGCCAGGCGTGCTGGTCGGAGAGCGCCGTCACGGTGACCCCGTCGGCGGCCCGGACCTCGCCCGTCCTGGCGTCCCGCACCACCTGCGCCTCCGGCAGGTGGAGGTCGTACGCGGCGTCCCGCTTGCCCGCGTTGGTGAACGCCTGACCGTCGGACGGCCGCGACACCACCTGCGACCAGAGGCGGAACGCCGGCTGGAGCGCGCCCTCCTCGGGGATCCGGTTGAAGGGCGTCTTCTCGCGGTACTGCCCGTCGTCGTGCGAGACGTACGCGCCCGAGCGCAGCAGCTTCAGGACCGGGAGGGAGAGTTCCGGAATCTCCGCGAACACGTCGGCGACCGCGTCGAACCACGAGCTGCCGCCCGCGCTCACCACGATCTCGCCGGCGGCCGGGTCGAAGCGGCCGTCCTTGTCGAAGGCGACCGCGAGCCCGGTCAGCCGCCGCAGCCAGGCACGGACCGACTCCCCGTCCGCGCCCGGCACCTCGGCCTCGTAGCCGGCGACGCCGACGAGCCGGAGCGTGGTCGTCGCGGCGACCGCGTCGGCGACGGCCGCGCACTCCGCCTCCGTGCGCACGCCGGTGCGCGCCCCCTCGCCGGCGCCCAGCTCCACCACCACGTCCAGCGGGCGCCGGGCCCCGGCCGCGCGCAGCGCCGCGTCCATCAGCTCGACCCCGCGCACCGAGTCGACGTAGCAGACCAGGCGGAAGTCCGGGTGGGCGTCCAGCTCGGCCGAGAGCCAGCGCAGCGCCGCCGGGTCGACGACCTCGTTGGCGAGGAAGACCCGGTCGATCCCGTGGGCCCGGCAGACCCGCACCTGGTGGGGGACGGCGGCGGTGATGCCCCAGGCGCCGTGCTCGATCTGGCGGTGGAAGAGGACCGGCGCCATCGAGGTCTTGCCGTGCGGGGCGAACGCGAGGCCGTGGCGTTCGGCGTACTCCTCCAGGGCGCGGAGGTTGTGCTCGACGGACTCGGCGGAGAGGGCGAGGACCGGGGTGGTGAAGCCGCCGGTGAAGAGGGAGCGGCGCTGGGCGGCCAGCTCGCCGACGGTCAGGCCCTCGGCGTCCGGCGGGAGGCCCTTGAAGCGGTGGTCGACGCGCTCGTCCGACAGGTCGGTCGGCATGATCCCTCCTTCAAGCGTTGCATTGTGTGCAACGCCCATTGCGTATATCGCTCACCGCTGTCTAACATCCGGGCCGAGGCCGGGTCAATGGACCGGTTCGAGGACCAGCGGGAGCGTGACCGTGCCAGGACCGTCGTACGACGTCGTCTGCGTGGGCGAGTCCATGGTGACCTTCCTCCCCTCCCGGCCGGGCCGACTCGCCGACGTCCCCGCCTTCACCCGCGCCGTCGGCGGCGCCGAGTCCAACGTGGCCTGCGCGCTCGCCGCCGCCGGACACCGCGTCCGCTGGGTCGGCCGGGTCGGCGCCGACGGCTTCGGCGACCACCTGCTCGACACGATCGCAGCGTACGGAGTCGACACCGGCGCCGTCCGCCGCGACCCGCACCGGCCCACCGGCGTCTACTTCCGCACCGACGCTGACCGGTCCACCGACGCGCACGAGGTCGTCTACTACCGGGCCGGCTCCGCCGCCTCCGCCATGTCCCCGGAAACCGTCCCCTACGCCACCGTCGCCGACACGCGGATCCTCCACCTCACCGGCATCACCGCCGCCCTCTCCGCCGACTGCCGGTCCCTCCTGGACGAGCTGACCGCGCCCCGCCCCGGCCGCCCGCTCCTCTCCTTCGACGTCAACCACCGGCCCGCGCTCTGGCGGGACGGCGAGGCCCCGCGGGTCCTGCGGGACCTCGCCGACCGGGCCGACCTGGTCTTCGTCGGCGCGGACGAGGCCGCACGCCTCTGGGACACCCCCGACCCCGAAGCCGTCCGCGCCCTCCTGCCCGACCCCCGGGTCCTCGTCGTCAAGAGCGGCGAGGGCCCGGCCGTCGCCTTCGAACGGCCCGCGGACGGCAGCGCCGACACGGTCACCACCGTCCCGGCGCCCCGCGTCGACGTCGTCGCCTCCGTCGGCGCCGGCGACGGATTCGCCGCCGGATTCCTCTCGGCGCTGCTGCGCGGGCTGCCCATGAACGACCGGCTGCGCCACGGCCACCTCGCCGCCGCCGCCGCGCTCACCGTCCCCGGCGACCTCGCCGCCCCGCCCCGGCGCGCCCGCGCCGACCGGCTCGCCGGGCTCGACGACGACGCCTGGGGGAGACTGCACCTCGGCCCCGGGTGGACGTCCGCCGGTGCGGAGGCCGACGAGGAGGTACGTACCCGATGAGCCAGACCGTCGACCGCGCGCTCAGCATCCTGCCGCTGCTCGCGCAGGGACCCGCCGACCTCGGGCAGGTCGCCGACCGGCTCGGCGTGCACAAGTCCACCGCCCTGCGGCTGCTGCGCACCCTCCACGAACACGGGCTCGTCTACCGGCAGCAGGACCAGCGCTACCGCCTCGGCGCCCGGCTCTTCGCGCTCGCCCAGGAGGCCGTCGAGAACCTCGACGTGCGCGAGATCGCCCACCCCCACCTCGCCGCGCTCAACGAACGCACCGGCCACACCGTCCACCTCGCCGTCCACGAGGACGGCGAGGTGCTCTACATCGACAAGGTCGAGAGCCGCTACCCCGTCCGCATGTACTCGCGGATCGGCAAGCCCGTCGCCATCACCGTCGCGGCCGTCGCCAAACTCCTCCTCGCCGACCTGCCCGAGCCCGAGCGCCGCGCCCTCGCCGCCAAGCTCGACTACCCCCGCTACACGCCCCGCTCCACCCCCGACGCCGCCGCCTTCCTCCAGGAGCTGGCGGCCGTGCGCGAGCAGGGCTGGGCCACCGACCTCGGCGGCCACGAGGAGTCCATCAACTGCGTCGCCGCCCCGATCCACGGCGCCGACGGGCGCGTCGTCGCCGCGATGTCCGTCTCCGCGCCCAACGTGGTGGTCACGGCCGAGGAGCTCCTCGCCCTGCTGCCGCTGGTGCGCCGTACGGCCGAGGCGATCAGCCACGACTACTCCGGAACGACCCCACCGAAGGAAACAGAGGCCACTGACGATGAGTGAGAAGACCGCGATCACCCCCGCGACCCACACCACCCCGCCCGCGAAGTTCTCGCACGGCGTGCGCAAGGGGAACATCCTCCAGGTCGCCGGCCAGGTCGGCTTCCTCCCGGCCGTCGAGGGGCAGCCCCCGACGCCGGCCGGCCCGACCCTGCGCGAGCAGACCCTCCAGACCTTCGCCAACGTCAAGGCGATCCTGGAGGAGGGCGGCGCGAGCTGGGACGACGTGATGATGATGCGCGTCTACCTCACGGACGTGGACCACTTCGCCGAGATGAACGAGCTCTACAACCGGTACTTCGAGGAGCAGGACCTCAAGGCCCCGCCGGCCGCCCGCACCACCGTCTACGTCGGCCTCCCGAAGGGCCTCCTCATCGAGATCGACGCGCTCGCGGTCCTCGACTGACCCCTGTATGGGCCCTTCAAAGCGGCGTCGGCCATACTGCCGCCGTGGAGCAGAGCAACGGACCCATACAGCAGCCCCTGCACGCCGCTTCGGCCGATCCGGCGTTCGTCCCCGGCATCACGGGGGTCGTGGCGCCCCTCGACGACGCGCCCGGGCCGGAGGACGAGCCCCGGGACGCGGTCGTGGCCGCGGCCGAGGAATCCGACGTGGACGCCGACGAGGGCGCCGACGAGGACGCCGCCCCGGCGGTCGCCGAAGGCGGCGGGCCGGTCTTCGAGGCCGCCGACCGGCGGGGGCGGATCGTCGCCGACGCCGAGGGCGTGCGGCTGAGCTACGACGAGGAGGCGTGCGAGTTCCGCTGGGACGAGATCGCCGCCGTCGAGAGCGGGAAGGGGCGGTTCGGGAAGCGGTTCACCGTCACCGTGCACACCCCTGACCGGCGCTGGTACCCGATCGAGATCATCGCGCCGGACAGGGGGCACATCACGGGCTGGGAGGCCGGGCTCGACGCCGTCCTGGACGCCTACTTCGACGAGGCCTCCTGACGCCCGGTCAGACCGTGCAGTACTGCGCCTGCTTGCCGATGGAGCGGTACATGCAGTCCGCGTTCTCGAGCAGCTGGAGGACCGCGTCGCGGTTGCGGCTCGTCTCGCGCTCGATCACCTCGTCGGGCGGGTAGAAGCCGCCGTTCCAGGACGAGGTCGGGTACATCTCGAAGGTGTACCCGAAGATCTTGTGGGCGCCCCAGAGGTAGTCGTCGATCGAGCCGTCCGTGATGTAGAGGTCGCTCGACTGCTCCGCGGTGTAGCCGTTGCTGCCGGCCATCTTGCCGCCGACGGTGGCGAAGGCGTCGCGGTCGTCCTGGGTCATGCCGGGGGCGGTGTCGGCGTTGGTCCAGCCGAAGGGCCAGAGGACGAGTTCGCTGTAGGTGTGGAAGTCGATGCCGGCCTTGATCTGCTGCTTGCCGCCCACGACGCGGGAGCGGACGAAGTCGGCGACGACCTTCACCTCGGGGGCCGACTCGGGGGCGGTGCCCCGGTAGGTCTCCGAGCTCTTGGAGCCCGAGGAGCCGCCGCAGCAGCCCCACTTGTAGTCCCAGTTCCGGTTCATGTCGGTGCCGACGTACGAGGAGCCGGAGTTGGGCTGCCGGTTCTTGCGCCAGCTGCGGTAGGAGCCGGAGGCGATGTCGTACTCGCCGCCGTCCGGGTTGAGGTCCGGCACGATCCAGATCTCGCGCTCGTCCACCATCTTCGTGACGCGGGCGTCGGAGCCGTATCCGGCGCCCAGCTCGCGCAGCAGGTACAGCGCCATCTCGACGGTGAGGTGCTCGCGGGCGTGCTGGTGGTGGGTGAAGAGCACCTCCGGCTCGTTCTCGTCGGCGGCCACGTTGTCGCTGATCTTGATGGCGACGATGTCGCGGCCCTGGTAGCTCTTGCCGATGACCCGCTTGCTCATGATCGACGGGTACGCGGCGAGCCGCTGGTCGATCTCCGCCGTCATCTCGGCGTGGTTGTGGTACTTCGCGTCGGCGGAGGGGAAGTCGAGCGGGCCGAGCGCGGAGCGGCCGGCCTCGCCCCGGTCCGGCGGGGCGGGGAGGGCGACCGGCTCGTAGCCGAGGGCCTTGAGGCGGGCGAGCTCCCGCGTGTCGGCGCTGACCACGACCGAGCGGGCGTCGACCTCGTCGATCGAGACGCCGGTGGCGGCGAGCGCGGTGCGGGCGGCGGGGGTGGCCGGGCCGGTGATCTCGTACTGCCGGCTCACGTCCCGGTCGGTCCGTGCGGTGGTGGCCGGGTCGGCGCCGGCGGGTGAGGAGAGGGCGGAGAGGGGCGCCGCGAGGGCGAGCGCCACGAGGGCCGCGAGGGTGGCGGACCTTCTGCCGCTTCGGGGACGTCGCATGGTGTCTCCTGGGTGGGGAGTGTGGGGGAGTGCGACAACAGGTGCGGGTGTCCGGGGCACATGGTGAGGCCGTGTCATGGACGGGTCAAGAGGGGGAGTTCGGCCATGGTCGGCTCACGGTAGGCGACCACGGCCCCCCACGCGCCGAGGCGCCGCCGGAGTACCGGCGACGCCTCGGGGGAAGGGTCCGGACGGGTTACGGCAGGCCGTGGACGTGCGGGCCGACCGCGTTCGACCAGGCGTTGCCGGCCGTCGCGTCCCAGTTGGTGGACCAGGTCATCGCGCCCCGGAGGGTCGGCCAGGCCTGGGCGGGCTTGAAGGTGCCGCAGCCGGTCAGCTTGGTGAGGCAGTCGATCGCGCTGTTCACGACCGACGGGGCGACGTAGCCGCTGCCCGCGCCCCGGGTCGAGGCGGGGACGCCCAGGCCGACCTGCGACGGGTCGAGACCGCCCTGGATCTGGATGCAGGCGAGCGCGGTGAGGAAGTCCACCGAGCCCTGGCTGTACACCTTGCCGTCGCAGCCGAGCATCGAACCGCTGTTGTAGTACTGGGTGTTGACCACCGTGAGGATGTCCTTCACGGCGAGCGCGGTCTTGAAGTACTCGGTGCCCGTCGACTGCATGTCGATGGTCTGCGGGGCCATCGTCAGGACCATCTTCGGCCCGGCGAGGGCGGACAGCTGGCGCAGCGCCTTCGTCAGGTACGTGGAGTTGATGCCGTGTTCGAGGTCGATGTCGATCCCGTTGAAGCCGTACTCCTGGAAGAGGGCGTAGGCGCTGTTCGCGAAGGCGGTGGCGCTGGCGTCACTGTTGATCGTGACGTTGCCCTTCTCGCCGCCGACCGAGATGATCACCGACTTGCCGGCCGCCTTCTTGGCGGCGATGTCGGCCTTGAAGTCGGCGACCGAGGCGTAGCCGACGGCCGGGTCGAGGTTGAAGACGATCTGGCCCGGCGTCGTCGTCGAGTCCGCGAAGGAGACGGCGATGATGTCGTAGGCGTCCTGGACGTCGCGGATCTTCTGCTTGGCGGCGCCGTTGTCGAAGTTCTGCCAGTAGCCGGTGACCGCGTGCTTGGGGACGGCCGGGTTGTCGCCGCCGCCACCGCCGGTCTTGGCCGTACGGGCGCTCACGGCGGCCGACTTGGCGGACTCGCCCGCCGCGTTGGCGGCCGCGACCTGGAAGGAGTACGCGGTGTCGGCGGTCAGGCCGGTGACCGTGGTGGCGGTGCCGGACACGGTCGCGGCGAGGGCGCCGTCCTTGTAGACCTTGTAGCTCGTCGCGCCGGAGACCGCGCTCCAGCTCAGCGGGACCGCGCTGGTGGTGGGCGTGCCGGCGGCGAGCCCGGCCGGGGTGGAGGGGACGACCGGGTCGGGGTCCGGCGTGCCGCCGCCGTCGGGGCCGAAGACGCTCACGTCGTCCACGTGGTACGCGGCGGTGCCGTACCACCCGTGGGTGTAGATCTCGACCGAGGTGGTCGAGGCGCCGGTGGTGAAGGTGGTGGTCAGCTGCTTCCAGGACGGGGAGTCGGGCGTCCAGGTGGAGACCGAGCCGGTGCCGGTCCCGGTGCCGCTCGCGCCGAGGTAGGCGTAGCCGCCCTGGACCCAGGCGCTCAGCGTGTAGGTGGAGTTGGGCTTCACGGCCACGGTCTGCACGCACTTGGCGTTGTCGAGGCCGGCGGGGGTGGCCTTGAGGGCGCCGGTGCCGGTGTGCGTCGGGGTGGCGACGGCGGTGCCGCTGCCGGCCGAACAGGACCAGTTGGCGAGGCCGTTCTCGAAGCCCGCGTTCCTGGCGTTGTTGACGTCGGCGGCGAAGGCGGTGCCGACGCCGGCGGTCAGGGCGAGGCCGGACCCGACGGCGAGCGCGAGGGCGCTGCCGAGCAGGCGGCGGCCGACCGGCCGGGAGGTGGTGGTGGTGCGGTCCACGTGCGTCCTCCGGTGGGGGAGATCGGGGATCGGGGGATCAGGGATCGGGGGATCAGGCGATCGGGGAGGTGCGGGGGATCGGGTCGATCGGGTCGATCAGGTGGATCGGGTCGATCAGGTCGATCGGGTCGATCGGGTCGGTCAGGTCGATCGGGGAGGGGATCGGGTTCTCGGGAGGTGGCCACCGCCGTCGTCGCACCAAGTTGGTCCAGACCAATTGCGTTGTCAAGACCTCTGACAACCGGAACTCGCGCATCCGCCATCACAAATGGGGGGAGGGAGTTGACGGATTGTGTGTTCACCACCCCGGTCCCCGTGGATAAGGTGCAGAACAGTCGTGACGTGCGCCCCGAGGGGAAGGGGGTACGGGAAGACGGGGGGTCCGACGTGCCGACAGCGATCGCGGTCACCGGCGCCGACCTCGTGCTGCCGCCCACCGATCCCGCGACCCCCAACGCCGCCGTGCTCGCCGACCCGGCGGTCCGCACCCTCGACGACTCCGTCACCGAACTCCGGCGGCTCGTCGACCGCTTCGGGCACGTCCTCGTCATCTGCCCCGCCTCCGCGCCGCCCGCCGTCGCGCACCGCCTCCACACCGTCCGCGGCCTCCTGGAGAGCGACCGGATCGCACTGGTCAGGACCGATCTGCCGCCGCTCGGCGCCGCCGTCCTCGTCCGCCAGCTCCGCCAGCTCTCCACCTGCGACTTCAGCCCCGGAGTCCTCGCCTCCGCCGCCCGGCTCCTCGCCCACTACATCTACGCGGGCGCCGTCCTCGGCTCCGTCTCCCGCCTCGACCGCGTCCCCGTCACCCTCGGCTCCCACCTCAAGGGCTGGCTCCCCGGCGCCCACTTCGCCGTCCTCGCCGGACCCACCCCCCGGATCGTCCGTGTCGGCGCCGACGAATCCGGCTTCACCGGACCCGAGTTCGCCACCCGCCTCCTCGTCGCCCGAGGGCAGCTCGCCACCGACTGGCCCACCACCGCCCTCGCCCCCCGCTGGGCCGTCGCGGGCCCCGTCGAGGAGACCGCCCTCCCCGCCTCCTCGCCCGGCTGGTGGGGCACCCCCAAGCTCACCGAGTTCGCCGCCTACCTCCCCGACCTGCCCGTCCTCCACCGACTCGTCGCCTCGGTGCGCCGCGAGACCTGCCACTGGTGCGGCATGGAGCTCATCGGCGACCGCTGCGGCTTCTGCGCGGCCCCGCTGGCCGGCCCCACCGCCCCGGCCCAGGCGGGCCGATGACCCCGACCCAGGAAGAACAGCCATGAACTCCCGCCAGCGCCGCGGCGTCATCCTGCTGCTGCTCTCCGTCCTGTGCGCCCTCGGCGCCTTCGCCGGAGTCCTCGCCGTCATCAGCGACGTCAACGCCAAGGTCGGACCGGAGACCACGGCGTACCGGGTCAAGAGGGACATCGCACCCTATGTGCGCCTGAGGGCGGTGGACTTCGAGAAGATCTCCATGCCGGAGAAGTGGCTCTCCGACACCGCCGTCACCGACCTCGCCCAGGTCGACGGGAAGATCGCCGTCACCACCCTCAAGGCCGGCTCGCTCCTCCAGAAGGACATGATCGTCGCCCGCCCCGCGCTCAAGCCCGGCGAGCAGGAGATCGCCATCATGATCGACGCGGCCACCGGCGTCGCCGGAAAGATCAACCCCGGCGCCACCGTCAACATCTACGCCACCTTCGCCGGCGACAAGAAGGACGACCCCGACCAGTCCCGACTCCTCGTCGCCGCCGCCCGCGTCATCGACGTCGGCAAGCTCACCTCCATCGACGCGAAGAGCAGCCGCGTCGAACGCGACACCGAGGCCGTCCCCATCACCTTCGCCCTCTCCGCCCAGGACACCCAGCGCGTCGCCTACGCCGAGTCCTTCGCGGAGCACGTCCGCCTCGCCCTCGTCGCCCCCACGGCCGACGGCGCCCCCGCCGGGCCCGCCCCCGGCGACCGCACCTACACGCTCGACAAGGACAAGTGAGGCCCGGCCATGCCCACCAGGATCCTGCCGGCCGTCGGCGACCCCGACGCCGCCCGGGCCGTCGCCACCCTCCTCGGCCAGCTCCCCGACGCCGAGCCCGCCCCGCCCGTCCCCGACTCCACCCAGCTCGTCGACGCCCTCGCCCGGCTCGCCGCCGAATCCCTCGACGCGCTCCCCGAGGTCGTCCTCGTCCACGAACGGATCGGCCCCGTCCCCGCGCTCGACCTCGTCCGCGAGGTCGCCCTCCGCTTCCCCGCCGTCGGCGTCGTCCTCATCACCGCCGACTCCGGCCCCGGCCTGCTCTCCGCCGCCATGGACTCCGGCGCCCGCGGCCTCGTCTCCCTCCCCCTCGGCTACGAGGAGCTGGCCGGCCGCGTCCAGGCCGCCGCCCAGTGGTCCGCGGGCTTCCGCCGCCACCTCGGCGGCGGCGCCGCCGAACTCCTCGCCGGCCCCGGCGGCACGGTGGTGACCGTCAGCGGCGCGAAGGGCGGAGTCGGCACCACCCTCACCGCCGTCCAGCTCGCCCTCGCCGCCCGCGCCGCCGGCCGCACCGTCGCCCTCGTCGACCTCGACCTCCAGAGCGGCGACCTCGCCTCCTACCTCGACGTCCAGTTCCGCCGCTCCGCCGCCGACCTCGCCGCGATCAGCGACATCTCGCCCCGGGTCCTCCAGGACGCCGTCTACGTCCACGAGACCGGCCTCTCCCTCCTCCTCGCCCCCGCCGAGGGCGAACGCGGCGAGGAGGTCACCGACCGCGCCGCCCGCCAGATCGTCAGCGCCCTGCGCGGCCGCCACGACGTCGTCGTCGTCGACTGCGGCTCCCGCCTCGACAGCGCCAACGCCGCCGCCGTCGAGATGGCCGACACCGCGCTCCTCGTCACCACCCCCGACGTCATCGCCGTCCGCGCCGCCAAACGGACCGTACGGATGTGGGAACGGCTCCAGGTCCGCAAGGCCGAGTCCACCGTCTCCGTCGTCAACCGCCACTCCCGCACCAGCGAGATCCAGCCACCCCTGGTGCAGAAGATCACCGGCACCCGCATCGCCGGCGTCACCGTCCCCGCCGCCTACAAGGAACTCCAGGCCGTCGTCGACGCCGGCCGCCTCCACGAACTCGACGCCCGCTCCACCGTCAAGCAGGCCCTGTGGACCCTCGCCGCCGAACTGGGCCTCACCGGCCCCCCGGCGGGCGCGCCCGCCGCCCCCGGGAAGCAGCTCGCCCGCGCCGGCGACCGCGGCTCGCTGGGGCTGCGGCGGCGCGGGGGAGGGCGCTGAGCCATGCGGCGGGGGAGGGCGAGGGGCGACCGGGGCCAGGTGGCGGTGGAGTTCACCGGCATGGTTCCGGTCATCCTGCTGACCATGGCCCTGCTGTGGCAGGTCGTCCTGGTCGGCTACTCCTACGTCCTCGCGGGGAACGCGGCGGACGAGGCGGCGCGGGCCGCCGCGGTGGGCGGCGACTGCGAGGGCGCGGGGTCCCGGCACCTGGACGGTGCCTGGTCGGGCAGGGTGCACTGCGGGCCTTCGGCGAACGGCATGGTCACCGCCACCGTCACCGTCGACACCCCGATCCTCTTCCCGGGCCTCGGCGGCTTCCCGCTCGTGGAGGCAGAGGCCGGCGCGGTGTACGAGGGGGAGGGGACGGACCGGTGAGGCGTACGGGGTTCCCGCGGGCGCGGGCCGGTGCGCCGCGGGGCGGTGCCCGGCGGCCGGGCGACGACCTTCGGAGTCGTACGAGATCTTCGTCCCCGTTCCGCGACCGCGGCCAGGCGGCGATCGAATACCTCGGCTTCCTCCCCGTCCTCCTCCTCGTCGGGCTGGCGGGGCTCCAGCTCGGGCTCGCCGCGTACGCCGCGCAGCAGGCGGGCACGGCGGCGCGGGCGGCGGCGCGGGCCGCGACCAGCGACGCGGAGGACGCGCCCAGCCCCGAGGCGGCGGCAGCTGCGGCCGTCTCCGGATGGCTCGACCTCGGCGTGGAAGGGGGCGGCGGGGACGGCGAGTTCACCGCCACCGTCCGCGTCGAGATCCCCCGGGTCGTCCCCTTCTGGTCCTTCGACCCGGTCGAGAAGTCCGCCACCATGCCCTACACCCCGCAGGAGGACGAGGTCCCATGAGCCTGCGCGCCCGCATCCACCACACCGGCGACGACCCGCGCGCCCTCGGGCCCGGCGGGGGCCGCGAGGACGGCCACCTGGTGGCCTCCTTCCGGGCCAAGCTCCTGGAGGAGATCGACCTCACCGAGATGTCCGCGCTCGCGGCGGCCGAGCGCCGGGCCCGCCTCGAACGCGTCCTCGGCCACATCATCAGCCGCGAGGGCCCCGTCCTCTCCACCGCCGAACGCGGCCGGCTGATCCGCCGCGTCGTCGACGAGGCCCTCGGCCTCGGCGTCCTCGAACCGCTCCTCGAAGACGCCTCCATCACCGAGATCATGGTCAACGGCCCCGACCAGATCTACATCGAGCGCGCCGGCCGCGTGGAGCTGCTCCCGCTCCGCTTCGCCTCCCACGACCAGTTGATGCAGACCATCGAGCGGATCGTCTCCACCGTCAACCGCCGCGTCGACGAGTCGAATCCGATGGTCGACGCCCGCCTCCCCTCCGGGGAACGCGTCAACGTCATCATCCCGCCGCTCTCCCTCACCGGCGCGACCCTCACCATCCGCCGCTTCCCCCGCGCCTACACCCTCCACGAGATGATCGGCCTCGGCTCGCTCGACGAGCAGATGCTGATGCTCCTCTCCGGCCTGGTCCAGGCGAAGTTCAACATCATCGTCTCCGGCGCCACCGGCACCGGGAAGACCACCCTCCTCAACGCCCTCTCCGGCCTCGTCCCCGAGGGCGAACGCATCATCACCATCGAGGACTCGGCCGAACTCCAGCTCCAGCAGTCCCACGTCATCCGCCTCGAAGCCCGCCCCCCGAACATCGAGGGCCGCGGCCAGGTCACCATCCGCGACCTCGTCCGCAACTCGCTGCGCATGCGCCCCGACCGGATCATCGTCGGCGAGGTCCGCGGCGGCGAGACCCTCGACATGCTCCAGGCCATGTCCACCGGCCACGACGGCTCCCTCGCCACCGTCCACGCGAACTCCGCCGAGGACGCCCTGATGCGCCTCCAGACCCTCGCCTCGATGTCCGAGGTCAAGGTCCCCTTCGAGGCGCTGCGCGACCAGATCAACAGCGCCGTCGACGTCATGGTCCAGCTCACCCGCCACCCCGACGGCACCCGCCGCGTCACCGAGATCGCGATCCTCGCCTCGCACGGCCGCGAACGCTTCCTCCTCGCGACCGTCTGCCACTTCCGGGCCGAACCGCTCTCCGCCGACGGGCGGGTCCACGGCCGTTACGTCCACCACCCGCTCCCGCGCCGCGTCGCCGAACGCCTCTACATGGCCGGCCAGCCCGTCCCGCCGGCCTTCGGCGTCGCCGCCGACGACACCGCCCTCGCCGTCCGGGAAGCGACCTAGGAGCGCCGATGACCGACCCCTTCTGGCTGACGACCGCCGTCGCGCTGCTCGCCTGCGTCCTCGGCGTCGCCGGAGTCCAGGTGTACGCGAACGGCGCCCGCCGCCACGCCGCGCTCGTCGCCCGCCTCGACGACACCGCCGCGCCCGAGGCGACCGGCCGCCGCAGGCGCCGCTTCCCGTCCCTGGACCGGCGGGTCAGGTCCACCGCCCTCGGACGCAACCTGGAGCGGAGGATCGCGGCGACCGGACTCGACGTGACACCGGGCGAGTTCACGGTCGCCCTGGCGGTCACGGTCGCCGTCCTCTGGACGGTCGGCCAGGCGGCGCTCTCCCCCTTCTTCGGCCCGATCTGCGGCCTGCTGGGGGTGTGGGTGGCCCTCGGCTACCTCAACTGGCAGCGCCAGAAGCGCATCGAGCGCTTCATCAACCAACTCCCCGAACTCTCCCGGATCCTGGCCAACGCCACCCAGGCGGGCCTCGCCCTCCGCATGGCGATAAGCCTGGCGGCGGACGAGATGGAGTCCCCGGCGGGCGACGAACTGGAGAAGGTCTCCCAGCAGTTGGCGGTCGGCACCCCGCTCGACGACGCCCTGGCGGAGCTCGCGGAACGCCTCCCGTCGCGCGAACTGGTCGTCCTGGTGACGACCCTGGTCCTCGCCAACCGCGCCGGCGGCACGGTCGTCTCCTCGCTCCGCAACCTCACCGAGACGCTGGAGCAGCGCAAGGAGACCCGGCGCGAGGTCCGCACCCAGCTCTCCCAGGTGAGCATGACGGCCTACGCGGTCCCGGTCATCGGCTTCGGCTCGCTGCTGCTGATCGACAACATGCAGCCCGGCGCGCTGGACCGCATGACCGGCTCGCCGCTGGGGCAGGGCGCGGTGGTCGTGGCGTGCGCGCTGTACGTCCTCGGCTTCGCCGTCATCCGCCGCTTCTCGAAGATCGACGTGTAGGGGCTGGTACGCATGTGGGAACTCCCCCTCGCCCTCCTCGCGGGCCTCTCGGTCGCCGGCTTCGCGTACGGCCTCCGCCTCTACCGCGCCGACGCCCGCCTCCCCGACGACCTCCGCCTCGCCCTGGAGGTCGGAGCGACCCGCACCGGCGCGGTCGACTCCGCCGTGGACCGCCTCGGCATGCGGTGGTCCCCCGCGGTCCTGCGCTGGATGGGCCCGAAGCGGGTCGGCGCCGTCCGCCGCCGCATCGACCTGGCGGGCAACCCCGGCGGCCTGACCATCGACCGCTACGGCGCGCGGCGCGCGGTGTACGGCTTCCTGGGCGCCCTGGGCGGCCTGCTGATGCTGGCGAGGGACTCGTACGTGACGGCGGCGCTCCTCTTCGCGTTCGGCGCGTTCTGGACGGAGGTCGGCATCTGGTCGGCGGTCCGCATCCGCAAGGACCAGATCGAACGCACCCTCCCGGACTTCCTGGACGTGCTGGCCGTCGTGGTCTCGGCAGGCCTGGGCTTCCGCCAGGCCCTGGAACGGGTCGCGGAACGCTACGAAGGCCCCTGGTCCGACGAACTCCGCATCACCCTCCGCCAGATGGACATGGGCGTCCCCCGCCGCCAGGCCTTCGACGAACTGCGCCGCCGCAACGACTCGGAGCAGGTGGCGCAGTTCGTCACGGCCCTCCAGCAGGGCGAGGAGCTGGGCGCGCCGATTGTCGACACCCTCATCCAGATCGCGGAGGACATGCGGAGGACCGACGCCCAGAACGCCCGCCGCAAGGCGGCGAAGGCCGTTCCCAAGGCGACCATGGTCATCACGACCCTGATGGTCCCCGCGACCATGATCCTCCTCGGCGCGGGCCTCTTCCTGGGCACGGGCACGGACCTCGGCTCGATCGCGGGGGAGTGAGCGCGGTGCGACGGCGGATGAATCTTCCCCCAACTCCCCACGGAACCCCCGCCCCAGGCCATACCCTGCCGGAGTGCACGGCCCCGCCCGAACCCGGAGCTGACGAACGACCCAGGCTCCCCTGTCCACCACAGGCCCCCCGGGCGTACCGTGCGACCGCGCGAGCGTCAGACCTCGGAGGGGAGCACGATGTACGACGCCATGCTGAAGGCCTTGACCAGAGCCCGAGTCCGTGTGGCCACCCGGGGGGACCGGGGGCAGACGGCGGTGGAGTATCTGGGGATCATCGTGGTGGTGGTGGCGATCGTCATCGCGATCACCGGGACGGATATCGGGAGTTCGATCAAGAACGCGATCGCCCAGAAGATCACCGAGCTCACCGGCGGCGGAGGCGAGTAACCGATTCGGGCCAAGCGTTCCCGGCCTATGTTGCGGTCATTGCGGGACTTCTGCTGCTGGGCTTCGTCTACTTCGTCGTGGGGCGGGCAGCCGTGGTGCGGAACGGCGCACAGACCGCTGCTGACGCTGCTGCTCTCGCTGCAGCTCATGACGCCAGGGAGCAGCTGCGGGAGGGGTGGCTCGGCGTGATCGACGATCCTGGTCGGTGGCTGGAGTTCATCGATGGCGACGCCATTAGGCCCGCAGAGGCATGCCGGGCGGCAAGGGCCTTCGCCGCCCGCAATGATGCCGAGATCGAGGATTGCTCGGCCATGCGTCTGGGTTTCAGAGTGACCGTACTCAGCAAGGACACGGTGGGCGAGTCCATCGTGCCGGACACGGGGACTCAGCGCGCCGTGGCCACAGCGACGGCAGTGATCGAACCACGTTGTTCGTTCGACGCACCCGTTCCAACCGAGGAGCCGCAGACGCCTCCGACACCTCCCGCCGAGCCCGAGGAAGAGCCCGAACTCATTCTGGGCCTTGCTTGCGATGGCGAGCCCGTGGCTATCGACCCGGAGGACCCAGTCCTTCCTGACGTGGGCGATCTCTTCTACGTTCGACTGACCGGCGACGACGAGTAAAGGACGCGCATGAACGTCTCATATGTGAGGGCGGGCTTCATTGCCTTCGCGGTGACCGTCTCCCTGACCGTTGCTGGTTGCGGTGCGGATGCCGAACCCAAGGCGACAGGTAAGGCCCCTACGACGAATCAGCCCGCTCAGGAGCCTCCGCCTACCCGGACCGAGCAGACCGCTGAGGAGCCGGCCGAGCTGCTCTTGGTTGCCAAGGGGCAGAAGGGCTTGGAGCTCACCATCAACTCGGCCGAACGCGATGCTGGCGGCTTTCTGACGGTCAAAGGTCGCCTGAAGAACACGTCCGACTCGGCAATCGCGCTTCCTTCGCAGATGCGGGGAGACGAAACCGAGGTGGTGAAGCACGGCAACTCCCTTGGTGGTGCCACGCTCGTAGACGGGATCGGCAAGAAGCGGTACTACGTGCTGCGTGACACCGACGGCCGACCGCTGACGACCTCAGCTCTCGACAGTCTCGGTCCCGGCAAATCCACCGCCGTCTTCATGCAATTCCCCGCACCCCCCGCCTCCACCACCGAGGTCTCGTTCCAGCTGCCCACGTTCGAGCCCGCCACGCTCAAGCTCTCCTGAGGCGACGCCATGATGACGACGACAGGACGACGACGCAGGGTGGCCGCGCTGGTGGTCGTGGCGATGGTCGGGTGGTCGGCGACGGCCGGCTCCGTGGCGCACGCCGACGACCCGCCCGGCAGCACCTCCGCCTCCCCGCCCCCGGCCATCGACTCCAACTCCCCGAACCTGATGCTCCCCGACGGCGCCACCCTCGCCCCCGCCAAGGTGCTCGACATCAAGCAGATCGTCGAGGAGGAGGGCGGCGAGCAGCGGCGCGAGGACACGAACGTGGACGTGACCTTCGCGCTGCAGGCGGAGGTGCTGTTCCCGAAGGACAGCGCCAAGCTCAGCCCCGACGCCGCCGCCCGCATCCGCGCCATCGCCGGGGAGGTCCGGTCGCAGGGCTCCGGGAAGGTCCGCGTCTTCGGGTTCACCGACAACCTCGGGACGTACGAGCACGGCCTGAAGCTCTCCAAGGAGCGGGCCGTCGCCGTCCAGCAGGTCCTGGCGCGCGAGCTCGACCCGGGAACCTCGTACGAGATCCGCGGCTACAGCGAGGACTACCCCATCGCCGACAACCGCACCGAGGAAGGCCGCAAGAAGAACCGTCGGGTCGAGGTCTCCTTCCCGCGCACAGCCCCACCGCGGCAGCCCTAACGCGCCCCGCGCATCCGCCCCCGGATCGCCGCCGCCCGGTCGCGCACCTGCCCCGCCGGCAGGGCGACGCGCCTGGGCGGACGCGCTTCCGGGTGCTCCCCGCGGCACGGCCCGCAGTCGCCGTCCCGGAGCGCGTCCGCGTACCCGGGCGCGCCGCACGTGCCGCATTCGAGGATGCGGAGGGGCGCGGGGGCGCGCCGGACCGGCAGCGGCGGCAGCTTGTCGGTGAGCCGGCGGCGGACCAGGCCCGCGGGGTGGTGCACGGGGTGCGGCAGCCCACTGGTGAGCGCGCGCAGGACCGTCTCCTCGTCGGCGTCCCGCTCGAACCACTCCTCCACCAGCGGCACCAGCGCCCTGCACTCCACGTGGGACAGGGACAGTGCGGAGTTCGTACGGCCCAGGGCGGCGAGCAGCACGTACGCCCGTGACCGGCGCGGGCCCCGCGACTCCCTGGGCACGTCCCCCTGCTGGAACCCCGCCCACCACCCGCTGTCACGTGGCGTACGCGAGAACCACGTTCGGGTGACCCACTTCCCGCCGAGGCACTCCCGTCCGCGCCGCAGGTGCCCGGCCCGCTGGATCCGGTTGAGCGCGGTCCGCAGCGCGCACTGCCCGTACGGCAACCGCTTGGCCAGCGTCTTCACCGAGATGTCGCTGCCGTCGGGCAGCCGGTCGATGTACGCGGCGATGGCCGCCTCGCGGGCCGGAAGGTGCGCGAAGTCCTGTGCCCCACGCGGCTCCTGCTGCGGCGCGCACCGCTTGCCGTACCCCGGACTGGCCAGGGGGTGAAGGGCATCACTAAACTCGTCATCAGCCATCAGGATCGTTGCTTCCGATCTCTACTGGTGAGACCCCCGCAGGTGTTGGTAGCACCTGGTGGGGGTCGTCTATTTTCACAAGCCTGCGGTCACGCTAAGGGCATATGACGCTCCGTGGCAAGTTCGCGACTCTGCGCATGCAGCGCATCAACTCACGGGGTGGGTGGTGGGGTTGATGAGACCCACACCCCTTCAAGACAAGAGCGCCCGAACCCCGAGGCTTAAGCCTCGACCCGCCCTCTTCCGAAGGGCCACCAGCGCCGCCACCTGGCAGCGGTATGGGCCTGGCGTAGGGCCCCCTTGAGGTTGTCGTGGGCCAGACTTGCCAAGTGTGGATCGTTCATCTCTCTGAAGATGGTCACGGTTTGAGTGAGGGCGGTGACTGCTTCGCCAAGGCGTCGGACTTGCCTGAGGGCGAGACCGAGGTTGTTCAACGCGGTCCCCTCGCCGTGCCGGTCGTGTAGCTCGCGGTAGAGGGCGGCGGCTCGAGTGTGGTTGGTGATGGCTTCGTCGAAGCTGCCTAGTCCTTGGAGTGCGAGGCCGAGATTGTTGAGCGCCTTGGCCTCTGCATGCGGGTCGATCGCCTCTCTGAAGATGACCACAGCTTGAGCGTGCGCGGCAGCGGCTTCGTCGGAGCGACCTACGTCGTGGAGAACGCTGCCGAGATTGACGAGAGCGGCGCCTTCGCCGTGGAGATCGTGGAGTTCGCGGCAGATGGCGAGGTCTTGGGTGTGGTTGGCGATGGCATCGTCGAAGCGGTTCACCTCTCGGAGGGCGAGGCCGAGGTTGTTCAGAGCCCTGGACTCGCCATGCCGGTCGTGGAGGTTGCGGCAGATGACCAGGTCCCGGGTGTGAGCCGTGATGGCTTCGTCGAAGCGGCGTACTTCCTGGAGTGCGTTGCCGAGGTTGTTGAGAGCGACAGCTTCGCCGCGTAGGTCGAGGAGTTCGCGGCAGATGGCGACGGCCTGGGTGGTGTAGGTGATGGCTTCGTCGAAGCGTCGTGCCTCTCGGAGTGCGGAGCTGAGGCTGTTGAGCGCACTGGCCTCGCCACGTCGGTTGTGGAGTTCGCGGCAGATGGCGAGCTCCTGGCTGTGGGCGATGATGGCTTCGTCGAAGCGGCGTACTTCCTGGAGTGCGTTGCCGAGGCTGTTGAGAGCAACAGCTTCGCCGCGGCGGTCGTGGAGCTCGGTGGCCGTGGTGACGGCGTTCTCGCTGAGGCGAAGAGCGTCATGAAAGTGGCGGCGTTGATGCAGGTAACGGTTCAGGGAATGGGTGAGACGCAGGGCCGTCCAGGGGTCCCGCGCGCCGGCCAGCGGCACTGCTGCGATGAGGTTGGCGCGTTCGTCGTCCAGCCAGGTCAGGGCAGCGGTACGGTCGGCGAAGAGCGCAGATACCGAGTCGCCCCGGAGGGCGCGCAGGTGGCCGTCAGCCGCGTGACAGGTGTCGGCGTAGTGCTCCAGAAGCCGTTCCAGGGCCACGGGGTCGTTCTCGCCCTCGCCCACCGGCAGCTCGGCGGCGTACAGGCGGATCAGGTCGTGCAGGCGCCAGCGGCCGGAGCCCACCGGGTGTTCCGTGACGAGGCAGGCGCGGGCCAGCGCGGCCAGCGACGTGCGGGTCTCCCGGGGCGGGAGGTCGACCAGGGTCGCTGCCGCCTCCGTCGAGACGTCCGGGCCCGGGTTGATCGGGAGGAGTCTGAACAGGCGGGCTTCCTGGTCCTTCAGGCGGCGGTACGACAGGTCGAAGGCGGTCCGGACGGCCAGGGAGCGGCCCGTCGCGTCCTCGTGCCGGAGGGTCCGGAGGCGGGTGCGGGTGTCGGCCAGGTCCTCGGCGAGGGTGGCTATGGGGAGGCCGGGGTCGTCCGTCAGGAGGGCCGCCGCGATCGTGAGGGCCAGGGGGAGGCGGCCGCAGTGGGTGACGACCTCGGCCAGGGCCTCGGGGGCAGCCGTCGGGCGGGGGTCGTCGGGGCGGGTCTGGGTCAGCGCGGAGGTGATCAGGTCCTCCGCCGCGCCCGGCGTCAGCTCCTCCAGGGGGATCAGGCGCGGGCGGAGGTCCGGTGCCGTGAGGCTGTCCCGGGAGGTGGAGAGGAGGCGGTGGACGGAGTGCGCCGGCACCAGAGGGAGCAACTGGTCCAGGGACGACGCGTCGTCGGCCACGATCAGCACCGGGCCGTGCTCCTCCGCTCGGCGGGACAGGAGGGAGCGGTAGAGGCCCGCCTGTTCCTCCGGCGTCGGCGGGAGGTCGTCGTCCCTCACTCCCAGTGCGCGGAGGAGGGCCTCCAAGGCCTGGTCCGGGGCCACCGCGCCCGACGGGTCGTAGCCGCGCAGGTGGACGAAGAGGGTGCCGCCGGGGAAGTGGCCCAGGGCGACGGCCTGGTGGGCGGCGTGCAGGGCCAGGGCCGTCTTGCCGACTCCCGGCAGGCCCGTCACCACCGTCGCTCCCGAACCCTCCGGGCCCAGGGCCTTCAGGAGCGCGGCGGTCGGTTCCTCGCGGCCCGTCAGGTGCGGGGCCGCCGGGAGCGAGGCCAGGGCCTGCGGGGCGGGGGCGGCGGTCTCCGTGATGTGGATGCTGTGGCCGGCCTGGTAGCTGCGGGCGTTGCCGGAGACCTGGGAGTGCTGCTCGCTCAACGCCTCAGGCCCCCGGCGCGGGCTGGTCGTCGTCGCCGGACTGCACCACGCGGGCCCGGTCGGCCGCCGTTCCGCGCTGTTCGACCCGGTCGTACTCGGCGCCCGCACCCCGGCCGGACTGCGAGACGTGGCCCGAGTCCTTCGCCTCCGCGTGCTGTTCCAGATGGCGCGCCCCGCCCCCGCCGGACTGGCGGATCTCCGCGTCGTCGGAGGCCGTGGCCGTCTGGACCAGGGTCCGGGAAGGGGGCGCCGGGGCGGGGTCCGGGGCCGGCGCGGGCTGCGGGGCCTCGCGGGCGGCCCACCAGCTCAGCGCCGCCAGCACCGCCGTCCCCGCGATCGCCCCGAACGCGAGGGCCGTGTCGAGCCGGGCCCCGTCCTCCTGCGGCAACCACCCCCACGGCACCGCCCGTACGACGGTCACACCCACCCCGAACGTCACCAGGGCCGCGACCCCGGCCACCACCCACCGCACCGCACGAGACATCCGACGCTCCCCTCGCGGAAACCCGTTCGCCGAAACCCCCATGGTGCCGAACCGCGGGCTCCCCCGTCACGCCGGATCACCGAAACCCCCGGGAGTGCGCGCCAGGTCCGTCAGGGACATCGCGATCGTCGTCGTCATCCTCCCCGGATCCCCGAAGACCTCCCTCGCCGTGAAGCGCAGGACGCGGCGGATCTCCGGGCAGGACTGGAGGGCGTTGAAGCGGGCGACGTCGCGTTCGTGGGCGCGGGGCGTGCCGTGGTACGCGTACCCCTCGACCTCCACCGCCAGGCCCGCCGCCCGGAAGAGGAAGTCCGGGCGCAGCACCTGGCCCCGGGGGGTGCGCACCTGCGGCTGGCATTCGGGGTGCAGGGCCGCGTCGGCCATCCGCAGGCGGGCCACCGTCTCCGCGGGGGAGCCGGCCGCCGGGTCCGCGAGGCGGAGCCAGGCGCGGGCGCGCGGGGCGCCGGGGCGGCGGACCGCGAGCTGCGCGGCCAGGTCCTCGTGGCGGACCGGCGGTTCTCTGCGGACGCCTTCGACCACGCGGCGGGAGAGGGCGGAGTCCGCCGTCACCACCGCCGCCTCCCTGCTCCCGGCGGCCCGTATCAGGTCCGCGACCGTCCGCGCGGCCGTCGTCACCCGCAGGCCCCGGCGCAGGCAGACGTCCTCCGGCGGGAGGGAGGAGCGGGAATCCGGGGGCGGCGGCGGGCCCGCCAGGAGTTCGACGCGGTGGATCCGCGCCGCCGTGCCGTGGCGGCAGACCCGCCCCGGGCGCAGCAGTTGCAGGGCGGTCTCCCGGACCCGCCAGTCCGTCTCCTTGCCGGGCACCGCCCACGCGCCGCGGCAGATCCGCTGCCAGCCGTCCCGCCGCAGGCGCGCGGCGAGCCGGCCGGGCGGCCAGCCCGCCGCGAGCGCCCAGACCGTGAGGAGTACCCCGCCCCTGGCGAGGATCGCCAACTCGTACATACGCCCAACGATCCACGGAAGAGCGACACTTCGCACCCCCTGTGGAAAACCCCCCGAAAGTTATCCCCAGGAAAACGCAAAGGTGTCGGGACGGAGAGGCCGGGGAGGAGCATTCTGGACCGAAACACCACAACACCTCCGGGGCAGGGCCGCCGATGCCGCACTCCGCCACTTCTCACGCAGCCACTTCTCAGACAGCCACTTCTCAGACAGCCACTTCTCACGCAGTCACTTCTCAGACAGTCACGCCTCACGCAGCCACTTCTCAGGCAGCCACGCCTCACACAGCCACTTCCCGGACCGCCGCCGCCGCGTCCGGCGTGCAGCTCGTCCACGATCTCGTCCTCCACGTGCCCTCCTTCCAGGGCGCCTACGACAGTCACGTCTTCCGGCAGGGCGGGGTCCTCCCGCACGTCTTCTTCTGGGACGTCGTCCAGGGCACCGTCCGCTCCTTCCTCGCGGAGGGGGAGGCGTCCGACTGGCGCCGCACCCTCGACTTCCTGGAGGAGCGGTGCGGGCGCGGCGACACGGTCGTCGACGAGGTGATCGTGACCTCCTTCCTCGGCGACCTGCCGTCCCCGCACGAGCCGGGCCACGCCATCGTCCGGCAGCTCGGACCCGTCATGACGGCCCGGTTCGGGCGGATGAGGCCCGGTGGTTGAGACCCGGCGGATGAGCTCCGGAGGATGAGACCCAGCCGATGAGCTCCAGCCGGTGAGCTCCAGCCGGTGAGCTCCAGCCGGTGAGGCCCGGCCGGTGAACCCCGGGTGACGCCCATTCCGCTTGACACGCAACGGAGTTGGGTAGCGTCCCGGGGTCATCCGAGGGTCCCCTGGAGGCCGAGGCGTGCTGAGCGACGACGACATCCTGGCGGCGGTACGGCGCGGTCTCGGGGCCGCCGGGGCCGACCCGGCCGCCTTCCCCGCCCACGGCGCCCGCATCACCCGGCACCTCCTCGTCGACGGGGAGATAGTCCGCAGCGTCGAGACCCGCGAGGAGCGGACCGGCTTCCAACCGGGCTCCCCCGACCTGTCGGACCGTCCCCGGTACGACGACCTCGACGGGTACGCGATACCCGCCCCCTCCGACCCGAGGAACCCCTCGACCCTGCTGCTCGTGCGGCGCGGCACGGTGGACCCCCGGCCCTGCGTCTGCACCAACGGGCGGCGGCAGTGCCCCCGCTGCGAGGGCGCGGGGGACGTGAAGTGCCCGGCCTACGTGCCCTGTGGGGGGTGCAAGGGGCGGCTGTGCTGCCTCAGTTGCGAGGGCACCGGCAAGCCCGCCCTCAAGGCGGCCGACCGGCCGCAGGGGGAGACGGGGACGCGGGTCCGCTGCCGGGAGTGCGGGGCCGAGGACACGGCGTGCGGGAAGTGCCGGGGAGCGGGCCAGAAGAAGTGCGGGGTGTGCCGCGGCAGCGGGACCCGGCCCTGCCCCGTCTGCGAGCGGGACGGCACGATCGCCCACGAGTACTGCGAGGGCACCGGCCGGTACGTCCGGTGGACCGAGGGGGTCGTCGAGCGCCGCCCGGTCGTCGACGCGTTCAAGGAGACCTCGTCCCTGCCGGACCGGGCGTTCGCGTGGACGCGCGAGGACGACGCCTGGCAGCACGTCGACACCCTCGACACCCTCGACACCCTCGACGCGGACCTCGACGCGGACCCCGGTGCGGACCTCGGCGCGGACACCGGCCTGGACCCCGCCGTCGCCGCCTACCTCAAGCCCCGGCTCGGGCACCACGACGGCGAGGTCGGCCGCCGGGTCCGCGTGCGCCACCTCTCCCTCGCCCGCGTCACGCACGACGACCACCCCCACCGCGTCCACGTCGTGATCCCCGGGCCCGTCACCCCGCGCGTCGTCACCGTCCGCTCCCCGCGCCGCACCCGGCAGCTCGCCCTCCTCGCCCTCGTGGTCCTCGTCGCCGCCGTCACGGTCGCCCGCCTGCTGTCCTGAGGGGTGTCCGGCCGGCCCGCGATAATCGAGCACATGTCTCCGCCCGCACGCCGCCCGTCCCCCCTCCTGCTCGCTCTCGGCGGTTACGCCGCCACCCGGGTGCTCGGGCTGGCCGTCCTCGCCGGCGCCGCCGCCGCGACCGGCAAGGACGGCTTCCACCGGCTGAGCGGGCGCTGGGACTCGGTCTGGTACGTGCGGATCGCCGAGCACGGGTACGGGTACGAGACCACGCTCCCGAACGGCGACGTCCACTCCGACCTGGCGTTCTTCCCGCTCCTCCCCGCCCTCGAACGGGGCCTGTCCGCCGTCCTCCCGCTCGACGCGGCCGGCGCCGGGCTCCTCGTCTCCTGGGCCGCCTCGCTCGCCGCCGCCTGGGGCATCTTCCGCTGCGGCGAGCACGTCGTCTCGGCGCGCGCCGGCGTCGTCCTCGCCGTGCTGTGGGGGGTGTACCCGACCGCGTTCGTGCAGTCGATGGCGTACACGGAGACGCTGTTCACCGCGCTCGCCGCGTGGTCGCTGTACGCGGTGCTGCGCGGGCGGTGGCTCCTCGCCGGGCTCCTGTGCGCGCTCGCCGGGCTCACCCGGCCCACCGCCGCCGCCCTGATCGCCGCCCTCGCCGTCACGGCCGCCGTGACCCTCGTACGGGACCGGCGGCTGCCCCCGCGGACACTCGCCGGGGTGCTGCTCGCGCCGCTCGGCTGGCTCGGGTACGTCGCGTACGTCGGCGTGCGCGAGGGCCGCGCGACCGCCTACTTCGACGTCCAGGCGGCGTGGGGGAACTCCATCGACGGCGGCGTCGCCCTCGCCCGCTTCATCGCCTCCCTGCCCTGGCCCGCCGCGCTCGGCCTGTGCGCGGCGCTCGCGCTCCTCGGATGGCTGGTGGTGCTGTGCGTCCGGCAGCGCCAGCCGCTGCCGCTGCTCGTGTACACGGTCGGGGTGGTCGTCATCTCCCTGGTCGGTGCCGCCTACTTCGGCTCCCGGCCCCGCCTGATGATGCCCGCCTTCGGGCTGCTGCTGCCGCCCGCCGCGGCCCTCGCCCGGCTCCGTACCGGCCCCGCCGCCGTCCTCGCCGCGCTGGCTCTGGCCTCCGCCGGCTACGGCGCCTTCACGCTCCTGGGGTCGGGTCCGCCGTGACCGCCAGCCGCGTCCCGGCCCGCACGCCCCACTCCGCCATCGCGCCGGCCTCCGCCTCCAGGACGTGCCGGGCGCGCGGCCGCGGCAGGCCGAGCCGGCCCGGGCGCATGGTGACGACGGCGAGCACCCGCAGGCGCCGGTCCAGGTAGGCCACGTCGATCGGGAAGCGCATGCCGAGGGTGTGGACGCTGTTCGCCGGGGTCAGCAGCATCGCCCCCGCGATCCCGTCCCGGCCGAGCAGCCCGCGCCGCCGCGCCCGGTAGGAGGCCGCGACCTCAAGGCGGACCGTGGCGCCCTCGGGCACCCCGAGCGTTCCCGTCCCGTCCCGCCGACTCCGCCCCATGCGCCCGACCTTAGACCTAAGGTCGGGCCGTGTCCGCCTCGCCGATCGTCCTCGTCGTCCTCGCCGCCCTGTGGGGCGCCGCCGTCGGGCTGCTCGTGCCGCGGGCCGCGTACCGGCTGTCCGTGGCGCCCGAGGAGCCGTGGCGGGAGCACTGCCCGGCCGGGCACGCCCTCGCCGGCCCGGCGGGCGGCTGGCTCGGCGGCCCCGGCCGGGCCGCGTGCGCGACGACGCCCGCGCCGCTCGCCGCGCCGCTGCTCACCGCCTCGGTCTGCGCGCTGCTCGCCGCCGCCACCGGCGGGCCCCGGCCCGAGCTGGCGGTCTGGCTGCTCGCCGCGCCCTTCGGGGTGCTCCTGGCCTGCGTCGACGTGCGGGTGCAGCGGCTGCCGGACGGGCTGACCCTGCCGCTCGCGCTCGCCGTGCCGCTGCTCCTCGGGGCCGCCGAACTCCTCCCGTACGACGCCGGGTCCTGGCCGTCGGCCCTGCTCGGATCCCTCGCGCTCGGCGGCGGCTATGTCGCCCTGCACCTGATCAGCCCGCAGGGCCTCGGCTTCGGCGACGTGAAGCTGGCGCTGCCGCTGGGCGCCGCGCTCGGCTGGTACGGCTGGGGCGTCCTCTTCACCGGCGCGTTCCTGGGCTTCCTGCTGGGCGCCGGATACGGCTTCGGCCGCGTCCTCCTCGGGCGCGCGGGCCGCTCCTCCGCGATCCCCTTCGGGCCCTTCATGCTCGCCGGCGCCCTCCTCGGGCTCGCCCTCGGCGCGTTCACCGCCGTGCCGTGACCGGCGGCGGCGTCAACGGGGGAGCGGCGTCGGACGTTCCCCCGTCGGAGGGACGGAACTCCGCCGCCACGCCGGGGCACAAAACCGCCACACGGCCCCGGAACCCTTGCGGCGACTGGGATCCGGGGAAATCCGGGCGGTTCGTTCGGCGCACGTGGCGCGCAGCCCGACTATTGAAGGGTTATGGTGGAACCCCCCCCTCGGGCCGGTCCGTATCCCCCCCACGGACCGGCCCGTTTTCTCTTCCCGCTCTCCGGGAGCCCGGGTCAGCCCCGGCCGGCCCAGATGTTGGTGCCCTCGGTGTCGACGGCGAAGGAGTCGATCTCCTTCAGCTCCTCGTCGGTCAGCGGCGCGGAGGCCAGCGCCGCCACGTTCTCCTCCAGCTGCCCCACGCTCGACGCGCCGATCAGGGCCGAGGTCATCCGCGGGTCCCGCAGCACCCACTTCAGCGCCAGCTGGGCGAGGGACTGCCCGCGCCGTGCGGCGATGTCGGCGAGGCCGGTCAGCCGGCGCAGCACCTCGCCGGAGAGCAGGTTCGGGTCGAGGGACTTGCCCTGGGTGGCGCGGGAGCCCTCCGGGATGCCCTTCAGGTACTTGTTGGTGAGCAGGCCCTGGGCGAGCGGCACGAAGGAGATGCAGCCCATGCCGGCCGTCTCCAGCGTGTCGAGCAGGCCGTCGTCCTCGATCCAGCGGTTGATCATCGAGTACGACGGCTGGTGGATCAGGGCCGGGACGCCCATCTCCTTCAGGAGCCGCGCGGCCTCGGCGGTCTGCTCCGCGTTGTACGAGGAGACGCCGACGTACAGCGCCTTGCCCTGCTGGACCGCGGAGGCGAGCGCCCCCATGGTCTCCTCCAGCGGGGTCTCCGGGTCGAAGCGGTGCGAGTAGAAGATGTCGACGTAGTCGAGGCCCATCCGGTCCAGGGAGGCGTCGAGCGAGGACAGCAGGTACTTGCGGGAGCCCCACTCGCCGTAGGGGCCCGGGTGCATCAGGTAGCCGGCCTTCGTCGAGACGATCAGCTCGTCGCGGTAGGGCGCGAAGTCCTGGGCGAAGATCTTGCCGAAGTTCAGCTCGGCGGAGCCGGGCGGCGGGCCGTAGTTGTTCGCCAGGTCGAAGTGGGTGACGCCGAGGTCGAAGGCGCGGCGCAGGATCGCGCGCTGCGAGTCGAGCGTGCGGTCGTCGCCGAAGTTGTGCCAGAGACCGAGGGAGACGGCGGGGAGCTTGAGCCCGCTGCGGCCCGAGCGGCGGTACTCCATGGAGTCGTAGCGCTCCGCGGCGGCGCGGTAGAGGGGGGAATCAGTCACGTATCTCTGCTTATCACGGACTTGTGACAGTCCCGTAGGGAGTTGTGACACGCCCGGGCTGGGAGCCTTCACCCGACGGCAGTAGTGTGGCGGCTTGCGAACCGCCCGCCCATGGAGGGGTAAAGAACAGTGAACCTGCGCGACCTGGTGTACGGGCTCTACGCACGCCGGGTGGAAGGCCGTCTCGACCACGATCAGGTGCCCAAGCACATCGGGGTCATCCTCGACGGAAACCGGCGCTGGGCCAAGGCCTCCGGCGGCACCCCCGAGCAGGGACACAAGGCCGGCGCGGACAAGATCCGGGAGCTGCTCGGCTGGTGCGGCGAGACCGACGTCGAGGTCGTCACGCTCTGGATGCTCTCCACGGACAACCTGAACCGTCCCGAGGAGCAGCTGGTGCCGCTGCTCGGGATCATCGAGGACGCGGTGAAGGCGCTCGCCTCGGACGGCCGCTGGCGGGTGCACCACGTCGGCACCATGGACCTGCTCCCCGCCCGGACCCAGACGGTCCTCAAGGAGGCCGAGGAGGCCACCCGGACCAACGCCGGGATACTGGTCAACGTCGCCGTCGGCTACGGCGGCCGGCAGGAGATCGCGGACGCGGTCCGCTCCCTCCTCCTGGACCACGCCGAGCGCGGCACCAGCTTCGAGGAGCTGGCCGAGACCGTCTCCATCGACCTCATCTCGGAGCACCTGTACACCCGTGGCCAGCCCGACCCGGACCTGGTGATCCGCACCAGCGGCGAGCAGCGCCTCTCCGGCTTCATGCTGTGGCAGAGCGCGCACTCCGAGTACTACTTCTGCGAGGTCCACTGGCCGGCCTTCCGCAAGGTCGACTTCCTGCGGGCGCTGCGCGACTACGCGGCCCGGCACCGGCGCTACGGCACCTGAGCCACACCGTCCCCGGCTGACCCGGGGGAGTCACCGGACGTTCACGAACACGCCGTCATATGCCGTGGCATGGCAAGGAGTGTTCGAGGGAATAAGCCTGGTGAAGTGAGCGGCACGGAGACCGCCACCCGGGAGGCCCCTTGCACCAGGACGACCGTGCGGGACACGCACGGGAGACGCGGAGGGCCGGTGTTCGGTCCGCGCTGGGCGGTCCGATCCCGGTCCCATTCCGCCGCGACACCGGTTGTCCCGTCGCACCCCGGCCTCATTCGGGTCTTCAGAGGGGGTCTGTCCTTCCGTGGTGACCAGCACGAAGCGCCGCCTTTCCGACCGGCGCACCTATGTACTCGACACCAGCGTCCTGCTCGCCGATCCCAAGGCGATGTCCCGCTTCGAGGAGCACGAGGTCGTGCTCCCCATCGTGGTGGTGACCGAGCTGGAGGCGAAGCGGCACCACCCGGAGCTCGGTTACTTCGCCCGGCAGGCGCTGCGCCTGCTGGACGACTTCCGGGTCCGGTACGGCCGCCTGGACGCGCCGCTCCCGATCGGGGATCTCGGCGGCACGCTGCGGGTCGAGCTCAACCACTCCGACCCCTCCGTCCTGCCGGCCGGCTACCGGCTGGGCGACAACGACTCCCGCATCCTCGCGGTCGCGCGCAACCTCCAGGCGGAGGGGTACGACGTCACCGTCGTCTCCAAGGACCTGCCGCTGCGCATCAAGGCGTCCTCGGTGGGCCTGCTCGCCGAGGAGTACCGCGCGGAGCTCGCCATCACGGACGCCAACGGCTGGACCGGGATGTCCGAGCTGTCCCTCTCCGCGGAGCAGATCGACCTGCTCTACGACGAGGAGCGGCTGTACGTGCCCGAGGCGGCCGAGCTGCCCGTGCACACCGGCCTGGTGCTCCAGTCGGAGCGCGGCAAGGCCCTCGGCCGGGTCGGCGCGGACGGGAACGTCCGCCTGGTCCGCGGCGACCGGGAGGCCTTCGGGATCCGCGGCCGCAGCGCCGAGCAGCGCATCGCGCTCGACCTGCTGCTCGACCCGGACGTCGGGATCATCTCGATGGGCGGCCGGGCCGGCACCGGCAAGTCGGCGCTCGCGCTCTGCGCGGGCCTGGAGGCGGTCCTGGAGCGCCGGCAGCACCAGAAGGTGATGGTCTTCCGTCCGCTGTACGCGGTCGGCGGCCAGGACCTCGGCTATCTGCCGGGCAGCGAGTCCGAGAAGATGAGCCCGTGGGCGCAGGCGGTCTTCGACACGCTCTCGTCGGTCGCCGGCCGCGAGGTGATCGAGGAGGTGCTGTCCCGGGGGATGCTGGAGGTCCTTCCGCTCACCCACATCCGGGGCCGCTCGCTCCACGACGCCTTCGTTATCGTCGACGAGGCCCAGTCCCTGGAGCGGAACGTCCTGTTGACCGTTCTGTCCCGTATCGGGGCGAATTCGCGGGTGGTGCTCACCCATGACGTCGCCCAGCGGGACAACCTCCGGGTGGGGCGGTACGACGGAGTCGTCGCCGTGGTCGAGAAGCTGAAGGGGCATCCGCTCTTCGCGCACGTCACCCTGACCCGCTCCGAGCGGTCCCAGATCGCGGCCCTGGTGACCGAGATGCTGGAGGACGGTCACCTGTAGCCCGATTCGTACCGATTGGCTCCCGTACGGGAGTTGGCGCCGCCCGGCGAAGCGCAGGAGCTTAGCCGGGCGGCGCCCCGCTGTCCGCAACATCCGTCAAAACACCTGCGCCCAATGAGGTGTGAGCTTTCACACGCAAGACGGAATTGCCTTGCGGCGTCCGCGTCCGGCAAAGTCTTGCTTCCGTCAGGCCCCGCATACGGCACCCGTGCACCCTCGACCCCGTCGAGCGCACACGCACCACCGCACAACTCCACAGACGTCGCCGTATGCCGCCCACAGCACCACGGGCCCGTGTCTTCTGTGACCGGTACGACGAAGACCAGCGCCGGGGGCACGATTTCGCCCACGAGGTCACCGCTGCGGGCGATGCTGGAAGGAAACCGTGTGAGCCGGATCTCGGTCCGGGGATTCGCGGTGGCATCTGCCACTGCGGTCACCACCGTCGGCGCCGTCGTCGGCGTTGCCACGGGCAACGCCGCCCAGGCCACCTCGGACGACAACTTCGAGGCCACCGCGGCCGACAGCACGCTGCTGGCGGACATCCCCGCGGGCGCGCAGGCCCAGGTTCAGGTCGCCTCCCTCGCGGAGCAGGCCGACGTCCAGGCCGCCGCCGCGGACGCCACCGCGCGCAAGAGCGCGGAGGAGGCCGCCCGCGTCAAGGCCGCCGAGGACGCCGAGGCGAAGAAGAAGGCCGCCGACGAGAAGGCCGAGCAGGAGAAGAAGGAGCGCGAGGAGCGGGAGGCCCGCGAGAAGGCGGAGGCCGAGCGCGCCAGCCGCGACGCCGTCCGCGACGCGTCCAGCTTCGCCGCCCAGGGCTCGTACACCGTCTCCGAGGTCAAGGCGATCGCCCGCCAGATGGTCCCGGCCTCGCAGTTCCAGTGCTTCAGCAACATCGTGGACCACGAGTCCACCTGGAACTACCGGGCGCAGAACCCTTCCTCCGGCGCCTACGGCCTCGTCCAGGCCCTGCCGGGCTCCAAGATGTCCTCGGCCGGTGCCGACTGGCAGACGAACCCCGCCACCCAGATCAAGTGGGGTCTCAACTACATGAACGACCGCTACGGCAGCCCGTGTGGCGCCTGGTCGTTCTGGCAGGCCAACCGCTGGTACTAGACCGGCACCCGCTCAACCCCGGGGAGCCCCGCACCGTCCTACGGTGCGGGGCTTCCTGCGTGTAGGTTGCCAGGGACCGCACGGGGGGAAGAGGAAAGAGATGTCGAGACTGCCAGGATGGCTGAACCGACTGGGCGAGGGCATCAGCCGGGTGGGAGCCGCGCTGGACGCCCGGCGCGACGAAGCGGCCGAGGACCAGGAGCACGACGGTCCGGCAGGACCCGCCGGATCCACCGGTCCCGACGACGGACGGCCGCCGCGGACGCCGGCTCCCGAACGCGCGCCGACCGGGGAGAAACCTTCCGGTGAAGCCGCCGAGCCGTCGGCCCCCGGGGACTCCGCCGTCGCCGTGGCCGAGGGGCGCACCGTGCCCGCGCCGCCGGCGTACGCCCCCGCCGTCCCCGCCCGCCCCGACCCGGTCTCCGCCATCCCGTGGGGACTGCGGGTCGCCGGCGAGGCCGGCTGGCGGCTGCTCGTGCTCGCCGGGACCGTCTGGGTCCTCATGCGGGTCATCAGCTCCGTCCAGCTCGTCGTCCTCGCCTTCGTCGCCGCCCTCCTGGTCACCGCGCTGCTCCAGCCCACCGTGGCCCGGCTGCGCACCATGGGCGTGCCGCGCGGGCTCGCCACCGCCATCACCGCCGTCTCCGGCTTCGTCGTGATGGGGCTGGTCGGCTGGTTCGTGGTGTGGCAGGTGATGGACAACATCGACAACCTCACCGACCGGGTCAGGGACGGCATCGAGGAGCTCAAGCGCTGGCTCCTCGACAGCCCGTTCCACGTGACCGAGCGCCAGATCAACGACATCGCGAAGAACCTCAGCGACACCATCGGCGCCAACGCCGAGCAGATCACCTCCGCCGGACTCCAGGGCGTGACCGTGATCGTCGAGACCATGACCGGCATCCTGCTCGCCATGTTCTCCACCCTCTTCCTGCTCTACGACGGGAAGAAGGTCTGGGAGTGGACGCTGAAGCTGGTCCCCGCGCAGGCACGGCCCGGGGTCGCCGGCGCCGGTCCGCGCGCCTGGCGCACCCTCACCGCCTATGTGCGCGGCACCGTCCTGGTCGCCCTCATCGACGCGGTCTTCATCGGCCTCGGCCTGTACTTCCTCGACGTGCCGATGGCGGTCCCGCTCGCCGTCTTCATCTTCCTCTTCGCCTTCATCCCGCTCGTCGGCGCCGTCATCTCCGGCGCCCTCGCCTGCCTGGTCGCGCTCGTCACCAACGGCGTGTTCACCGCGCTGATGGTGCTCGTCGTCGTCCTCGCCGTGCAGCAGATCGAGGGCCACGTCCTCCAGCCGTTCATCCTCGGCCGGGCCGTCCGCGTCCACCCGCTCGCCGTGGTCCTCTCGGTCGCCGCGGGCGGGCTGACCGCCGGCATCGGCGGCGCCGTCGTCGCCGTCCCGCTCGTCGCGGTCGCCAACACGGTCGTCGGGTACCTGAAGGCGTGGAGCCAGGAGCCGGCGCTGCTCACCGCCCCCGAGCCGCGCGGCGCCACCGCCTTCGAGGTGGCCCCGACCCCGGCGCCCGGTTCGCCCGAGCGGAGGGGCAAGGCGTGATCTCCGAACCCGAACTGGTGGGCGGTGCCCCCTTCGAGACGGCCGAGGTGCTGACCGAGGAGCGCCCGCCGCGCCCGCCGCGGGCCCGCCGGCCCTGGCTGTGGGCGCTCGGCGGCGCGGTGGCCGCCTCGGCGGTGTGGGGTGCCGGGCTCTACGCCTACGGGCAGCGGGCGGAGCCGGGTCCCGACCTGGGCGGGTACAAGCCGCTGGACCGGGAGTCACGGCTCTGCGAGGCGGCGGAGCTGACGGCGCTCGGCGGCGTTCTCGGCAAGCGGGGCCTGGACGGCGTCGGGCCCCTCCTGAACGAGCCCTCGCTCAGCGAGGTGTCGTGCTCGGCCACCTTCGGGCCGGGGGAGTTCTCGCAGAGCGTCGAGATCACCTACACCCTGCACAAGGTGACCGATCCCGGCCCCGAGTTCGCGGCGCGGGCGCTGCAGAACGGCATGATCCAGAAGGTCGAGGGCATCGGCGAGGAGGCGTTCTTCCAGGACAACGGCGAGGAGGGCGGAACCCTCCACGTCCTCGACGGCCAGACCGAACTCCGGCTCTCGATCTACCGGAGCCATCCGAGCGACGAGAACGGGACGCCGATCGAGGACGCGCCGATGCCCGACCTCTCCGGGATCGACGTCCCCATGACGCAGGACGCGCTCGACCTGATGGCGGCGCTCAAGAAGTGACGGGACGGCGGAAGGGCCCCGGATCGCTCCGGGGCCCTTCCGCCGTACGGTTCCGCCGGCTACTCGGCGAGGACGGCCTCCGCGTCCAGGGTGACGGCGACCGCCTGGATCACGGCGGCGATCTTGAACGCCTCCTGGATCGTCTCGCGGTCGACGCCGGCCTTGCGCAGGACCTGCTCGTGCGAGTCCAGGCACTGGCCGCAGCCGTTGATCGCGGAGACGGCGAGCGACCAGAGCTCGAAGTCGACCTTCTCGACGCCCGGGTTGCCGATGACGTTCATCCGCAGACCCGCCCGCATCGTCCCGTACTCGGGGTCCGACAGCAGGTGCCGGGTCCGGTAGAAGACGTTGTTCATCGCCATGATGGCGGCGGCGGACTTGGCGGCCTGGTAGGCCTCGGGCTTCAGGTTCGACTGGGCCTCGGGCTCCAGCTCCTTCAGCACCTTCGGCGAGCGCGAGGCGATCGCGCAGGCGAGGACGGTGCCCCACAGCTGCTGCTGCGGGAGCTCGCTGTTGCCGATGACCGAGCCGAGGTTCAGCTTCAGGTCCTTGGCGAAGTCCGGTACGGCGGCCTTCAGCTCATCGAGGGCCATGCTCACTCACCGGCCAGGAGCTTGCCGGCGTCGAGGGTGTCCTCGCCCTTGTTCCAGTTGCAGGGGCAGAGCTCGTCGGTCTGCAGGGCGTCGAGGACCCGCAGGACCTCCTTGGGGTTACGGCCCACGGAACCGGCGGTCACCATGGTGAACTGGATCTCGTTGTTCGGGTCCACGATGAAGACGGCGCGCTGAGCGAAGCCGTCCTCGCCGCGCACGCCGCAGTCGCTCATGAGCTCGTGCTTCGAGTCGGCGAGCATCGGGAAGGGCAGGTCACGCAGGTCGGCGTGGTCCTTGCGCCAGGCGTGGTGGACGAACTCGGAGTCGCCGGAGACGCCGAGGATCTGGGCGTCGCGGTCGGCGAACTCGTCGTTCAGCTTGCCGAACGCGGCGATCTCGGTCGGGCAGACGAAGGTGAAGTCCTTCGGCCAGAAGAACACCACGCGCCACTTGCCCTCGTAGGACTTGTGGTCGATCTGCGCGAACTCCTTGCCGCTCTCCAGCGACACGCAGGCGGTCAGGTCGTAGGTGGGGAACTGGTCACCGACAGTGAGCACGCGCTCTCCTTGCAGAGTCGGAAGCATCCCTTTTGAGGGCTTCCGTGAGGGGTTGGACGTCTCACATACTGGCACGGAGTGCATTGATCAGTGAAATAGCTAGAGTGGGTCGTGTTGATCGAAGGTGGTTATCAGTGGTTCCCGTCCGGCGCGTGAAACAACCCAGTCTGTCCCAGCTCAGAGCCTTCGCGGCGGTCGCGGAGCACCTGCACTTCCGGGACGCCGCGGCGGCGATCGGGATGAGTCAGCCGGCTCTTTCGGGCGCGGTTTCGGCCCTCGAAGAGGCACTCGGTGTCCAGCTCCTGGAGCGTACGACACGGAGAGTGCTGCTCTCGCCCGCCGGGGAACGGCTCGCGGTGCGCACCGGTGCGGTGCTCGACGCGGTGGGGGAGCTGATGGAGGAGGCGGAGGCCGCGCAGGCGCCGTTCACCGGGGTGCTGCGGCTCGGCGTGATCCCGACGGTCGCGCCCTATCTGCTGCCGACCGTGCTGCGGCTCGTCCACACCCGCTACCCGGAGCTCGACCTCCAGGTCCACGAGGAGCAGACCTCGTCCCTCCTGGAGGGGCTCGCTGCGGGCCGGCTCGACCTGCTGCTCCTCGCCGTGCCCCTCGGAGTGCCCGGGGTCGTCGAACTCCCGCTGTTCGACGAGGACTTCGTCCTGGTCGCGGCCGAGGGCCATCCGCTGGCCGGGCGGGACGACATCCCGCGCGAGGCCCTCAGGGGGCTGCGGCTGCTCCTCCTCGACGAGGGGCACTGCCTGCGCGACCAGGCCCTCGACATCTGCCGCGAGGCCGGGCGGGAGGACGGCGCCGAGGTCACCACCACCGCGGCCGGCCTTTCGACCCTGGTCCAGCTGGTCGCCGGCGGGCTCGGCGTGACGCTGCTGCCGAGCACCGCCGTCACCGTCGAGACCGCCCGCAACACCGCCCTGGGCACCGGCTCCTTCGCCGCCCCGGCGCCCACCCGGCGGGTCGCCCTCGCGATGCGGGCCGGTGCGGCCCGCCACTCCGAGTTCGAGGAACTGGCCGGGGCGCTGCGCGAGGAGCTGGCGGCGCTGCCGGTACGGGTGCTGGGCGCGGGTTCCTGAGACACGGGGGCGCGGGTTCCCGAAACCCCCCGGTATCGGGAACCCGCGCCCTCTCCCCCGTACATCCGCCCGACGGATCACTCCGTGCGCAGGCCGTCCGCGCGCATCAGCCGCCACAGCGGCGGCAGGCTCAGCAGCGTCACGGTCGCGATCAGCCCGAGGCCGATCCCGACGACGGGCAGGAACGCCCACCAGTCCCGCACCTGCTGGCCGCCGAGGCGCAGCAGCACGATCCCGAGGGCGAGGCCGCCCGCCACGGCGAGGGCGAGCCCGAGGAGGATCGGCACCGCCGTCTGCCACAGCACCGACCAGCTCAGGGTCGAGCGGCGGGTGCCGAAGGCGACGAGCGAGGACAGCAGCCGCTTGCGGTCGCGCAGCTGCTCCAGGGTCGAGACCAGGAGCGAGGCCGCCACCAGGAGCATCGTCAGGGTGGAGCCGACGAGGATGCCCGTGCGGACGCTGGAGAAGGCCGCGTCGCGCTCGGTGTCCTTCAGGTCGCGGACGTAGGACGCCGGGTCGATGGCCGAGGCCGTGTTCCGCACGGACTCGGCGGCGTCGGGCACGGACGGGTCGAGCCGGACCATGACCTGCGCCTCGGGGGTGTCGAGGACGGCGGTGCCGATCGCCGAGGGGGTGGCGAGCACGCCGTACTCGTACATGCCCGTCGGGGACGGGCGGGAGTCGACGACCCGGGCGTCGGCGGGGATCCGCCACAGCGGGTCCGGGGTGCCGGCGGGGCGCTTCGGCAGCTCGTCCGGGTGGGGGTGCGGGTCGCGCAGGGCGACCGTGGCACCGGGCCGGGCGGTCCGGGTGACGTGGGAGTCGTCCGGGTTGCCCTGCGCGCCGTGCGCGAGGAAGACGAAGACGTCGCCGTCCGCGCAGGACGGCAGGGTGGCGAACTCGCGGAGGGAGGCGCAGTCGCCGACCCGGAGCGAGGTCATCGGGGCGAACTCCTCGCCCTCGCCGAGCGGTCCCGGCCGCCAGACGTTCGACTCGACCGTGCCGATCACGCCGGTGACGCCCTCGGTCCGCGCGACGCGGTCGATCACCCCGCGGGCCTCGGCGGCGGTCTCCGCGTCGGTGCCGAAGACGATCTGGGCGCGGGACGTGTCCTCGCCGGTGAGCTGGGTGAAGTCGCTCTCCATCGCCTGGAAGAGCATCTGGAGCGCGATCGCCCCGGTGGCCGCGACGACGATGCCGCTGACCGCGCGGGCCGCCGTGCCGGAGCTCAGCTGGAGCCTGCGGACCGCGAGCTGCCAGGCCACCGGGCCGGTGCCCAGCCGTTTGACGCCCGCCTCGACGAGCCACGGCAGGAGCGTGGTGAGGCCGATCAGGGCCAGCGTGGTGCCGGTGACGACGCCCACGGTGTCGAGGTCGGTCCGGGTCGCCTGGACGTCGCCCATGAGCGGGACGAGGAAGGCCGCGCCGGCCGCGAGGAGCAGCAGCCGCCACCACAGCCGGCGGCGGCGCGGGGTGGAGACGCGGACGACGCCGAGCGGTTCGACCACCACGCCGCGCATGGCGGCGAGGGTGACCACGACCGAGGCGACCGGGACGACGGCGAGGACGAGCGCGGCGACCGCGGGCATCGGCACGACGTCGGCCGGGTAGGCGTTGACGTCCCAGATGGTGAAGGTGCCCGCGAACTGCCGTCCCACGGCGAAGAGTCCGAGGCCCGCGAGCAGGCCGAGCAGCGCGCCCGCGAGGGACTCGCCGGCCGCGATCCGCCGGGTCGTGGCGGTGTCGGCGCCGATCAGCCGGAGCGCCGCGAGCCGCCGGTCCCGCTGCTCGCCGCCGAAGCGGACGGCGGTCGCGACGAAGACGAGCACCGGGAGGAGCAGGACGACGCAGGCGACGACGACGAGGAGGATGAGGAACGCGTTCATCGGTTCCTCGGGCACCGACCAGCCGAAGCGGGTGCCGCGCCCGTCGAGGTTCTCCTGGTCCAGGAAGGCGGCGTGGGCGACGTACCGCAGTTCGGCCGGGCCGATGAGGCCGGCCTCGCCGATCGTCCCGGCGACCCGGTAGGGCAGCCGCTCCCTGAGGAGGGCGCCGTCGGGGGAGTCGAGCAGTTCGCCGAGCGCGGGGGAGACCAGCATCTCCCCGGCCTTCGGGAACGCTTCGGCGCCCGGCGGGACCGGAGGCGCGTCGCCCTCGGGGCGCAGCAGCAGTCCGCTGATGACGTCGTCGCGGTAGACGGTGTTCCGCGAGAGGTGGAGGAAGGAGTCGGGCCGGGGCGCGGTGACCTGTTCGCTGCCGTCGACGGCGCGGACCGACTCCCGGACCTCCCGCTGGAAGAGCATGTTCGGGAAGGAGGCGGCGAGCAGCAGCAGCGCCACGCCGAAGCCGACGCCGGCCGCGGTGAGCAGCGTACGGAGGACTCCCGGGCGGCCGCCGGTGGCGGCGAAGCGGGCGCCGAGGGCGAGGTCGCGGGCCCAGAGCCGGGGGCTCACGCGGCCCACTCCGCGGACCGGACCGCGCCGTCGCGGACGACGACCTCGCGGTCGGACCAGGCGGCGACGCGGGCCTCGTGGGTGACGAGGACGACGGCGGCGCCGGTGTCCCGGGAGGCGTCGGTGAGCAGCCGCATCACCCGCTCGCCGTTGAGGGAGTCGAGGGCGCCGGTCGGCTCGTCGGCGAAGATCACGCGCGGGGCGGTGACGAGGGCGCGGGCGACGGCGACCCGCTGGCCCTGGCCGCCGGATATCTCGCCGGGGCGCTTGGCCGCGGTGTCGTCGACCTCCAGGCGGGCGAGCCATTCGACGGCGCGGGCCTCGGCGGCCCTGCGCTTCTCGCCGTTCAGCCGGAGCGGCAGGGCGACGTTCTCCACGCAGCTGAGCTCGGGGACGAGCTGGCCGAACTGGAAGACGAAGCCGAAGTCGGTGCGGCGCAGGGCGCTGCGGGCGCCGTCGGAGAGGGCGGTGAGGTCGCGCCCGTCGTAGGTGAGGGTGCCCGCGTCGGGGCGGACGATGCCCGCGAGGCAGTGCAGGAGGGTGGACTTGCCGGAGCCGGAGGGGCCCATGACGGCGACGACCTCGCCGGCGCGCAGGGCGAAGTCCGCCCCGGAGAGCGCGGCGGTGGGGCCGTACGCCTTGGTCAGGCCCTCGGCGCGGAGGAGGGTCATCGGCGGACCTCCTCGGCGAGCCGGTCGAGGCGGGCCGCGGTGAGTTCGAGCCAGCGCAGGTCGGCCTCCAGGTGGAAGAGGGCGTGGTCGCAGATGAGCTGGTCGGCGAGGTCGCCGTCCCTCTTGCGGCGGGTGAGCTCGCGCATCAGGCGCAGGTGCTCGGCGCGCTGGGTGTCGAGCAGTTCGGCGGCCCCGCGGCCGGTCATCAGGGCGAGGACGACCTTGGTGTAGAGCGTGGACTGGAGGTACGGCTCCGGCTTCTCGGGGGTCGCGAGCCAGGTGGCGACGTCGGTGATGCCGGCGTCGGTGATCGCGTACCGCTTGCGCTCGGGGCCGCCGCCGGCCTCGACGCCGTCGACGACGACGAGGCCGTTCTTCAGGAGGCGGGACATCGTCGAGTAGACCTGGCCGTAGTGGAGCGGCCGGTCGTGGCCGAATCGCTCGTCGAAGGCGCGCTTGAGGTCGTAGCCGTGGCGCGGACCCGATTCGAGGAGCCCGAGGAGGGTGTGACCGATGGACATGGCGTCACTGTACACCGGGTGTATACGCACGATGTATAGCCGCATGCGGCCGACTCCGCGGCGGATGCGCGATAAAGCGGAACCAATCCTTCACGCAACCATCACCTCCGCTCGGACGTCGGTTCCCCTGGAGGTGGGTGCTGATTCTCACGTCCTGAAAAGGCGTGATCGGTTGCCCTATGTCCGCAGTGTCGGTGTTAGCTTGCTGAGCTGATCCGGCGCGTCGGACGACCGAGGGCGACGGGACACACGACGAGCGGAGCGACACACGACATGGGCCGACCGGACGCGAAGGCGAAGAAACGGGGCATACGCCGCCTCTTCACCTGGAAGAAGCTGCTGGGCACCTTCCTCCTGCTCTGCCTGATCGGTATCGGCGGCCTCTACACCGTCTACCTGCTGGTCCCCGTGCCCACGGCCAACGCCGAGGCGACCATGCAGAGCAACATCTACACGTACTCCAACGGCAAGATCCTCGCCCGCACCGGCGAGATCAACCGCGAGATCGTGGGCCTGGAGAAGATCCCGCTCCCCGTCCAGCGGGCCTTCGTCGCCGCCGAGAACAAGACCTTCTACAAGGACAACGGCGTCGACATCAAGGGCACCACCCGCGCCGCCTGGAACACCCTCACCGGCAAGGGCAAGCAGGGCGGCTCCACGATCACCCAGCAGTACGTCAAGAACTTCTACCTGAGCCAGGACCAGACGGCGACCCGCAAGCTCAAGGAAATGGTCATCGCCATCAAGGTCGACGAGGAGATGTCCAAGCCCGACATCCTCGCCGGGTACATGAACACCAGCTACTACGGCCGCTCCTCCTACGGCATCCAGGCCGCCGCCCGCTCGTACTACGGCACCGACGCCTCCCGGCTCACCACCGCCCAGGGCGCCTACCTCGCCTCGCTGCTCCAGGCCCCCAACCAGTACGACTGGACCTCCGCCAACGCCACCGGCCGCAAGCTCGTCGAGGAGCGCTGGAACTACGTCCTCGACAACATGGTCGAGATGGGCTGGCTCCCCGCCGCCGAGCGCGCCGGCCTGAAGTTCCCCGTCCCGCAGGCGCCCAAGCCGCTCCCCGGCATGGAGGGCCAGACCGGCTACATCGTCGAGGCCGCCAACCAGGAGCTGATGCGCCAGGGCGTCAGCGAGGAGGACATCAAGGCCGGCGGCTGGACCATCACCCTCAACATCGACGAGGGCAGGCAGAAGGACCTCGTCGCCGCGGTCGACAAGGAGCTGGAGGCCAAGCTCGACCGCAAGGGCGACAAGAAGGCCGCCACCGTCCAGGCCGGCGCCACCTCCGTCGACCCGAAGACCGGCGCGGTCGTCGCGATGTACGGCGGCGTCGGCGCCACCGAGCACTGGATGTCCAACGCCACCCGGCGCGACTTCCAGCCCGCCTCCACCTTCAAGCCGATCGTCCTCGCCTCCGCCCTCGACAACGAGGCGACCACCCAGGACGGCCGCGAGATCGGCCTCGGCACCGTCTACGACGGCGACAGCAAGCGCCCCGTCGTCGGCAGCGAGATCCCCTACGCGCCCGAGAACGAGGACGACCGCTCGTACGGCCCCGTCTCCGTCCAGCGGGCCACCGACAAGTCCATCAACTCGGTCTACGCCCAGATGATCGTCGACGTCGGCGCCGAGAAGGCCAAGAAGACCGCCCTCGACCTCGGTCTGAAGGACGGCCAGGACTTCGACCCCACCCCCGCCATGGCGCTCGGCACCATGGGCGCCTCCACCCTCGACATGGCCGGCGCCTACGCCACCCTCGACAACCACGGAGCGAAGGTCACCCCGACCCTCGTCAAGGCCGCCCAGCACCGCGACCGCCAGGTCGAGACCGTGAAGCAGACCGGCGAGCAGGTCATCAGCCGCCGGGCCGCCGACACCGTCACCCAGGCCATGCACAGCGTCGTCGAGAACGGCTCCGGCTACCGCGCCGCCGGCGACTACGAGGCCGCCGGCAAGACCGGCACCTCCGAGAACAACCGCTCCGCCTGGTTCGTCGGCTACACCCCCGAACTGGTCACCGCCGTCGCCCTCTTCGGCGAGAACACCTCCGGCAAGATCGCCGAACAGGTCACCCTCACCGACACCGTCGACCCCGGCCGCCGGGCCAACGGCGGCGGCGTCCCGGCCAAGATCTGGGGCGCGTACACCGAGCGCGCCCTGAACGGCGGCTCCGACACCGAGTTCGACCTGGAGACCGACGGCGGCTGGGACGGCGGCGGCCGGCTGCCCACCGGGACGGGCTCGCCCACCCCGACCGAGGAGCCCACCGAGGAGCCGACGGAGACCGCCACCACCCCGCCGGCCCGCACCCCCACCGCGCCGACCACGCCGCCCACCACGCCGCCGACGACCCGGCCGACGCCCACCCGGGACGCCACCACCACCCCGCCGGTCCCGACCGGCGAACCCACCGGGGAACCGACCACCACCGCGACGGTCCAGCCCCCCGACCCCGACCTCCCGGGCGATGACGAGGGCGCCGTCCTGCCCGAACGCACCACCCAGCAGCCCCGCTGACACCCGCCGTACGCGACGAAGGCCGGCCCCCGCCCGGGGACCGGCCTTCGTCGCGTACTCCCGCGGATCAGACGCGCGTCGACAGCTCGAACCAGACGACCTTGCCGCCCGACAGGCGGGTCGCCCCCCACCGCCGCGCCAGCCGGTTCACCAGGAACAGGCCGCGCCCGCCCTCGTCCGTCTCGCGGGCGCGCCGCTGCCGGGGCAGCTGCGGGGAGTCGTCGCCGACCTCGCAGCGCAGCACGTCCGTCCGCAGCAGCCGCAGGGTCACCGGCCGCTCCGCGTACCGCACCGCGTTCGTCACCACCTCGCTGATCAGCAGCTCCACCGAGTCCGTGAGCTCCTCCAGGTCCCAGCGGGCGAGCGCCCGGCGGGCCAGCCGGCGGGCCCGGCCCGGGGCCGCGTCCTCCGGATCCAGGAACCAGTACGCCACGTCGCTCGGCGCGATCCCGTCGAAGCGGGCCGCGAGCAGCGCGATGTCGTCGTCCCGGTCGCCCGGACCCAGCATGTCGAGCACGTCGTCGCAGAGCGCCTCCAGGGGCGGCGCGTGGTCCGGCCCGGTCAGCTGGGCCGCCGCCGCGAGCCGCTCCCGCAGCTGCTCGATCCCGGTCCACACGTCCCGCAGCCGGGACTCCACCAGACCGTCCGTGTACAGCAGCAGCGTCGCACCGGCCGGGGCGTCCAGCTCGACCGCCTCGAAGTCCACGCCGCCCACGCCGATCGGGGCGCCCGCGGGCACCCGCAGCACCTCCGCGCGCCCGTCCAGGTGGAGCAGTATCGGCGGCGGATGGCCGGCGTTGGCGACCGTGATCCGGTGCGAGACCGGGTCGTAGACCGCGTACATGCAGGTCGCCATCCGGTTCTCGCCGAGCCGCTGGGCCTGCTCGTCGAGGTGGTGAAGGACCTCCTGCGGCGGCAGGTCGAGCCCGGCCAGGGTCTGCGCGGTGGTGCGCAGCTGGCCCATGATCGCGGCCGAGGTCATGGAGTGGCCCATGACGTCGCCGACGACCAGGGCGACCCGGCTGCCGGGCAGCGGGATCGCGTCGTACCAGTCGCCGCCCACCCGGGCCGTCTCGGCCGCCGGCAGGTAGCGGGAGGCGAGCTTGACGCCGGTCGGCTGCGGCAGCGAGTCCGGCAGCATGGTCCGCTGCAGCTCGTCCGCGATGTACGCCTCCCGGCCGTACAGCACCGCCTTGTCGATGCCGAGCGCGGTGTGGGTGGCCAGCTGGGCGCCGACGAGCAGGTCGTCCGGGTCGAAGGCGGGCTGCTCGGCGCGGCGCAGGAAGACGGCCGCGCCGATCACCCGGCGGCGGCCGCGCAGCGGCGCCAGTATCGCCCGCAGCCCGCGGGGCAGCGGATGCTCCGGGCCGAGGAGCTCGCCGAGCGCGGTCCGGGCGGCCGCGGAGTCGCCGAAGACCGGCCGGACCCCGCGGAGCACCTCGGCCAGGGAACTGCCGGAGCGCACCTCGCACAGTTCGGCCGCGGGCGTCGGGTCGGGATCGGGTACGAGGACGAGCTCGTCGCCCTCCAGGTCCGTTAACCGCAGCCGGTCGGTGCGGCGCAGCCGCAGCACGAAGGGCGCCACGGGGCGCTCGTCGCCGACCGGCAGCGGGTCGCGGAGGTAGACGAGGATCTCGTCGGAGAAGGCCGGCACGGTGGCGCGGCACAGGCCGAGGACGATCTCGTCGAGGTCGAGGCCGCGGGCGATCCGCCGGGTCGCGGCGCCGACGAAGCGCAGCCGGTCGCCCTCGCGCCGCCCGGCCGGCTCCGCCCCCTTGGGGGAGACGGCGACGGCGACCGCGGGAGCCGAGGGCGCCGGCGCCGGAGCGGGCTCCGGGAGCTGCGGCGCGGGCTGCGCGGGGATGTCGGAGGGCAGGCCGGCGGGCGCGGCCTCCTGGCGAGGCCGTGTCTGTTCCTGGGGCCGGTCGGCCAGCGGCTGCCGGCCTTCGTGGGAGGTGGGATGCTCCGTCACGCGTGGGATTCCGTCCGTCCGGGCCGGTGGTGCGATGCACTCGCTCTTCTCGCCGATGCCGCGCCTCCGGCGGGGATAAACCCTCCGGCGGCGGTGTTCGCGGTGGATACGGACGATCCGCGGACCGCGGCAGGGGCGGGGGGAGTGCGACCCGGGCACAGCTCCGGCACTGCTCTCCCCCTCATCGATGACGTGCGGTGACGTGTGGTCAGTTGCTGCGCTGCGTTCGGTCGGTGACGTGGTGTCCGCCCGTTGCCGGGCGCCCGGAGGACGATCCTACGTTTCGACCCGGGGGGCGCGGCAAGGGTCTCACGGAGCGGTGTGCGCCGGGGTGCGATCCCAGTCGGCGGGCAGCACGGGGACGGTCCAGGAGGGATCGGGCCGCCACTCCTCCCAGCCGTCCCGGAAGGGTGTTCCCCAGCTTTCGACCAGCCGTACGGCCGCCGCGCCGGCCTCCCGCACCCGGGCGGCCCCGGCCGGGTCCACGAGCCCGGCGCGCTGCGCCTCCTCGAACTCGTCCTCGTCCCGCCAGAGCCAGCTGTGGTCGGGGTAGACGGAGATGTCGAGGAAGTGGTCCTCGGAGTCGACGCCGCCGGCCCAGCGGCGGCGCGGCTCCTCCAGGTTCACGTACCAGCTGCGGAAGCGCCAGCCGCGCTCCCAGAAGAGCCAGACCGACCACGGGTCGCCGGGTCTCGCCAGCTTGAGGACCCCGCTGCCGGCCCAGCGGGCGCGCTCGGTGGTGCGGGGCGCGGTGTAGCGGGTGGCGAGCGGCTCGTCGTGGACGGAGGTGCCGTCGGCGAGCACCGGGCGGACGCACTCGGTGCCGGGCGCCATCCACACGGCGAGCAGTTCCGGGGTGTCCCGGACGACGGTCACCGGCCGGCAGATGTGCACCTCGTCGGTGCCCACGCCGCGGTAGCGCCAGAGGATGTGCTCCCCGGGCGCCCAGCGCTGGATGTCGTCCGAACCGTCCGCTCCTGTCATGCGCAGATCTTAGGGGCGCGCTCCCACCGGCGCTGCGGTACAGGTCACGGTTGAGTCATCCGGGAGCGGCCCCGGGTTCGCGCCGGGGACACCCCGGGGTCATGTCGGGGTCACGGCCGGGTCATGCGCAGGACGTCGAGGGCCTCGTCGAGCTGTTCGAGGGTGAGGTCGCCGCGGTCCACGTAGCCGGACTCCAGGACGACCTCGCGGATGGTCTTGCGCTCGGCCAGGGACCGCTTGGCGACCTTCGCGGCCTCCTCGTAGCCGATGTACTTGTTGAGCGGGGTGACGACGGAGGGGGAGGACTCGGCGTACTCGCGGGCGCGCTCGACGTTGGCGGTGATGCCGTCGACGGTGCGGTCGGCGAGCAGCCGGGAGGCGTTGGCCAGGAGTCGTACGGACTCCAGCAGGTTCCTGGCCATCACCGGGAGCATCACGTTGAGCTCGAAGTTCCCGGCCGCGCCGGCCACGGCGACGGTGGTGTCGTTGCCGGTGACCTGGGCGGCGACCATGAGGACGGCCTCGGGGATCACGGGGTTGACCTTGCCGGGCATGATCGAGGAGCCGGGCTGGAGGTCGGGCAGTTCGATCTCGGCCAGGCCGGTGCGGGGGCCGCTGGCCATCCAGCGCAGATCGTTGGCGATCTTGGTGAGGGAGACGGCGATGGTCCTGAGCTGGCCGGAGGTCTCCACCAGGCCGTCCCGGGCGCCCTGGGCCTCGAAGTGGTCGCGGGCCTCGGTGAAGGGCAGGCCGGTGGCGCGGGCGAGCTCGGCGATGACGGCGGCCGAGAAGCCGGGCGGGGTGTTGATGCCGGTGCCCACGGCGGTGCCGCCGAGGGGGAGTTCGGCGAGCCGGGGGAGGGTGGAGCGCAGCCGTTCGATCCCGTACCGGATCTGGGCCGCGTAGCCGCCGAACTCCTGGCCCAGGGTGACCGGGGTGGCGTCCATCAGATGCGTACGACCCGACTTCACGACCGTCGCGAATTCGGCCGATTTTCGCTCCAGTGCGGCGGCCAGGTGGTCGAGCGCCGGGATGAGGTCGCGGGTGACGGCGGCGGTGGCGGCGATGTGGATGGAGGAGGGGAAGACGTCGTTGGACGACTGCGAGGCGTTGACGTGGTCGTTGGGGTGGACGGCCCGGTCGGCCGGCAGCCGCTCCCCGGCGAGGGTGGCGAGGACCTCGTTGGTGTTCATGTTGGAGGAGGTGCCGGAGCCCGTCTGGAAGACGTCCACCGGGAAGTGGTCGTCCCAGCGGCCCTCCGCGACCTCCGCGGCGGCGGCCGCGATGGCCTCCGCGCGGTCCCGGTCGACCACCCCGAGCTCGGCGTTGACGGTGGCGGCGGCGGCCTTGATCCGGGCCAGCGCCTCGATGTGGGCGCGCTCCAGGCGCTGTCCGGAGACCGGGAAGTTCTCCACCGCCCGCTGGGTCTGGGCCCGCCACTTGGCGTGCGCGGGGACCCGCACCTCGCCCATGGAGTCGTGCTCGATCCGGTATCCGCCGTCGTTCCTCATGTCCTGCGTCCCCTCGGTCATCACTCAACCTCCATAAAAAGATGAGCACTTGTCTTGTTCGATGTATTCCCAAGGCGTGTACCGGCCAGTAAAAACCGTGGGTAACCCCACTTCCAGGAGGCGCAGTGACGCGCACCAGGTACAGACTCCGGTGGCCCATCGCCGCCGTCGCCGCGGCGGCCGCCGCCCTCGGCTCCCTGACCGCCGCCCCCGCCGGAGCGGTCGACACCGGTACGAGGGCCGCCGTCGCCTCCGTACCCCTCCCGCCCGAGCTGGAGGCGATCCGGGCCGCCGAGGCCACGAAGATCTACGGCAGCCCCGAGGAGCGCCCGCTCGACCAGCGCAGGACGGGCCTGATCTCGCTCGGCGACAGCGAGATCTCCGGCGAGGGCGTCGGGAACTACGAGTCGCCCACCAACGGGCCCACCAACTGGTGCCACCGCTCGCCCGACGCGGCCATCCACCGCACCGGCATCGCCGCCGACCTCACCTTCAACGTCTCCTGCTCCGGCGCCTACACCGGCAACATCCGGATCGGCGGGAGCAAGCAGTACGCGGACGAGCTGGTCCAGAGCGACAACCTCGCCGTCAAGGCCCGCAACACCCGCATCAAGATGGTCCTCCTGGTCGCCGGCGCCAACGACGACCTCCAGTTCGGCCCCGTCATGACCGACTGCGTCACCCGGTACGTGCTCAGCCAGGGCACCTGCGAGCCCACGTACGCCCCCGGCTGGCAGGCCCGCGTCGACGCCCTGGTCCCCAAGGTCGAGCAGACCGTCCGCGACCTGAAGACCGTCATGCGGGACGCCGGATACGCCGACGGCGACTACCGGCTCGTCGTGATGGGCTACCCCAGCCCCATCGGCCCGGACTTCCGCGACAACCCGAACTTCCCCGGCAAGCTGGCCTGCGGCGGCATGGGCTACGACTCCGACACCAAGTGGGGCCGCAACACCGCCGTCCCCGCCTTCGAGCGCGGCATGCGCAAGGTGGCCGCCTCCACCGGCGCCGTCTACCTCGACAACTCGCGGCTCTTCCACGGCCACGAGGTCTGCATGGAGGACACCTGGGCCCGGGGCCTGTACATCGACCTCTCCAAGCCCGGCGGGATCGACGAGAACTCCACCCGCCAGTCCTTCCACCCCAACAAGAGCGGCCACGCCGCCTTCGCCTCCTGCCTGACCCAGCTCTACGGCTCCGGCCTGCGCGAGGCGAGCTGCGCCGACGTGAACTCCTCCGGCACCCCGACGCTCTTCCCGCTCGCCTGGGACGACGTCTACAAGCCGCTGCGGAACGCCGCGACCGGCAACTGCCTCGACGTGAACGCCTCCGAGTCCGCCAACGGCACCGCCGTCCTCGGCTGGGACTGCCACGGCGGCCGCAACCAGGGCTGGTGGTACGACTCCGCCCGCCGGACCCTCCACACCGAACTCACCCAGGACCGCTGCCTGGACGTGCCGGGCGCGGCCTACCAGGCCGGCAAGGCGCTCATCGTCTGGAACTGCTCCGGCGCCGCCAACCAGAAGTTCGTCCGCGACGGCGCCACGATCCGGCCCGCCGCCGCGACCGGCCTCTGCCTCGCGCAGGGCGCCGCGAAGGAGCCGGTGCGGCTCCAGACCTGCGACGGCTCGGCGAACCAGCGGTTCGCGTAGCCCGCGGGCCCGAGAACGCCGTGGCCCTCCGTCCGGTGCGGGACGGAGGGCCACGGCCTTTCCCCGCCTGCCGTCAGCTCAGCTCGAACGTCGACTTCGCCAGCTCGTACGCGGCGACCACCGCGTCCTCCTCGGCGTCGAGACCGCCGAGCTCCATGATGACGACCGCGCCCTTCGGGGTCGTCACCGCGAAGGAACGCCCGTCCCGCCAGTCCTCTTCGAGCTCGCTGTACACGGAGTAGCGGGCCTCCACGGCGGCCACCGCGCCCGCCTTCACGTCGGTGAGGACGAGCTCCTTGCTCTTGTCGTCCTCGACGAAGGCCTTCAGGGTGGTGCGGACCGGGCCCTTCGGGGCGGTCCACACCCGCAGGAAGCCGATGTCCGAGGTCCCCTCCGACTTCGCCTCGCAGACGATCGTGGCCGGGCCCTGCTCCACGAGCGCGGCGAAGTCGGGGTCCTCGGGCTTCTCGACCGTCTCCGGCTCCCAGCCCTCCATGAGGGAGAAGGAGACGGGGAGCGCGCAGGCGGTGCCGGGACCGCCGACGGACACCACCGCCTCCGGGGAGGGCGCCGCCGTCGGCGACTTCGCCGCGGTCGGCGGGGCGGCGGCCGGCGCGACCGGCTCCGGGGTCGTACCGCAGGCGGTCAGCAGGGCCGCCGCGAGCAGGGCGGTACGGAGAAGAGGGGCTCTACCTGGCATGACCCCATCATCCCCGACGGGGTGCGTCACCCGGACGGCGGCAGCACAATGTGAGGACGGCCCGAAGGGGGGAGGATCCACACCCCGCCAGGGAGGCAGTCCATGATCCGGAGCTTCAGGAGGATCGGCGCCCTCGGCGCCGCGACGGTCGCGGCCGTCACCTTCGCGGCCGCCGCACCGGTCGCCGCCGCACCCGCCGTGCCCGCGGACGGGTTCGAGTTCACCCTGTACGCCAAGGAGGTCCCCGCCGACGAGGACGAGGTCCCCGACCTCTCACCGGACGTCGGCGACTCCCTCGCCTTCGCCGACGACCTCTCCAGCACCAAGGGCGGCAAGACCATCGGCCGGGACGGCGTCAGCTGCACCGTGGTGCGCGGCGGGGAGCAGGCGGACCTGCTGTGCGTCGGCACCTTCGTCCTGAACGGCGGTCCCGGCGGCCAGCTCACCGGGCAGACGCTGCTCTCCGTCGACACCTCGGACGAGGCACCGGCCGCGTTCGACATCGCGGTCACCGGCGGCACCGGCGACTTCAAGGACGCCCGCGGCTGGATCCGCTCGACCCCGGACGGGGACTACTCACGGCTGGAGTTCCACATCACCCGCTGACGGACGGGGTCGGGGTCAGGACAGCTTGCCGTAGTCCGGCAGCTTGAAGGCGCGCTCGGCGTGGCCGCCGACGATGTCGGTCGTGTTGTTCCCGATGTTCGCGATGATCGTGTAGCCCTTGGCCTCGATCTCGGCGCGCTTCTCCGTCTTGTACGCGCTCACCTCGGCGAAGAGGTCGGGCAGCGAGCGCACGTACAGCCCGTCGACCGGGTAGCCGACCTGCTTGAGGTTCCACTCGGTGAGGGAGTGGATGATCCCCGGGCGCGCGGTCACGAAGAAGACCTTCACCCCGCGCGCGTGCGCGTCCCGGACCAGGGAGTGGATCTCGGGGATGGCCGGGGTCGGCAGCTCCCAGAACGGGTGGAAGTCCGTCTCCAGGGAGCTGTTGTCGATGTCGAGGACGATCGCCTGCTTCTCGGTGCCGGCGTCCTCGGCGCGCTCCTCGATGTACGGGCGGGCCTCGGCGACCACGGCGGCCACGTCCCGGCGCCAGGTCGTGTAGTCCACGCCCTCGATCGCGGCGGCGGAGGTCAGGTGGGTGTCGGGGTCGGCGGCGGAGGCGGCGGGCGCGGGCCCGACGACGAGGAGGGCCGTGAGGCCGAGGAGGCCGGTGGCGGTGGCCGCGGACCGGGCGGAGGGCTTGGTGGGCATGGGGGGCTCCCGAGTGGTCGACCGTCTCAGTGGTTGACATGCTCGCGACCCATACTGACCAGTAAGTGTCCAGCTGGCTACCGGTCGGTAGCGACTTTCCGTGCGGGACGTGACGGCGCCCCCGGTCCGTCCGCGCGGACCGGGGGCGCCGAAGTGCTACCCGGGGTTACGACAGTTGGGAGCCCTGACGCACCGGGATGTGGGTGAACGTCGGCTCCGGCGCAGGGTTCTGGAAGAAGTCGTTGCCCTTGTCGTCGACGACGACGAACGCCGGGAAGTCCTCGACCTCGATCTTCCAGACGGCCTCCATGCCGTCCTCCTCGTTGTCCAGGACCTCGATCTTCTTGATGCAGTCCTGGGCGAGACGGGCGGCCGGGCCGCCGATGGAGCCGAGGTAGAAGCCGCCGTGCGTGCCGCACGCGTCCGTGACCTGCTGCGAGCGGTTGCCCTTGGCGAGCATCACCATCGAGCCGCCCGCCGCCTGGAACTGCTCCACGTACGAGTCCATGCGGCCGGCCGTCGTCGGGCCGAAGGACCCGGAGGCGTACCCCTCGGGGGTCTTCGCCGGGCCCGCGTAGTAGACCGGGTGGTCCTTCAGGTACTGCGGCATCTCCTCGCCGGCGTCGAGCCGCGCCTTGATCCTGGCGTGCGCGATGTCGCGGGCGACGACCAGCGGGCCGGTCAGCGAGAGACGGGTCTTGACCGGGTGCTTGGTCAGCTCGGCCAGGACCTCGTCCATCGGCCGGCTGAGGTCGATCTTCACGACGTCGCCGGCGTCCAGGTGGGTGTCCTCGGTCTCCGGCAGGAAGCGCGCCGGGTCCGTCTCCAGCTGCTCCAGGAAGACGCCCTCGGCGGTGATCTTCGCGACGGCCTGGCGGTCGGCCGAGCAGGAGACGGCGATCGCGACGGGCAGCGAGGCGCCGTGCCGGGGGAGGCGGACCACGCGCACGTCGTGGCAGAAGTACTTGCCGCCGAACTGCGCGCCGATGCCGATCTTCTGCGTCAGCTCGAAGACCTTCTCCTCCAGCTCCTTGTCCCGGAAGCCGTGGCCGGTGGCGGCGTCGCCCTCGGTCGGCAGCTCGTCCAGGTAGTGCGCGGAGGCGTACTTCGCGGTCTTCAGCGCGAACTCGGCGGAGGTGCCGCCGACCACGATCGCCAGGTGGTACGGCGGGCAGGCGGCCGTGCCCAGCGAACGGATCTTCTCCTCCAGGAACTTCATCATGGACGCCTCGTTGAGGACGGCCTTCGTCTCCTGGTAGAGGAAGGACTTGTTGGCCGAGCCGCCGCCCTTGGCCATGAAGAGGAACTTGTACGCGCCGCCGTCGGTCGCGTACAGCTCGATCTGCGCGGGCAGGTTCGAGCCGGTGTTCTTCTCCTCCCACATGGTGATCGGGGCCATCTGCGAGTAGCGGAGGTTGAGCTTGGTGTACGCGTCGTAGATGCCCTTCGACAGGGCCTCCTCGTCGCGGCCCCGGGTCAGCACGTTCTGCCCGCGCTTGCCCATGACGATCGCGGTGCCGGTGTCCTGGCACATGGGGAGCACGCCGGCGGCGGCGATGTTCGCGTTCTTCAGGAGGTCGAGCGCGACGAACTTGTCGTTGCCCGACGCCTCCGGGTCGTCGATGATCTTCCGCAGCTGGGCCAGGTGGGCCGGGCGCAGGAAGTGCTGGATGTCGTGGATGGCCTCGGCGGCCAGCTTGCGCAGCGCCTCCGGCTCGACCTTGAGGAACGTACGGCCGTCGGCCTCGACGGTGGAGACGCCCTCGGCGGTCACCAGACGGTAGGGCGTGGTGTCCTCTCCCACGGGGAGCAGATCGGAGTACGCAAACTCTGGCATGACGGCAGCCATTCCTCACTCGGCAGACAGCAGCGCGCCGCCTCCGTTGGCGGCCGCGCCCTCCAGCGTAGAACGCGGGCACGGCACCGATCCTGTGAGGTAAGGCTCACCCGGGGCCGGGAACGCGCCGAAGTGGAGTCTTCCGCCCCGGGGAGGCCCGCCGACAGGGTTTCCGCGGAGGGGCGATCCGTTCTCGGCATGTCGCGTCCCCTAGGGGAGAGATGGGGGACGGGATCCCTGGTCGCGATCTATCGCGTGTGCCAGGGTGGAGACGTGGACCTCGAAAAGCAGCCCGACCCCGCGCGGCCGTCCGACCCTGCGCAGCCCCCCGCCGCCCCGGAAGCCCCCGCCGCCCCGACCCCTCCCGCGCCGCCCGCCGCCCCGGTGGCTCCCGACGCTCCCGTCCCTCCGGTCGCGCCCGCTGCTCCCGTCCCTCCCGTCGCGCCCGCTGCTCCCGCCGCTCCCGCCCCGCCCGCGTACGCCGATCCCCAGGGATCCCTGCGGGCTTCCGACGCCGACCGGGACCGGGTCGCGGACATCCTCGCGGAGGCGCTCGCGCAGGGGAGGCTCGACGCGGAGGAGCACGCGGAGCGGGTCGAGGCGGTCTACCGGGCCAAGACCGTGGGCGAGCTGGAGCCGATCGTGCGGGACCTGCCGGCCGCCGACGGCGGCCCGGCCGGCGCGCGGCCCGAGCCGGCCCCGGCCGCCTACGGCCCGGAGGACGCGGAGGGGAACGCGGACCAGCTGTTCGCCGTCTTCTCCAGCACCACCCGCAAGGGCCGCTGGCGGGTCGCCCGCCGCACCAACGCCTTCGCGATCTTCGGGAACGTGGAGATCGACCTGACGGAGGCGATCTTCACCCAGCCCCTCACCACCATCAACGCCACCTCGATCTTCGGGAACATCGAGGTCCGCGTCCCCGAGAACATCAGCCTGCGCGGCTCGGGCGCCGGCATCCTCGGGAACTTCGAGGTCACGACCCTGGAGGGGGTCGACCCGCAGGCGCCGCTGGTCGTCGTCAACGGCTACGCGGTGCTCGGGAACGTGGAGGCGAGACCCAAGCGGGGCAAGTGGGTCACCGACCTCCAGAACAAGGTCCGCAAGCACCTCGGGCACTGACGACCGGTTCGCCGATCACCCATGGGATATCGGCCAGGAAGTGACCGGAATACGTCGCCGGGGCTCCGGACTCCGGATGGGGAGGGCACGCAGTGCATAGGCGCGCGCACAGCGGGTAGGGCTGCTGCATCGCTGCTCGCTCGCGAAGCCGTCGTCAGGAGTAGACCGTGCTGCAACTGCCGTACCAGCCCCTCCAGGTAGCCCCCGTGCCGCCCCAGCGTGCTCCGGCGCGGCAGGACGAGGACGGCCCCTGGCACGCGGAGGCGGTGTGCCGCCGGGACGAGGCAGGACTCTTCTTCGCCCCCTCCAAGGAGCCGACCGCCGCGCGGCTGGCCCGCGAGGAGGCGGCCAAGCAGGTCTGCGCGCGCTGTCCCGTGATGGTCGACTGCCGCGAGCACGCGCTGCTCCAGCCGGAGCCGTACGGCGTCTGGGGCGGGCTCACCGCCGCCGAGCGCCGTGTGGTGCTGGCCCGGCGCCGCCGCCGCGAGGTCGAGCTGCGCAAGGCCGCCGCGGCCGAGCGCGTCGCCCAGGCCGGCTGACGGGCGGACCGCCGGGGCCGGCCGCCCCGGCGCCCCGACCCCTGTCCCGTACCCCGCGATCCGGACCCGTACGGAACGGGAAGGGGCGCCCCCACCGCACATGGGGGCGCCCCTCTTCGCTGCCGTCGCCGGGCCGGTGTCAGTTCGCCCGGTCGAAGTCGATCTGGCTGTAGGCGCGCAGCTTCGCGAGCCGGTGCGTGGAGTCGATCTGGCGGATCGTGCCGGACTTCGAGCGCATGACCAGCGACTGGGTGGTCGCCGTCTCGGAGCGGTAGCGCACACCGCGCAGCAGCTCGCCGTCGGTGATGCCGGTGGCGACGAAGAAGACGTTGTCGCCGCTGACCAGGTCGGTCGTGGTGAGGACCCGGTCCAGGTCGTGGCCCGCGTCGAGCGCCTTCTGGCGCTCGGCCTCGTCCTTCGGCCACAGCTTGCCCTGGATCACACCGCCCAGGCACTTGATGGCACAGGCCGAGATGATGCCCTCGGGCGTGCCGCCGATGCCCATGAGCAGGTCGACGCCGGTGCCCTCGCGGGCGGCCATGATCGAGCCGGCCACGTCGCCGTCGGAGATGAACTTGATGCGGGCGCCGGTCTCCCGGATCTCCTTGACGATGCCCTCGTGGCGGGGGCGGTCCAGGATGACGACGGTGACGTCCTCGGCGTTCATGCCCTTCGCCTTGGCGACCCGGCGGATGTTGACCGAGACGGGCGCGTTGATGTCGACGAAGTCGGCGGCCTCGGGGCCGGTGACCAGCTTGTCCATGTAGAAGACCGCGGACGGGTCGAACATGGAGCCGCGGTCGGCGGCGGCGAGCACGGCGATCGCGTTCGGCATGCCCTTGGCGTTCAGGGTGGTGCCGTCGATCGGGTCCACGGCGATGTCGACCTCGGCGCCGGTGCCGTCGCCGACACGCTCGCCGTTGAAGAGCATCGGCGCCTCGTCCTTCTCGCCCTCGCCGATGACGACGACGCCGTTCATCGAGACGGTCGAGATGAGGGTCCGCATCGCGTTGACCGCGGCGCCGTCCGCGCCGATCTTGTCGCCGCGGCCGACCCAGCGGCCGGCGGCCATGGCGGCGGCCTCGGTCACGCGGACCAGTTCGAGCGCCAGGTTGCGGTCGGGGGCCTCGGGAGAGACCTCGAGCTCGGGGGGCAGGTGGTGCTCGGTCATCGGAGCGCACCTTTCTGTACGACGACGGCCGGAAAAAGGAGGGTGCTGTGACTCTATCGCCAGGTCGACAAATTGAGCAGAGGGGCCCACGTATGAGCGCGGGACCCGGATGCGACCATATGGGGCGTGGCAGCTAAGCGAGGCAGGCAGACGGTACGCGGGATGTTCCAGTCCCTCGGGGTGATCATGGTCGCCGCGGGGGTCATGTATCTCTTCATCCCGCACGACGAGGACGCGGAGCCGGTCAAGGCCAAGGACTACCGCGTCGAGCTGGTCACGGCCCAGCGTGCGGCGCCCTACCCGGTGCTCGCGCCCGAGGGCCTCGGCGAGGACTGGAAGGCGACGGTGGTCTCGTACAAGCGCGAGCAGGGCGACACCTGGCAGCTCGGCTTCCTCTCCCCGGACACGCAGTACGTCTCGGTCAACCAGTCGACCACCGAGCCGAGGAAGTTCGTGCCCAAGGTCACCCACTCGGCCAAGAACACCGGGAAGACGCAGACGGTGGGCGGCCAGGAGTGGCAGCGCTGGGAGGGCCCCAAGTACGACGCGCTGGTGCGCACCGAGGGCGGGGCGACCACGGTCGTGACGGGGACGGCGTCCTTCGACACGCTCGCGGAGATGGCCGGCGCGCTCCGGTCGAAGCAGGTCTGACCCGCCTCCGGACACGGCGAAGCCCCCGGTACCTCTCGGTACCGGGGGCTTCGCCGTACGCGGCGGCCGGGCTCAGACGGTGGTGATGACGTCGTCGTAGGCCAGGCGCGGGGAGCGCGGGAACCAGGCGTCCTCGCCGGGCTTGCCGATGTTGACGACCATCAGCGGGGTGTGGTCGGCGTCCAGGAAGTCCTTCTGGAGGCCGGCGAAGTCCAGGCCGGTCATCGGGCCGGCGGCGAGGCCGGCGGCGCGGACGCCGACGATGAAGTACGCGGCCTGGAGGGCGGCGTTCAGCAGCGCGGAGCCCTCGCGGACCGGGCGCTCGGCGAAGAACATGTCCTTGGCCTGCGGGAAGTGCGGGAGCAGCTCGGGGAGCTCCTCGTGGAACTCGTTGTCGGCGGAGAGGATCGCGACGAGCGGCGCCGTGCGGGTCTTGGCCTGGTTGCCCTCGGCCATGTGCTTCACGAGGCGCTCGCGGGCCTCCTCGGAGCGGACCAGGGTGATGCGCAGCGGGGTCTGGTTGAAGGCGGTGGGGCCGAACTTCACCAGGTCGTAGATCGCCTGGACCTGCTCGTCGGTCACCGGCTCGTCGGTGAACGTGTTGGCGGTGCGGGCCTCACGGAAGAGGAGGTCCTGGGCGGCGGAGTCGAGAACGAGGGACATGCTGCGTACCTTCCGGACTGCAAAGGGGACCGCCCGGCGGTAGATCCGGGCGATGTCACGACAGTACGCCCGTGATTGGTGAAAATTCAACTATCCAATCCGGATAGTGATCCGTTTCACTTCGTCAGTGTAGCCCGGCCCCCGCGGCCCCCGAGCCGTTTTCCCTCGACTTCCTCTCGACCTCTTTCCGCCGCCGTCCGCTGCCCTCCGCTGCGGTCCGCGCGCTCAGTCCTCGGACTCCTCCGCCTCCCGCTCGGCCGCCAGCGAGGCGTCGAGCCGGGCGCGGGCGCCCTCCAGCCAGTGCCGGCAGACCTTCGCCAGCTCCTCGCCGCGCTCCCAGAGCGCCAGCGACTCCTCCAGGGTCGTGCCGCCCGCCTCCAGGCGCCGGACGACCTCGATCAGCTCGTCGCGCGCCTCCTCGTACCCGAGCGCCGCACCCGTCTCCGTACCGCTTGCCATCTCTTCTCCGTCCTCCGTGCCTTCTCGTGTCGTCGTCCCGCGCGGGCCCGTCACACCCGCCGCACCGTGAACTCGCCCTCGGCCACCCGGGCCCGCAGCTCCTCGCCCTCCGCGACCTCGCCGGCCGCGCGGACCACCGCCCCGTCCGCCCGCTGGAGCACCGCGTAGCCGCGCTCCAGGGTCGCGGCGGGGGAGAGCGCCCGCACCCGCGCGCGGGTGTGCGCCAGCTCCGAATCCGCCCGGTCCAGGAGGTGCCCGAGGACCCGCCGGCTCCGCGCCAGGAGGGCGTCCAGCTCGTCCTCCCTGACCTCCACCATCCGCTGCGGGTGCTCCATCACCGGCCGGGCCAGCGCGTGCGCGAGCCCCCGCTCCTCGCGCTCCAGGAGCCCCCGGACCGTCCGCAGCGCGCGGTCGCGGAGCCCGCGCACCCGCTCCAGCTCCTCGCCCACGTCCGGGACGACCTTCTTCGCCGCGTCCGTCGGCGTGGAGGCGCGCAGGTCCGCCACCAGGTCCAGGAGCGGGGAGTCCGGCTCGTGCCCGATCGCGGACACCACCGGCGTCCGGCACGCGGCCACCGCGCGGACCAGCTGCTCGTCCGAGAAGGGCAGCAGGTCCTCGACGCTGCCGCCGCCACGGGCCACCACGATCACGTCCACGTCTTCGTGCGCGTCCAGCTCCCGCACCGCCTGGATCACCTGCGGCACCGCCTTCACGCCCTGCACCGGCACGTTCCGCACCTCGAAGCGGACCGCCGGCCATCTGCGCCGGGCGTTCTCCAGGACGTCCCGCTCGGCCGCCGACGCCCGGCCGCAGACCAGGCCGATCAGCTGCGGCAGGAACGGCAGCGGCTTCTTCCGGTCGAGGGCGAAGAGCCCCTCGGCCGCGAGCCCCCGCTTCAGCTGTTCGAGCCGGGCCAGCAGCTCGCCGATCCCGACCGGCTTGATCTCCACCGCCCGCAGCGACAGCTGCCCGCGCGGCGCGTACCACTCCGGCTTCGCGTGCACGACGACCCGGGCACCCTCCGACACGACGTCGGCCACCGCGTCGAAGACCTGCCGGTAGCAGGTCACCCCGATGGAGATGTCGTACGAGGGATCCCGCAGCGTCAGGAAGACGACCCCGGCGCCGGGGCGCCGCGAGAGCTGCGTGATCTGCCCCTCGACCCAGATCGCCCCCAGCCGGTCGATCCACCCCCCGATCATGCGGGAGACCTCACCGACGGGAAGCGGCGCCTCGGCGGACGTAGTCAGACCCATGCACCGAGCGTAACGGCGCCCTCCGACAACGTCACCGCCGCGTCGGCCCCGACCGCCCCGACCCCGGGCCGGCGCCCCCGGCCGGCCCGCGCCCCGCCCCCTGGACCGCGAGGACCACGAACCCCACGCCCAGCCAGATCACGCCCACCACCTGGGCCTCCACCGACGCCTCCACGATCACCGCGATCAGGATCGCCGCGCCGAGGACGGGCAGGACCACATGGCGCAGCCAGTGCGGCGGGCCCTCCGCGCGCTGGACCGCGAACCAGCCGACCACGCTCGCGTGCAGCAGCACGAAGGCGGTCAGCGCGCCGACGTCGACCACCGACACCAGGTGGTCCAGGCCGTCGTCCCGGCGGGCCGCCCACAGCGCCGCGATCATCGTCACCGTCGCCGACACCAGGAGCGCCACCCGGGGCACCCCCGAGTCGGTGCGCGCCAGCGCGTGCGGCAGCCGCCCCTCGCGGCCCATCGCGAAGAGCAGCCGCCCGCCCGCCGCCTGCCCGGCCAGCGCCGCGAACGCCGCGCCGATCGCCTTCGACACCGCGACCAGATCGTGCAGCCAGCCGCCCACCGAGACGTCCACGGCGTCGTAGAAGGCCGAGCCCTGCTTCGCCGGATCGGCCGCGAGCTCCGCCGAGGAGACCGGTTCGAGGAGCGCCACCAGCCAGGTCTGGGCGACGAAGAGGACGCCCGCGAGCAGCAGGCACAGGAGCAGCGCCCGCGCCACCTTCGCCGAGCCGCCGGTGACCTCCTCCGCGAAGGCCGCGATCGCGTCGAAGCCCAGGTACGACAGGACCGCCACCGACACCGCGCCGACCACCGCCGCGAGCGAGAAGGTCCCGTCGCCGGTCAGCGGCGACCACCAGTCGCGCTGCGCCCCGTCCCGGGCGAGCACGACGAGCGCCGACACCACGAAGACCAGCAGCACCACGATCTCCATCGCGAGCACCGCGAAGCCGACCCGGGCGGCGGCCCGCACCCCCCACAGGTTCAGCAGGGTGGTCACCACGACCGCGATCCCGGTCCACACCCACCGGTGCACCTCCGGCACCAGCGCCTCCATCGCGATCCCCGCGAAGAGGTACGCGACGGCCGGGATCAGCAGGTAGTCGAGCATGGCCATCCAGCCGGCCACGAAACCGGGCCCCTCGCCGAGCCCCTTGCGGGCGTACGCGAAGACCGAGCCGGCCTGCGGGGCGACCCGGACCATCTGCGCGTAGCTGAAGGCCGTGAACGCCATGGCCACCGTCGCCACGACGTACACCAGTGCGACGGCGCCGTGCGACTTCGCGTCGAGCGTGCCGAAGACGCCGACCGGCGCCATCGGCGCGATGAACAGCAGCCCGTACACGACCAGGTCGCGGAAGCCGAGCGTCCGCCGTAGCCCCGTGTGGTCCGGCCGCCCGCCCGGCTCCCCGTCCACCTGCGCGTTCTCAGCCATGGCGCCAGTTTCGGCCACGCCCCCGCCCGGACCGCTCACCGACGCGCGCGGCCGCCCGCCGGTGCGCGCCGGGCGTCCACCGGCCCGGCCTTACGATGGGACACATGACTGCAACGCCCGCGACCAACCGCCCGAAGCGTGTCCTGCTCGCCGCTCCCCGCGGCTACTGCGCGGGCGTGGACCGTGCCGTGATCGCCGTCGAGAAGGCCCTGGAGCAGTACGGGGCCCCCGTCTACGTGCGCCACGAGATCGTCCACAACAAGTACGTGGTCCAGACCCTGGAGCGGAAGGGCGCGATCTTCGTCGACCAGGCCACCGAGGTCCCGCCGGGCAACATCGTGATGTTCTCCGCGCACGGCGTCGCCCCGACCGTCCACGAGGAGGCCCGTCAGGGCCGCCTCGCGACGATCGACGCGACCTGCCCGCTGGTCACCAAGGTCCACAAGGAGGCCATCCGGTACGCCAAGGAGGACTTCGACATCCTCCTCATCGGCCACGAGGGCCACGAGGAGGTCATCGGCACCTCCGGCGAGGCCCCCGACCACATCCAGCTGGTCGACGGCCCCGAGGACGTCGCCAACGTCGAGGTCCGCGACCCCTCGCGGGTCGTCTGGCTCTCCCAGACCACCCTCTCCGTCGACGAGACGATGGAGACGGTCGACGCGCTCAAGGACAAGTTCCCGCAGCTGGTCTCCCCGCCGTCGGACGACATCTGCTACGCCACGCAGAACCGCCAGACCGCGATCAAGGAGCTGGCCGGCCAGGCCGAGCTCGTCATCGTCGTCGGCTCCAGGAACTCCTCGAACTCGATCCGCATGGTCGAGGTCGCCAAGCAGGCCGGCGTCCCCGCCGCCTACCTCGTCGACTTCGCCAGCGAGATCGACGAGGCCTGGCTGGAGGGCGTCACCTCGGTCGGCCTCTCCTCCGGCGCCTCCGTCCCCGACGTGCTGGTCCAGGAGGTCCTGGAGTGGCTGGCACAGCGCGGCTACGCCGACGTGGAGCTGGTCAAGACCGCCGACGAGCACCTCACCTTCTCGCTCCCCAAGGAGCTCCGCCGCGACCTGCGCGCCGAGGCCGCCGCACTCGTCGAGGAGTAGGACCCGGCCCGCCCGGTTAGCTTGGGTCCATGAACGTCTTCGGAGTGGACATCGGCGGCTCGGGCATCAAGGGCGCCCCCGTGGACCTGGAGCGCGGCGCCCTCGCCGAGGAGCGGTACAAGGTCCTCACCCCGCAGCCCGCGACACCGAGCGATGTCGCGGGCCGCGTCGCGGAGGTCGTGGGGCACTTCGGCTGGACCGGCCCCATCGGCGTCACCTTCCCGGGCGTCGTCACCGGCAGCACGATCCGCACCGCCGCCAACGTGGACACCTCCTGGATCGGCACCGACGCCGGCGCGCTCATCGGCGAGGCCGTCGGCGGCCTCCCCGTCACCGTCCTCAACGACGCCGACGCCGCCGGCGTCGCCGAGATGACCTACGGCGCGGGCCGGGGCCGCACCGGCACCGTCATCCTGCTCACCCTCGGCACCGGCATCGGCTCCGCCGTCTTCACCGGCGGCCGCCTCGTCCCCAACACCGAGCTCGGCCACCTGGAGCTCAAGGGCCACGACGCCGAGAAGCGCGCCTCCTCCAAGGCGCGCGAGGACGAGGAGCTGAGCTGGGAGCACTGGGCCGGCAAGCGGCTCCGCAAGTACCTCGCCCACGTGGAGATGCTCTTCTCCCCGGAGCTGTTCATCCTCGGCGGCGGCGTGAGCCGCAAGGCCGACAGGTTCCTCCCGTACCTGGACGGCATCCGTGCCGAGATCGTCCCGGCCGAGCTGAGGAACGACGCGGGGATCGTCGGCGCCGCGATGACCGCGAGCACGACGGCCCCGGCCTCCCGGTAGGACCCCGGCCTCCCTCCCGGGAGGGAGGGACACGGCTACGGGGTCGGCCGCCGGTCCCGCCCGGGAGCCTGAGCGCCCCGCGCGGGGGCCTGGCCCCCGCCCCGTACGGAAGCCTGGCCTCCGTCCCGTACGGGCCCGGCGGCGCCCGTGCGCGGCGCCCGTTCGCCCCGTGCCGGGCCGGACGGACCCGCGGGCGCCGGGCGGCCCCGGCGGCGGCCCATGTCGCGCACCTTCCGGACGCTCGCGATGACGCCGGCGATCAGCGTGCCCCCGTACAGCCAGCCGGCGTGCACCGCGAGCGCGGTGACCACGGCCATGGCCTGGCCGCCGAAGCCGCCGGTGCCGCCCGCGATCGGCACGACGCCGACGGCGAAGGCGATCGGGACGGCGATCGGCGCGGTCACCAGGTCGGCGGGGCGCACCCACAGCGCGGTGAGCGCGCTCACCGGCAGGAACAGCAGGCCGAACGCCAGCGGCGAGCCGTCCAGGACCAGCCAGTCCAGGAACCCGACGACCAGCATCGCCGCCGCGGCGAAGAGCCCCGCGCCGAGCCCGGTCAGCCGGGGCGAGGGCAGCCGCCGCAGCGCCTGGACCACGGGCGGCGCGGGCCGCCGCGCCGCCGGGGCGCCGACCCGGTAGACGGTGGCCGCCCCGGCACCGGGCCCGGCTCCGGCCCCCTCCACCTCCACGAGCGCGCCGGGCGGCGTGAGGGGGGTCTGCGGCCGTCGGCGGCCTGGCGGCTGACTTGTCCTGTGCTGCTCCACCTCACCAACGTAGGTCGGGACGCGCCGGGAGGGGCCCGGGACACGCCCTTCGGGTGACCTTGGGGCCACAGTTCGACCGATCCCGACCGTACGTGGCCGGGACGCGGCCCGGGCCACGGTCCCGCCGGACGGCGAGGGCCCGCGCCGGGCCCCCGTAAACTGGGGGATCGACCCTCCGTCCGCCCCCCATCCGCATCTAGGGAAGTCGCCACCGTGTCGCTCACGATCGGAATCGTCGGCCTGCCGAATGTCGGCAAGTCGACCCTGTTCAACGCCCTGACCAAGAACGACGTGCTGGCGGCCAACTACCCGTTCGCCACGATCGAGCCGAACGTCGGCGTCGTCGGCGTCCCCGACCCGCGCCTGCAGCGGCTCGCCGACATCTTCGGCTCGCAGCGCCTGCTCCCCGCCACCGTCGACTTCGTCGACATCGCCGGCATCGTGCGCGGCGCGAGCGAGGGTGAGGGCCTGGGCAACAAGTTCCTGGCGAACATCCGCGAGTCCGACGCGATCTGCCAGGTCATCCGCGCCTTCAAGGACGAGAACGTCGTCCACGTCGACGGCAAGGTCTCGCCCAAGGACGACATCGAGACGATCAACACCGAGCTGATCCTCGCCGACCTCCAGACCATCGAGAAGGTCCTCCCGCGCCTCCAGAAGGAGATGCGGATCAAGAAGGACACGGCGCCCAAGGTCGCCGCCGTCGAGGCCGCCCAGGCGATCCTGGAGAAGGGCGACACCCTCTTCTCCCAGGGCATCGTCCAGGGCTCGGAGAAGGCGGAGCTCCTCCACGACCTCCACCTCCTCACCACCAAGCCCTTCCTCTACGTCTTCAACGTCGACGAGGACGAGCTCACGGACGACGCCTTCAAGGCCGAGCAGAGCGCCCTCGTCGCCCCGGCCGAGGCGATCTTCCTCAACGCCAAGCTGGAGCAGGACCTCGCCGAGCTCGACGAGGAGGACGCCATGGAGCTCCTCCAGTCCGTCGGCGCCGAGGAGCCCGGCCTCGCCACCCTCGCCCGCGTCGGCTTCGACACCCTCGGCCTCCAGACCTACCTGACGGCCGGCCCCAAGGAGTCCCGCGCCTGGACGATCAAGAAGGGCGCCACGGCCCCCGAGGCGGCCGGTGTCATCCACACCGACTTCCAGAAGGGCTTCATCAAGGCCGAGGTCATCTCCTTCGCCGACCTCGTGGAGGCCGGCTCGGTCGCCGACGCCCGCGCCAAGGGCAAGGCCCGCATGGAGGGCAAGGAGTACGTCATGCAGGACGGCGACGTCGTGGAGTTCCGCTTCAACGTCTAGCGGTCGTCCGCGTACGCGGCAGGAGGGGTCCGGTTCCCAGGGGGTGCCGGGCCCCTTCGGTGTTTCCGGGGTTCCCGGGTTCCGTGCGGGCGGGGAACCGTGAGGTGTGGGCGGGGCGTGTTCGGGGAAGGCGCGTGAGCGTCGTCCGGGTGGACGGGCCGGGTTCGGGCTTCGGGGGAGGCAACGGAATGGGTGAGGGAAGCGCGCTCGCCGGGCGGATCGCCGAGCGGCGGGCCGGGGCGGGTGATCCGCGGGCGCTGCTCGGGGAGCTGAGGCGGGCCAGGCTGCTCGTGCCGGTGGAGCGGGGCGGCCTGTGGACGGGGCACTTCGGCGGGGTGCGCTGGGTGTTCGCGTTCACCGGCGAGGAGGCCCTCGCGCGGTTCGCGCGGGAGGCCGGGGACCCGGGGCGGAGCTGGGAGTTCGCCGAACTGCTCGGGGCCCGGCTGCTCGACGAGGTGGTGCCGGCGATGGGCGTGCCCGCCGGGCTCGCCGTCGACGTCGCGGACCCGGACGGGTCCATGCTCTTCCCGCCGGCCGAGGGCATCGTCCCGGACGCGGCGGCCGTCGAGGGGACCGCGGGGGGTGACGTCTGATGGGTGACGGGGCGAAGGACCTCGGGATCGACCAGTACACCGTCCGGCGGCTCACCCAGGGCATCCGGAACGCGGTCGGCGAGCTGAAGGAGATCGGGACGGGCACCGGGGCGGTGCTCGGCAAGGGCTTCTCCGAGCTGGCCATGACCGGCATGGAGGCCGGGCACCACGGGCTGTCCACGGACTTCGAGGACTTCTGCGAGCGGTGGGAGTGGGGGGTCAGGGCGCAGGTCCAGGACGCCAACGCCATCGCGGCGAAGCTCGGCCTGGCCGCGGGCGTGCTGTGGGAGGAGGACCAGTACGTCGAGAGCTCGCTGAAGTTCGGCGTGAACGCGATCGCCGGCGGCAGCCCCTACGCCTCCGAGGAGGACATCGCCAAGCAGGACTGGGGCGACGTCTTCACCCCGGACGCGCTGAACCCGGACTGGAGCCGCGAGTCCTGGGACCGGGCCGGCGACGACATGGCCCAGACCTGGAAGGACACCGGGCGCTCGCTGCTCACCGAGGGGCAGGGCGGGGAGCGGTCGCGGAGGCTCAACGACCTCCTCGGCGTCGACCAGGAGCAGTTCGACCGGGCCGTCGACGACACCTTCGGGCCGTCGCCCGAGGAGCGCGCCCGGAACGGGGGGAACTGACGCATGGGCATCGGGGACTTCGTCAGCGACATCACGCCGGACGTCGTCGAGGACGCCGTCGAGGACGGCGTCGAATGGGCCGGGAACCGCGTCGAGGACGTCGGGAACTGGACCGCGGACCGGCTCGACGACGTCGGCTGGGAGTCCGGCGCCGACTGGGTGCGCGAGCAGTCCCGCTCGCTCGCGAACCGGATGGGCGCCGAGGTCGACGAGATGGACCTCGGACAGACCGAGGACAAGACCAAGCTGATCTACGGCTCGCCCGGCAAGCTCCGCTCCACCGCCGCCCACCTGCGGGACTTCTCGGCCGCCTTCAACGACGTCGGCCTCGGGCTCGAAGGGCTCGACTCCGACTCCCTCCAGGGACAGGCGGCCGACGCCTTCCGCCGGACGGTGAAGCTGGAGCCGCCCAGGTGGTTCAAGGGCGCGGACGCCTTCGAGGAGGCGGCGAAGGCGCTGGAGTCGTTCGAGTCGACGGTCACCTGGGCGCAGGGCCGCGCCCAGGTCGCGATCGACACCTGGAAGGCGGGCACGAAGGCGTCGGAGGACGCCCTGGACGCCCACAAGAAGAAGGTCGACGGCTTCAACGACGCAGTCGACACGTACAACGCGACGCCCGCGGACAAGCGCGACCCCGCCACCCTGCCGCCCCGGCCCGGGGAGTTCTCCGACCCCGGCAAGGAGCGGATGAAGGAGGCGCAGGACATCCTCGCCGAGGCCCGCCGGCAGCGGAACTCCGCCGCCGAGGCCGCCCGGTCGGCGGTGCGCAAGGCCCGGGACGCGGCTCCGCCCAAGCCGTCGTACGGCGAGCAGCTGAAGGACGGGCTCGACGAGCTCGAACTGATGAGGACCCACTTCGCCATGGGCGCGGTCAAGGGCACCGCCGGCATCGTGAACTTCGTCCGGGGCGTCAACCCGCTGGACCCGTACAACATCACGCACCCGGCCGAGTACGTCACCAACCTCAACAGCACCGCCGCCGGACTCGTCCGGGTCGCCAACGACCCCTGGGGCACCGGCAAGCAGATGCTGGACGACTTCATGAAGGACCCGGCGGAGGGGCTCGGCACCCTGGTGCCGGACGCGATCCTCACCGTCGCGACGGGCGGCGCCGGCGCCGGCGTCAAGGGCGTGCGGCTCGCCGACGACCTCGCGGACGCCGCCAAGGCCCGGCGCGCCGACGACCTCAGGGAGACCGTCCGCAGGCCCGACGGCAAGCGGTGCGGGCGCGAGCCCGTCGACTTCGCGACCGGCCGCATGTTCCTGCCGCAGGAGGACGTGCTGCTGCCGGGCAGCCTGCCGCTGGTGTTCCGCCGCGACTTCGAGTCCTCCTACCGGGCCGGCCGCTGGTTCGGGGACAGCTGGTCGTCCACGATCGACCAGCGGCTGACCGTCGACCCCATCGGCGTCGTCCTGCACGGCGAGGACAACCTCCTCGTCCCCTACCCGCACCCCGCCCCCGGCGCCCCGGTGCTCCCCGAGGCGGGGCCGCGGTGGCCGCTGGAGCGGCACGCGGACGGCAGCTACACGCTCACCGAACCGGAGACCGGCACCGTCCGGCACTTCCTGGCCCCGGCCGGGGCCGAGCCGGGCGGCGACGGCACCGCGCCGCTCGGGGAGATCGCCGACCGCCACGGGCGCACCATCACCGCCGAGTACGACGAGCAGGGCGCCCCGCTCGCCCTCGTCCACTCCGGCGGCTACCGCGTCGACTTCACCACCGAGAACCGCCGGATCACCTCGCTCGCCGTCGGCGGCACCGAGGTCGTCCGGTACGGATACGACGAGGAGGGCCGCCTCACCGGGGTCACCGGGTCCGGTGGCGTCCCGACCCGGTTCGCGTACGACCCCGAGGACCGGATCGTCTCCTGGACCGACACCAACGGCTCGCGCTACGACTTCGTCTACGACGAACGGGACCGGTGCGTCTCCCAGTCCGGCGCCGAGGGGCACCTGCGCTCGGAGTTCCACTACGGCGACCCGCACCCCGGCACCGGCCTGTCCACCACCACGGTCACCGACTCCCTCGGCCACACCTGGCGCTACGCGGTCAACCGCCACCTCCAGGTCGTCGCCGAGACCTGGCCCACCGGCGCGACCGTCCGCTTCGCCTACGACCGCGACGACCGGCTGCTGTCCCGCACCGACCCGGGCGCGGACGGCGGGCCCGGCGCCCGCACCGCGTTCCGCTGGGACGAGAAGGGCCGGCTCGTCGAGACGGTCCACCCCGACGGCGGCGTCCGGACGGCCGCCCACGACGACGCCGGCCGCCCCGTCGAACTGGTCCTGCCGGGCGGGCAGCGCTGGCGGCAGGAGTTCGACGAGCACGGCGACCGGATCGCCGTCACCAACCCGGCCGGGCGCACCACCCGCTACACCCACGACGCGCGCGGCCACCTCACCTCGGTCACCGACCCCCTCGGCGCCACCACCCTGATGCGCCACGACGCCGCGGGCATGCTCCTGGAGCAGACGGCCCCGGACGGCGGCACCACCACCTACGTGCGGGACGCCTTCGGCCGGATCACCGCCCGCACCGAGCCCTCCGGCGGCACCGCCCACTACGTCTGGACGCCCGAGGGCCGCCTCGCGCGGTTCACCGGACCCGACGGCGCCGTGGAGTCGTGGACCTACGACGGCGAGGGCAACTGCCTGACCCACACCGACCCCCAGGGCCGCACCACGGCCTTCGAGTACACCCACTTCGACCTGCTGGCCGCCCGCACCGACCCCGACGGCGCCCGCCACGAGTTCACCCACGACACCGAGCTGCGCCTCACCGAGGTCCGCAACCCCCTGGGCCTGCGCTGGAGTTACTCCTACGACCAGGTCGGCCACCTGGTCGCCGAGACCGACTTCGACGGCCGCACCGTCGGCTACGACGTCGACCCGCTCGGACGCGTGCTGACCCGGACCGGCCCGCTCGGGGCGGCCGTCCGCTACGAGCGGGACGCGCTCGGCCGGGTCGTCCGCAAGGACGCCGGCGGCTCCGTGACGACGTACGAGTACGACCCCGCGGGACGGCTGCTGCGGGCCGTCGGACCCGACGCGGAGCTGACGTACGCCTACGACCGCCGGGGCCGCGTCAAGACCGAACTGACCGACGGGCAGGCGCTGTCGTTCTCCTACGACGCGGCCGGGCGCCGCACCCGGCGCGTCACCCCGGGCGGCCACGTCACGACGTACACCCACGACGCCGCGGGCCGGTCGGCCGCGCTGACCGCCGCGGGCCGCGCCGTCGTCTTCACCCGGGACGCCGCGGGGCGCGAACTCGGCCGCACCGTGGGGGAGTCGCTGACGCTGACGTCCGACTGGGACGCGGCCGGCCGGCTCACCGCCCAGGAGCTCGCGCGCGGCGGCCGGCGGCTGAACCTGCGGACGTACGCGTACCGCGAGGACGGCCATCTCGTCGCCTCGGAGGACACCCTGCGCGGCCCGCGCCGCTACGACCTGGACACGACCGGACGGGTCACCGCCGTCACCGCGGACGGCTGGAGCGAGTCCTACGCCTACGACGGCGGCGGCCACACCGTCTCCGCCGGCTGGCCGGACCGCCTCGCCGCCGGCGACGCCCGCGGCGGGCGCGCGTACACCGGCACCCGGGTGACCGAGGCCGGCGCCAACCGGTACGCGTACGACGACGCCGGCCGGCTGGTCCGCCGGACGAAGACCCGGCTGTCGCGCAAGCCCGACGTGTGGACGTACGCCTACGACGCCGAGGACCGGCTCACCGGGGTCACCACCCCGGACGGCACCCGCTGGCGCTACCGGTACGACCCGCTCGGCCGGCGCGTCGCCAAGGAGCGGCTGGCCGCCGACGGCGTGACGGTGGCCGAGCGCACCCGCTTCGTCTGGGACGGCCCGCTGCTCGCCGAGCAGACCACCGAGCCGTCCGCCGCGCTGCCCCACCCCACCACGCTGAGCTGGGACCACGAGGGCCTCACCCCGGTCGCCCAGACCGAGCGGCTGCACGACGCGGCCACCCGGCGGGAGATCGACGCGCGGTTCTTCGCCGTCGCCACCGACCTCATCGGCACCCCGACCGAACTCGTCGACGAGACCGGACACATCGCCTGGCAGAGCCGCACCACCCTGTGGGGCGTCACGACGTGGAACGCCGACGCGTCCGCGTACACCCCGCTGCGCTTCCCCGGCCAGTACTACGACCCCGAGACCGGCCTCCACTACAACCACCACCGCTACTACGACCCGCGGACCGCCCGCTACACCACCCCCGACCCGCTCGGCCTCGCCCCCGCGCCCGACCCGGCCGGCTACGTGCGCAACCCGCTGCGGTTCAGCGACCCGCTGGGGCTCGCCCCCTACGAGGACAACGGCGGCCTCGGCGACCTCATCGAGGTCACCAAGCCCGACGCCGACGCGGACAAGCTCGCCGAGAAGCTGGGCGGCGAGCCCCGCAGACGCTTCGCCAACGACCCCGACGGCCGCGAGTTCGACGCCATCAGCGACGAGTACGTGGCCCAGGCCAAGCCCGCGGACTTCACGCTGAACAAGAAGTTCCGCAAACAGGCGCAGGCCACCTTCGAGGCGGCGCTGCAGAGCGGCCGCACGCCGTACTTCCAGTTCGACGGACCGCCCGGTCCCGGCGTGGTCGATAAGCTCCAGGAGTACGGGCGACGGTACGGCGTCGAGCCGGTGATCGACACGACTCCGCTGGAGTGAGGGCATGTACGAGTTCCATGGCTGGTTCGGCATCTCCGAGGACCCGTACGAGGACGACCTGCCCTCGCTGCGGGCCGGCGTCGAGGAACTGCGCGCCCGGATCGACGCCGTCGACTGGTCCTCCAGCTGCCGGGTCACCCTCGACGTCCTCAACGGCCTGCCCGTCGTCACCGCCGCCGGGCAGACCAACCACCTCGGCCGGGAGGCCGCCGAGCTGGACGCGCTGGTGACGTACATCGCCCGCCGCTTCCCCGGCTCGTGGGGCCTGCTCCACGACCGCTCCGACGAGGGCGACATCCCCAACGCCGACAACGCCTTCCGGGTGCGCGTCCTGCGCCGGGGCCTCGTCGAGGAGCGCCTCGACCCGTTCCTGTCGCCGTGCAATCCGGTGATCGAGGACTGAACCCCGGGCCCCGCCGCCCGCCGGTTTCGGCCGAATACCGGTTCCGTGGTGGGATCGATGCAGGTCGGGGGCGCGGAGCCGCGTATCCTCGGCTGCCGGGGGCAGCGGGGGAATCGGACGCGGAGGTACGGGTGGAGTTCCGGCTGCTCGGATCCGTCGCGGTCGTGACGGAGGGCGGCGACGTCGCCCCGGGACCGGCCAAGCGGACCAGCCTGCTGGCCGCGCTGCTGCTGCGCCCCAACACGGCCGTGAACGTGACCGGGCTGATGGACGCGCTGTGGGAGGACGAGCCTCCGACCCACGCCAAGACGGTGCTCCAGGGGCACGTCTCCCGGCTGCGGTCGCTGCTCGCCGCGCACGGCGCCGAGGCGTACGGCGTGGAGCTCACCACACAGGGCTCCGCCTATCTGCTGCGGATGCCCGAATCGCTGGTCGACGCCCACCGGTTCGAGGAACTGGTGGGGCTCGCGGGCGCGCAGCGGAACGCCGCCGACACCGTACGGATGCTGCGCGAGGCACTGTCGTACTGGCAGGGGCCCGCGCTCACCGGCACCGTCCCGAGCGGACCCCTGGAGGCCGCCGCCACCGCCCTGGAGGAGCTTCGGCTCTCCTCCGTGGAGGCGCTGGCGGAGGCGTACGGGACGCTGGGCGAGCACGGCCGGGCCGCCGCCGTCCTGCGGACCGAGGCCGTCGCGCACCCGCTGCGCGAGTCGCTGGCCGCCGCGCTCATGACGGCCCTCGCCCGCGCCGGGCGCCGCTCCGACGCCCTCGACTGGTACCACCGCACCCGCCGGCTGCTCGCCGAGGAGCTGGGCGTGGACCCGGGCGCCGCGCTCGCCGACACGTACACGGAGCTGCTGCGGGACGCGGGGGCGGTCCTCGTCCCGGCGCCCGCCCCGGCCCCCGGCCCGCCGCCGGCCGAGCCGCCGGTGCCCGAGCCCGCCCCGGTACCGGAACTGCTGCCCAGGGCCCCGCGCGGCTTCACCGGGCGGGAGGCCGAGGCCGGGCAGCTCGACCGGGCGGCCGGCGGCGGCGACGGGCCGGTCTGCCTGGTCACCGGGCCCGCCGGGGTCGGCAAGACCGCCTTCGCCGTGGACTGGGCGCACCGGCGGCGGACCGCCTTCCCCGACGGGCGGCTCTTCGCCGACCTGCGCGGCTTCAGCGACACCCCGGCGCCCGAGACCGGGGTGGTGCTCCGCGAGTTCCTGCTCGCGCTCGGCGTGCCGCAGCAGCGGGTGCCGGAGACGGCGGTGGGGCGCGGGGCGCTCTTCCGCAGCCTCACCGCGGGCCGCCGGATGCTCGTCGTCCTCGACAACGCCCGCTCCTCGGAGCAGGTCAGGCCGCTGCTGCCGGGCGGTGACGGCTGCGTGACCGTGGTGACCAGCCGGGACCGGCTCGGCGGGCTCATCGCCTCCGACGCCGCCCGGCCCGTGCCGCTGCGGCAGCTGCCGACGGCCGCCGCGACCGCCCTCCTCGCGACCGTGCTCGGGGAGGACCGGGTCACCGCCGAGCCGGAGGCCGCCGAGCGGCTCGCCCGACTCTGCGACGGGCTGCCGCTCGCCCTGCGGGTGACGGCCGCCCGGCTCGCCGAACGCCCGGGCCGCTCGCTCGTCGCGATGGTCGGCGAACTCGCCTGCGAGCAGGGGCGGCTCGCGCTCCTCGACGTCGAGGACGTCGGCGTCTCGGCCGCGCTGCGGCTCACCGTGCAGCAGCTCCCCGAGTCCGCCGCCCGCGCCTTCCGCGCCCTCGGTCTGCACACCGGCTCCGACCTGGACCACTTCGCCGCCGCCGCGCTCACCGGCACCACCCCCGCCCGGGCCGCCGCCGACCTCGAACGGCTCGCCGCCGCCCACCTCCTCACCGAGGCGGTGCCCGGCCGCTGGACCCCGCACGACCTCGTACGCCTCTACGCCCGCGGCCTCGCCCCGCAGGCCGACCAGGAGGGGCTGCGCCGCCTCCTCGACCACTACCTGTACGCGGGCCTCGCCGCCGACGCCGCCGCCGAACCCGGCTCCCAGCCCTGCTACGCCCTGCCCGCCGACGCGCGCAGGCCCGCCGCGGTCCCGGAGTTCGAGGGCCGCGCCGCCGCCCTCGACTGGTACGTCGCCGAACGCCCCGCACTGGAGGGGGCCGTGGCCGCCTCCGCCGCCCTCGGCCTGCACGACCGGGCCTGGCGGCTGGCGCTCGTGGCCTGGCCGCTGATGCTGATGCGGCTCCAGGACGGCTGGACCCCGCTCCTGGAGGCCGGGCTCGCCTCCGCCGAGGCGGCCGGCGACCCCGACGCGCAGTCCCGGACGCGGGCGCTGCTCGGCTGGATCCTCCACGAGGAGGGGCGGGACGCGGAGGCGCTGATCCACCTGGAGCGGGCGCCCGGGCTCGCCGCCCTCGCCGGGGACGCGATCAGCGAGGCCATCGCCGTCGTCAACCACGCGGCCGTCCTCGACGCCACCGGGGAGTACGGCCGGGCCCGTGTGCTGATGGCGCGGGCGGTCGCGCTCGCCGACCGGACCGGACACCCCTCCACCCAGGTCCTCGCCCTCCAGCACCTCGCCGGGCACTGCCTGCGGGCGGGGGAGTACGAGCAGGCGCTGGCGCACGTGCTTCGCGCGGGGGAACTCGTCGCGCCCGACGCGGTCGTCGTCCAGGCCCAGCTGCGGATCGTGCGGGGCGAGGCGCTGGCCGGCATCGGACGGGTCGAGGAGGCCGCCCACCAGCTGGAACGTGCCGCCGCCGATGCCGAGGCGGCCGGCTTCCCGGAGGGTTCGGCGCGGGCGGCGGAGCGCCTCGCGCGCCTCGCGGCGGGGCGTTAGCGGCGGGCGTTAGCCGTACGCAAGCGGGACGGCAGTGCGCGACGGGAGGGTGGACACCGCACCACCGACCGCTCGACGCGACACGCTTCACCGAACACGGGGGAAACACCGACATGCGTACCACCACCGGCAGGACCACCGGCAGGACCGCCCTTCTCGTCGCCGCCGTCGCGGCCGTCTCGCTCGGCCTGACGGCCTGCGGCGGTGACGACGGCGCGAAGGACGCGGGCAGCGCGACGACCACGACCGGCGCACCGGCGGCGACCGGGACCACGGGCACCGGCGGGGCGACGGAGAGCGCGGCGCCCGCCGGTTCGTCCGGCTCCTCGACCGACGCCTCCGCCGGCTCCTCCGCGGCTCCCGCCGCCGGGAAGGGGACGGCGGGCGCCACCGCGCAGGGCACCCCGGCCGCCGCCGACGCCAAGGCCCCGGTCTGTGCCCACGGCGACGTCAGGATCACCGCGAAGAAGGCCGACGAGGTGCCCACCGAGCACATCGTCCTCACCGCCACCAACACCTCGGCCCGCGCCTGCCGCCTCCTCGAGTACCCGCTCCTCGCCTTCGGCGAGATCCAGACGGCCAAGGACGTGCCGGCGGTCCCGTCGAGCAAGCCGGCCGCCCCGGTGGTCCTGGAGCCGGGCGCGCCCGCGTACGCCAACGTGCGGGTCGCCAATGGCGGGGTCCACGAGGACAACAAGGTGGTGAAGGAGTTCAACGTGAACCTCTTCGCGGCCGACGGCCCGGCCGAGGGCAGCGTCGTCGTGGCCGCCCCGGCGGGCGGACTCGCCGTCGGCGAGGCCGTGGCGAAGACCGGGTACTGGACGCACGAACTCCGCAACGGCGCCGACGACTTCTGACCGGCCCGCGGCGCACCGCGGACGACGGGCCCGTCTCCCGGGGGATCGGGGACGGGCCCGTTCCCCGTGTGCCGGCTGTGTCGGCACGATGAATTCCCGTGGTTTTCGCGGGGGTCGGCGGATGGCGGACGGGCCGGGGAGGTTCGCAGGTGGGGGCCGGGGAGCGGTCCTCCGGAGGCTACTGATCGGTCATGTCGGGGCTGTGGCACGGGAGTTGCCGTGCCGTGAGTCCTCTTGCGGGATTCCTATGGATCGGTCAATCTTTCGGCGACGGCAGGGCGGCCGGGGCCGGGAGGTCCCGCGTCGGACCGGAGACGGTCTTGTCATGTCCCTGTCGTGAGTGAAGGTCACTCGGCTCCCTCCCCACGGGAGCACCCCCCACGAGGAGGACACCTCACATGGCAGTGATGCGCGCATCGCGTCGCCGGATCAGCACCGCCGCGGCCATAGCCGTCGCGGCGCTGGCCCTCGGTTCGCTCTCCGCCCTTCCCGCCACGGCCGCGCCGGCCGCCGCGGAGGGCGTCATCGAGAACGCCGGGGCCGAAGGCACCATCCCGGGCAGCTACATCGTGACCCTCGAAGAGTCCGCCCCGGCCGAGACCGCCGAGGGCCGCGCGGTGCCCGGCAAGTTCGGCGCCAAGATCAAGCGCACGTACACCTCGGCGGTGAACGGCTACGCGATCGAGGTCTCCGAGGCGCAGGCGAAGAAGCTCGCCGCCGACCCGGCCGTGAAGTCCGTCGTCCAGAACCGCGTCTTCACGATCGACGGCACCCAGCCCTCCCCGCCGTCCTGGGGCCTGGACCGGATCGACCAGAAGGCCCTCCCGCTGAACCAGAGCTACACCTACCCGGACACCGCGGGCCAGGGCGTCACGGCGTACATCATCGACACCGGCGTCCGCATCAGCCACAGCGACTTCGGCGGCCGCGCCTCCAACGGCTACGACGCCATCGACAACGACAACACCGCCCAGGACGGCCACGGCCACGGCACCCACGTCGCCGGCACGGTCGCGGGCTCCTCCTACGGCGTCGCCAAGAAGGCGAAGATCGTCGGCGTCCGCGTCCTCGACAACAACGGCTCCGGCACCACCGACCAGGTCGTCGCCGGCATCGACTGGGTGACGCAGAACGCCGTCAAGCCGGCCGTCGCCAACATGAGCCTCGGCGGCGGCGTCGACACCGTCCTCGACCAGGCCGTCCGCAACTCCATCGCGGCCGGCATCACCTACGCGGTCGCGGCGGGCAACGACAGCTCCAACGCCTCGAACTACTCCCCGGCGCGCGTCACCGAGGCGATCACGGTCGGCTCCACGACCAGCACCGACGCCCGCTCCAGCTTCTCCAACTACGGCAGCGTCCTGGACATCTTCGCCCCGGGCTCCTCCATCAAGTCGTCCTGGAACACCAGCGACACCGCCACCAACACCATCTCCGGCACCTCGATGGCCACCCCCCACGTGGCCGGCGCCGCCGCCGTCTACCTCGCCGACAACCCGACCTCCACCCCGGCGCAGGTCTCCACGGCCCTCACCACCGCCGCCACCCCGAACGTCGTCACCAGCCCCGGCACCGGCTCCCCGAACAAGCTGCTCTTCGTCGGCGGCGGCGGCACCACCCCGCCGCCCGGGCCGAAGTTCGAGAACACCGCCGACTTCGCCATCGCCGACAACGCGACCGTCGAGTCCCCGGTCACCGTCAGCGGCGTCTCCGGCAACGCCCCCTCGGCCCTCCAGGTCCCGGTGAACATCGTCCACACCTACATCGGCGACCTCCAGGTCCAGCTGATCGCCCCCGACGGCAGCGCCTACACGCTCAAGGCCTTCGGCACCGGCGGCAGCGCCGACAACATCAACACCACCTACACCGTGAACGCCTCCTCCGAGGTCGCCAACGGCACGTGGAAGCTCCGCGTGACGGACAACGCCAACGCCGACACCGGCAAGATCGACTCCTGGG